>NZ_KB900536.1:607915-956248 GCF_000378965.1 Thioalkalivibrio thiocyanodenitrificans ARhD 1
CGTTCAGGGCCTGGGTCTGGCCCGCGGCGAATCCGGTTGTCATCAGCACGAGACCCGCCAGCCAGCGGTTGATCAGGCGCGGCGCGGCGCGGTGTGCTGTGTGCATGGTGTTTCCCCCGAAAGTGACGGTGAACGGGTTTCTGGTCCGCCATGACAAATCCTTGCGGACGTCATGGGGTCTCCCGGAAAGATTATGCCAAGGAGACGCAGGCAAGGGGACTGTTTTCGCGGCGAGGGGCAGGTGCAGGCAATGGGCATCGATGCCACGCGGACCCGGGAGAGCGGCCCGGCGCATGCGTTCCCGGCTCCCCGGTCAGCGCCGGATCACTGCAGATAGCCCTGGATAATGGCATCCACCGTGCCGTCCTCGATCAACGCGTCCAGTGCTGCCTGGAGTTGCGCAATCAACGCGGCATCGATGTCCCTGTGACAGGCGTAGCCCATGTGGCCTTCCTGCAGGGTGAGTACAGGCTCGTAGAGTTCCGGATCAATGCCCTCCTGAAGCATCGTCCAGTCCGCCACCCGGATGTTGTACGCGGCACCGTCAAAGCGCTGGCCCTGGAGCATCCGCATGAGGATACGGGCCGAATCCGTGCGCACGTAAATGCCGGAGAACCCGCCTTCCTGAAGCAACTGGTCGCCGATATCTTCACGCACCACACCGATGCTGTAGGGTTCGAGATCCCGCACGCTGTCTGCCTTGAGGTTGTGTGAGCGGGCGGCGATCACACTGACGTTGGCGTCGAGGATCGGCTCGATGAACTGAAACTGCTCCCGGCGCGTGTCGGTCACGGTGGTGGAGAAGAGGCAGGTGTCCGGCTGATCCAGCGCCATCCGGTAGCCCCGTGCCCAGGGCAGGCTCTGTATGTCCGCCGCGGTCTTGTCCACGCCCAGACGCTCCCACATCCTGACAAGGATATCCACGGCGAGCCCGGTGACGACACCATCCTGCGTGAAGTTGTAGGGAGCGTATTCTTCCGTGATCCAGCGCAGCTCGTTGAGGTCACGGGGTGCGGACTGGGCCTGGGCATGCGCGGCCACGAGACCGGCGACAAGCAGGGCAAGACCCGCCATGCATCGGCTGAACAGGTATGAGTTGCGGGCACTGCCTGGGCGCATGATCGTTCTCTCCCCGGGTGTCAACGGTCAAGACTCATTTCTGCTTGAGAATGACCAGTGTCAGGTCGTCGTACAGGGTTTGGGTGCCGATGTGGCGTTTCACATCGTTGATGATGGAATCCTTGATGGCCTCGGCCGATTCATCGCGATGGGTCGCGATGATTTCCCTGAAGCGTTCGTCGCCGTAGAGACGATGGTCCTCGTCCGCGGCCTCGGTGATGCCGTCGGTGTACAGCACCACCACATCGCCCGGATGCAGGTCCACGTCGATCTGCGCAACGAAATGCGCCATTTCCTCCACCAGGCCGATGGGGAAACCGAGGTCGTCGGTGTCCACCACCTCCATGCGTCCGTCCCGGCGCGCGATGATCACGGATTCGTGCTGGCCGCTGATGCGCAGGTGGCCCGTTGTGCCGGGACGATCCGGATCGCTCACATGCCGGTAATCCAGCAGGGCGAGGGTCAGGTTCTTGCCGCAGCCCATGCGCTGCACGTTGTTGTAGATGGTGGTGTTGAGCACGTCCATGACCCGCACCATGTCCTGCTCACGGCTGGTGAGCAGGGTGCGCACTGCGCTCTGGGTCATGAGCATGACCACGCCGCTCTCCAGGCCGTGACCGGTGACGTCGCCGATGCCGATGCGCACGCCTCCGTCATGACTCAGGATGTCGTAGTAATCCCCCCCCACTTCGTGGGCAGCCTCCATGTGCGTGGCGATATCCAGGCTCTCGATGGCGTCCAGTTCGGCGCGCGAAGGAAGCAGGATCTGCTGGATGCGTCGGGAGACGTCCAGTTCCGCGCCCAGGCGGGTGTTTTCGTCTCGGGCGCGGTCGCGCTGCTCCAGTCCCTGCTGGAAGGCTTGCATGAGATTGTCGAGACTCTGCACGATCTGGCCCAGTTCATCGCGCTCATGGCGCGGGAAACGCGGCCGCGGCCAATCCCCGGGCCGGGCCGGATCGATGCGGGTGATGGCGGTGTGAAGTCCAAGCAGGGGACGCGTGATCATGAAGTAGAAGATCAGTACCACCAGCGCCGAGATCACCAGCGCCTTGACCAGTCCCACCGAAAAGATCACCAGCCCGCGTTCAGTGAAGCGCGCCGCGATCTCGCCGGCAGCCAGCCGAACCTCCAGCGCCCCCACGTGCTGGGCCGCTGCCTCCACCGGACCATGGTGCAGCTCGGTGGTGTATTCGGTGATATCTCCGAACAGCGTCCCGACCAGGGCGCTGGCGGGCGCGACGTCCTCCCGGTCCCGGCGCACGATGGTCCCGCCGAAGTTGTCGCGGATCACCACCGACTCCATCTCCCGGTGGGCGAACAGGCCGTCGACAACCTGTGTCGCGAGATCGTCATTGAACTGGAAGGCGGCCTCGGCGGCGGAGCCGCGCACCAGTTCCAGGCTCCGCCAGGTATGCTCCTGGATCTCCCCGCGCATGGAACGCCAGTCGGCGCCGAGCTCCACGGCACCGCCCAGCAGCCCGAGGAATGCAACAATGAGCAAAGTGACGGCAGCCTGACGGAAGGTCAGGCTGGCTGTGAACGGAATGGATCTGTCGCCCTTTTCGGTGCCCGTCCGCGGTTGAGTCACAAGGAATCCTTGATCGCTGTCACTCGAAAGTCAGTTCAAGCGCCGGCATGAGCCGTTTCAGGTTCTTGAGCGACTTGCCTTGCCATGCGATGGCCTCGGAGCCGCGAATGGCCAGCGCGCAATGCTGGCGATTGCGGGCGCTGATCACGAACTTGGACAGGGTCGCGATACCGGAACTGTTGAGGAATTCCAGTTCGGTAAGGTCGATGGTCAGTTCCGTACGGTCATCCAGTGCGTCTTCCAGCAGTTGGGAGAGCGGGGCGTACTCGGCCAGTCCTCCCAGGCGCAAGGCGCCGATCAACCGAACACTGTCGGTCTCGGCATCCAGTTCGACTTTGTAACCCTCTCCGGAAAGAGACTGCATCAGATCTTGCTCCGTCAAATTTCCAGGATCACCTGGGTGGTGACCCGAAAGCCGTTATCGGCGATAGGCTCGAAGCGCCAGGCCAGCTCCGCCCCGTAATCATTGATCATGGTCAGATACCCCAGCCCCGCGCTGCCTTCGGAGGCCGCACCCTGTTCAAGCTGCTGCACAAACAACTCGCCCGGGTCCGAGGAGCCGAGCCGCTCGACGAACGCGCGAAATGCCTCCGTGGCCTCACGGCCGGTGCAATTGACCTGCTGGAATATGATCTCCTTCTGTTGGAGACACAGCCGCATGGTGATCGGCTCGGGCAGGGAATCGTCGTGAAACTTCATCGCGTTCTCCAGGAGTTCGTTGGCGATAAAGCTCACGGCACCCCGGATCTCGCTCTGACGCTTTCGGGTAGCGGGATCATTCTCATCCAGAGGGAAAAAGGTGGTGACGTAGTCACCCAGAAAGTCGGCGGAAAGTCCGTTGTTGCGCCATCGCTGCTTGAGCGGCACCGATCCGGGCCAGAATGACAGGTCAAGTGACTCGGTGTTCCGATCGAACCGGATCTCCCTGATCTCCCCCTGATTCCCGTTCATGAAGATTCTCCGACTCTGGATGATGTGTGCTGTTGACGATGCAATTTCGACCCTTCTGCTTGGCCAGATACAGGCGCCGGTCCACCTCGGCGAACAGCGTGCCTTCGTCGTCATTTTCCGGGATTATGGCCGCCACCCCCATACTCAGCGTAATCCGGCCCAGGGGGGAATCCTCATGCCGATGATTCAACTCGGCGAGCCTCCTCTGGATACTGAATGCGACCTGCAGGGCGCCGCCTTCGTCAGTGTTCGGTAGAAGCAGGATGAACTCCTCTCCACCGTAGCGGGCGACCAGATCGCCTTCACGATGCAGCAGGTCCTTGAGCAACTCCGATAGCTGTTTCAGGCATTCATCGCCCGCCTGGTGGCCATAGCGGTCATTGTAGGGCTTGAAGTTGTCCACGTCGCACAGCAACATCGCGAGCCACTGACTCTGGCGCCGGGCCCGCGCCCATTCACGTTCCATCGCCTCGTCCAGCATGCGCCGATTGGCCAGCCCGGTCAGCGGATCATGCCTGGCGGCGCTCTCCGATTCGATATAGCGCTGTAACCAGTGCAGGTCGATCTGGTCCGCGTGTTCGGTGATGGTCTGCAGAACCAGTTCCAGATCGCGGCTCTTCTGGGTAATGGTGGTCACCAGATCGCGCAGTTGTTTCTCAATCAGCCGCCGCTCCCGCACTTCCCCCTGGAGCTGCCGGTTGGCCGTTTCGAGTTGGGATTCAATGGCATCGCCGTGTTCAACGGCGGTGGTCAGCGCAATCTCCAGGTCGTCCCGTTCCTGGCGCAAACGATCCACCGTCTCGCTCAGATCGGCCAACGTCTGCTCGATATCAAGCACCTGGATGTAGGGCGTCTTGCCTGGCATGAGTTCGCCGATGCTCCGTCAACCACCGCCCGCAGCGGTAAGCCATTGAATCCAAGAGGTGATTGCTCCCACCCCGTCCGGAGAGGGTATCCCCAGTACGCTTGGATTGTCCACAAGAGGTCATCGCCACGCAAGCCGGACCCGGACGAACGGTGGTGATCCAGGCCATGGGGCCCGTGGCAACCGCCGGGGATCGATGCCCACGGCCGCAAAGCGGCCGGGCCGTATGGGATCAAGGGGGGAAAGGCAGTACCAGCTTGGTACGTGCCACCGCGAGCATATAGAGGAATACACCGATGGCGGTGAACCAGACAATGGCCCTGGTCCCCGGGGACCGGGCAAGGCGGAATGCCGCCATACCCAGCAGAATGTAACAGACCAGCGCGATGAGCTTGGCAACGAGCCAGGGTTGCAGGTACTCGTGCATTCGCCAGAACCAGGCAAGCCAAAATCCCGTCAACAGCAGCACAGTGTCCACCACATGCGGAGCAATTCGGACGAACGGTCGTCTCACCAGCGGAGAATGACGCAGATGGAGAAGGCCCCGCAGCACGAAGCCGGCCAGGGACAGAAACGCCAGCGACATGTGAAGATGTTTGATGGTCAGGTACATGAGCGGTCGCGACCCGTCTCGATGCCGCGGCGGGCGAACGATAGTCGGGGTGCCGCGTCAGGGGAGGTGAGGCCCGTGGAACTTCGCCTCAAACCGAATCCCTCCACAACAGCCGTTCCACGGCACTTTCAACCGCAAGGGTGATGCGCCGGCTCAGCGGCTGACGCTTGCGGTAGCGGATCTCGTACAGGTCAAACTCGCGGGAAAGGTCCATGAGCAGGTCGTCGCTGGTGCGCAGTTCGTCCACCAGGCCCAGGGGCAGGGCCTGCTCGCCGTACCAGTGCTCCCCGGTGGCCAGCCTGTCCAGATCCAGGGCCGGCCGGTAGCGCTTCAGGTATACCTTGAACAGCCGGTGGGTCTCTTCCAGCTCCTGGCGGAACTTCTCCCGGCCCTCGGGGGTGTTCTCGCCCAGGACCGTCAGGGTCCGCTTGTACTCTCCCGCCGTGTGCAGTTCGATGTCCACGTCGTGCCGCCTGAGCATGCGGTTGATGTTGGGGATCTGGGCAACGACGCCGATGGATCCGACCACGGCAAAAGGGGCCGCCACGATCCGGTTGGCGACCGCGGCCATCAGATAACCGCCGCTGGCCGCGATCCGGTCCACGGCGATCGTCAGGTCCACGCCCTTGTCCCGCAGGCGCGCCAGCTGCGCGGCCGCGAGGCCATAGGAAGCCACCAAGCCGCCGCCGCTGTCCAGGCACACCACGGCCCGGTCCGTTTCCGGGCGCACCTGGGTCAGGACGGCGGTGATCTCCTGGCGCAGATTCTCCACGTGGCTGGCGCGTATGTCACCATGGAAACGCAGCACGAAGACCCGGGCCCGGTTTTCGTCGCGTTCCTTGTCGGCCTGCTTGTTCTCCCGCTTGAACTGACGGATCAGCCGGCGTCCGCCCCGCCGGCCCAGAATGCCCTGCCGGAGCGTGTGCTCCATATCCCGGTAACGGTCGTTGAGCCGTTTGACGGTCAGGTCCTCTCGTTCCCTGTCACGCCCCCGGCTCATCAGGGCGGCGAACACGCCCAACAGCAGCAGCGCCACCAGCAGGAGGGTCAGCGTCTTGGCGAGAAAGAGTCCGTAGTCCTGGATGAATTCCATGGGATACCGGGTCATGTGGATTCGAGTGGGGAGTATCCCGGTTTCCGACCATGCCTGTCCACGCGCAAGGCATCGTGTAAAGCTTGACGCAGCGCATTGGCGACCGGGGCGTAGCATGATCCAATCAGCCATGGTTCGGGCGGTTCCTGTCATCGCGCTGTCGACGGGTGCGTGTGCCGACCGGGCTGTTTTCCCTGATTCAATGCCCCGGGGTCCGACAACCGGGCCGCGACAAGGAGTTCCCGATGGGTCTGGTCGTAGCCACAGGTCTGGAGAAACGCTACCGCGCGGGAGACGTGGAAGTACCCGCGATCAGGAGGGTGGACTTCTGCATCGAACCCGGCGGTTTTGTCTGCTTTGTGGGACCCTCGGGCAGCGGCAAGAGCACGCTGCTCAACATGATCGGCTGCCTGGACCGGCCGAGCGCCGGTAGTCTTTCGGTGCTGGACACGGATGTGGCCCGTCTTGGGCGACGGGCGGCAGCCGACTTCCGTGGCGCGAACCTGGGTTTCGTGTTCCAGGACTTCAACCTGGTGCCGGTGCTGAGCGCCGCTGAGAACGTGGAGTACCCGCTGCGCATGGTGCAGAATTGGCCCGCGGCAAAGCGCCGCGCCCGGGTGGGTGAACTGCTCGAAGCGGTGGGCATCGCGGACCGGGCGGACAAGCGCCCGGATCAGCTCTCCGGCGGACAGAAGCAGCGTGTGGCCGTGGCCCGGGCGCTGGCCACCCGGCCCAGGCTGGTGCTGGCCGACGAGCCCACCGCCAACCTGGACCATGACACGGCCCTGCGCATCATCGACCTGATGCGGGCCATGCGTGACGAGTTCGGCACCACCTTCGTCTTCTCCACCCACGATCCCAAAATCATGGACGCCGCCGAGGTGGTGCACACCCTGGAAGACGGGCGCCTGGTGGCTTCGGGGGAGGGCGGGTCATGATCCGCGTCCTGGGGCTTTCGGCGCGCAATCTCGCCCGTTACTGGCGGCGCAGCCTGCTGACCGCTGGGCTGATCGTGCTGGGCATGGTGGCCGTGCTGGGGTTCATGGCCGTGTCGGGCTCCTTCCGGGACATCATGGTGGGCCAGATCACCGACTCCATGCTGGGCCACGTGCAGGTGCACCACCGCGGTTACGTGGCCTCCCTGGAGAACCTGCCCCTGAATCTCAACATGACCCCGGAGATGGTGGTGGAGGTGGAACGGTCGCTGGATGAGCTGGACGTGGTCGAGGCGATCACCCCGCGTCTGAAATTCGGCGCCATGTTCAGCAACTTCGAGGAGACCACCTCCATCCGCCTGAACGGCGTGATCCCGGAACGAGAGGCAGCCGCCATGCCCTTGCTTGGCGGACGACTGGTGGGGGGCAGCGTGGAGGACGGCCTGGTGGTCCCGGGGAGGCTGCTGATCCCGGAACTGCTGGCCCGGGGCATGGGCGTCCAGGTGGGTGATACCGTGGTGCTGGTGGCCACCAACCTGGACGGCTCGGTAAACGGCCGCACCTTCATCGTGCAGGGCATCCTGGAAGCGGTCACGGGCCCCGGCGGGCGGGACGGCTACCTGCACATGGACGATGCCCGCGAGCTGCTGCGCCTGGACAGGCCCGAAATCAACGAGCTGGCCATCCGGCTCCAGGACCTGCGCCACATGGAGCGGGTGATGGCGCACCTGGACCGTGCGCTGGCGACCGTGACGACACCGCGCGGCCAGCCGGCACTGGAGGTGCACGGCTGGGACCAGCTTTCGCCGTTCGCCAACATCGCCCGCATGATCGATCTGCTGGATCTCTTCATCCGCGTCATGCTGGTGGGCATTGTGCTGATCGCCGTGATGAACGTGATGATCATGGCGGTCTACGAACGTATCCGCGAGATCGGCACTCTCTCGGCCATCGGTACGCCGCCGGGGCGGATCATGGGACTGTTCGTGGGCGAGGGCGTCCTGCTCGGGCTGGCGGGCACGCTGGTGGGCGCACTGGTGAGCCTGCTCCTGGTGCAGGTGCTTAATTTCTGGCCGGTGAGCTTCGCCTTCGGACGCCAGCACATCCTGCTCGCCCCGCAGCTGGGTCCGGCGGACATCCTGGCGGTGAGCGGCATCGTGATCCTGGTGGCGGCCGTGGCGAGCCTGCAACCAGCCTTCAAGGCGGCACGCATGGATCCCATCGTGGCATTGCGTCACGTCTAGTGGGTGCCGCGACGTGCTTCCTGAGTATTTGCCACAGAGGGCACAGAGGGCACAGAGAAAGAACACGAGCCTTTTTTATCTCTGTGCTCTCTGTGTTCTCTGTGGCCAAACGCATTTGCCTTGCCGGCGGCGGGTCGATTCGCTAGTTGCAGAACCCATAGGCCGGATAAGGCGCAGCCGCATCCGGCACATCATCGGCCGGGGGGCGGCTGCCCCTCGCTTATCCGCCCTACGAGGCGAAGGGGGCGCGGCGTGCTTCTTGAGGATCAGCCACAGAGGTCACAGAGAAAGAACAAGCGCCTTTTCTCTCTGTGACCTCTGTGACCTCTGTGGCCAACGGCATTATTTCCCTACGGCCAGGACCAGTTCGGAGGGATCATGAAATCGATGTTCAGTGTTGCGTGGTTTCTTGTGCTGTGGATGCTCAGCGCCACAGTGGCTGCGCACGAGACGGAAGGGGACCAACTGCTGCGGGAGGTGGATCGGCGCATGCAGCCAGGTTCCTACGAGATGTATCGCAAGATCATCAATATCGAACCCGATGGGCGCCAGCGGGAGTTCGTGCTCTACAGCGTGCGCAAGGGGGAGGACAAGCTCGCGGCCGTCTTCCTGGACCCGCCGAGCGAGCGGGGCCGAAGCACCCTGCGCCTGGGCGAGAACATGTGGCTGTATATACCGGAGGTGGGGCGGCCCATTCGCATCACCAGCCTGCAGTCGGTGACCGGAGGCGTGTTCAGCAACGCCGACATCCTGCGCCTGGATTTCAGCACCGAGTACACGGCCACGCTGGAGGAGGAGGACGAGGAAGGCTACGTGCTGGACCTGAAAGCCCGCGGCCCGGCAGTGGCCTACGACCGGCTGCGCATGGAGGTGGACAGGGCCACACTCACGCCGGTGACCATCGAGGCCTACGCGGTGGGCGGGATGCTCATCAAGACCCTGCGCTACAGCGACATCACCGATTTCGGTCACGGCATCGTACGCCCGTCGGTGCTGGAGACCGATAGCCCGCTGTATCGGGGCTACCGCTCTGTGATGCTGTTCTCGGGCATCACCCCGCAGGAGTTGCCGGACGAGGTGTTCACCCTGAGCTACATGCCCCGGATCGGGGAGCTGCGCCGGTGATCCAGTGGATCCTCCGGGTGCTGCTGCTCGCGGCACCCGCTGCGGCAGCGGAGGAGTTCACCTTCGACTTCGACATCGCCCGCTACGAACGCCCGACCTACGAGTTCAGCGGATACCTTCAGGGCACGGCGGAGCACCTGCGCCTGGACAGGGATTCCGCCCTCTACGCCCTGAACTTTCCCGACCTTGATCCGGGCAGCTTCGAACGCTATCGGGCCCTGGGCGAACTCTCGGCGGTGTACCGCCACGAGGAGAGCGCTCTGCGGGCACGCATCCAGGCCGAGGTGGTGGATGACATCTTCGGCAGCAGCAGCGACCTGAACGTCCACGAACTCTACGTGTCCACCCCGGCCGGGGAGCACACCAGTCTTGAGATAGGCAAGCGCAGCCTGCGCTGGGGCACCGGCTACGCGTGGAGCCCCATCGGCTTCCTGGAACGCCCCAGGGATCCCAACGATCCGGAGCTGAGCCGCGAAGGCTTCATTCTCGGCTCGGTGGAACATGTGCGCAGCTTCCCGGAGGGGCGGCTGCGCACGGTCTCGTTCACGCCGGTCATCCTCCCGGTGACCGCGGACGTGAACGGCGATTTCGGCGAGCGCGAGACCATCAACGTCGCCGCCCGACTGTACCTGCTCTACCGGGACACGGACATCCACGTTACTGCCCGGAGCGACGGCAGCCGACCGGGTGCGCTGGGCATCGGGTTCTCGCGTAACCCGGTGCCCCACATGGAGATCCACGGCGAACTCGCCTGGTACGACGGACGCACGCGCGCGCTGATCAGCCATGGGGATCTTGAAACAAACGACACCCGCCCCGTGGACCTGCTGCTCGGCATGCGCTACCTGACCCGCGGCGAGACCACCTGGATCGTGGAGTACTACCGCAACGGCGCCGGTTACAGTCGGGACGAGATGAAGCGCTTTCTCGATCTCGCCCGTGCCTCGCGTGAAGACCCGGCCCTGCGGCCCCGGGCCATGTCCGCCCGCCGCGAAGGCTACGGCGCGCCCCAGGCGATGCGCGACTACCTCTTCCTGCGGGTGCGCAAGAATGAGCCCTGGGATGCCCTCTACTGGAGCCTGGGGGTCAACGCCATCGTCAACCTGCACGACGGCAGCGCCTCGACCATCCCCGAGGTGATGTACACGGGCTTTCGCAACACCGAACTGAGGGGCCGGCTGGCCGTGCTTTCCGGAGGGCGCGATACCGAGTTCGGTGAGCGCCTCAACGACTGGCGGCTGGAGTTGCGCGCCCGGTATTTCTTCTGACGACCCAATGGGTCGGTGAGGAGTAAGGAATGAGGGGTGAGGAGTGGCGGGGGATGATCTCCTCTCCTGCCTTGTCAGGTCCGCGGCCCGCCCTTGGCTTTCCCTGCCAGCCCGGTAGGTTGGGGTGAGCGCAGCGAACCCCAACATCCGAGGCTTCGATAGGCACGTCCGTTGGGGTTCGCTGTGCTCACCCCAACCTACGGTCCGGGAATCCCGATCATCGCCGGATGCGCTTCGTCTGTCCGGCCCGGATCGCCGTCAAGTCACGGAAACGAGACAGGACGGGGCGCTTTGGGTATCTTGTATGCGCCCTCAACTGCACCGGGGAAGAACAACAATGGAATGGGTCCTCCTGATTCTGGTCATTCTGCTGGTGGTGTTCGCGGTGGTGATCTACAACCGCCTGGTCACCGCGCGCAACCGCTACAAGAACGCCTTCGCCCAGATCGACGTGCAGCTCACGCGCCGTTACGACCTGATCCCCAACCTGGTGGAGGTGGCCCAGCGCTACATGAGCCACGAGAAGGACACGCTCGAGGCGGTGATCAAGGCCCGCAATCAGGCCCTGGGGAGTCTCAAGGAGGTGGCCGCCGACCCCGGCAACGCGGAGGCCATCCAGCGCCTGGGCGCCTCCGAGCAGGGGCTTTCCGGGGTATTGGGACGCTTGTTTGCCCTGTCCGAGAACTATCCGGACCTGAAGGCGAACCAGAACATGATGCAGCTCTCCGAGGAGCTGACCAGCACCGAAAACCGCGTCGCCTTCGCACGCCAGGCCTTCAACGACGCGGTGATGCACTACAACACCACCCGGGAGGTATTCCCCAACAACCTGATCGCCAACAACTTCGGCTTCCGCCCGGCGGCGCTGCTGGAGATCGACGCGCCGGAGAAGCGCGAGGCGGTGCGGGTCAGCTTCCAGTAAGGTGAGTGCCTCGATACGGGCTGCGGGGCGCGCGGATTCATGAACTTCTTTCAACACCAGGACAGGGCCCGGAATCGGACCCGCTGGCTGCTGGTGCTCTTCGCCCTGGCGGTGCTGGCCATCCTGACCGTCGTGAACCTCGTGGTCCTGCTGGTGCTCGGGGGCATGGAGCCGGCGGAACATCCCGTGTCCATGGGCGAATTCCTGGCCCGCCATGGCGGCGTCATTCTCTTGACCAGCCTGCTCACCGGGTCGGTGATCGGGATCGGCAGCCTCTACCGGACGCTGAGCCTGCGCGGCGGCGGGGCGGTGGTGGCCTGGCAACTGGGCGGCAGCGTGGTGGACCCGGACACCAACGACCCGCTGCGCCGGCGGCTTCGCAACGTGGTGGAGGAGATGGCCATCGCCTCGGGCGTGCCGGTGCCGGATATCTTCGTGCTGGAACACGAGGACGGCATCAACGCCTTCGCCGCCGGGTACTCCACGGCGGACGCCGCCGTGGCCGTCACCCGGGGGGCACTGGAGACCCTGGACCGTCGTGAACTGCAGGGCGTCGTGGCCCACGAGTTCAGCCATATCCTCAACGGCGACATGCGCCTCAACATCCGCCTCATGGGCATCCTGTTCGGCATCCTGGTCATGGCCGTGCTCGGCCGGCAGTTCATGTATTACACGCACCACGTCTCGGTGCGCCGCACCCGCGGCAACCAGGGGGCCATGGCGGTCCTGGCCATCGGCGTGACGCTGATGCTGGTGGGTTACATCGGCCTGTTCTTCGGGCGCTGGATCAAGGCGATGGTGTCGCGCCAGCGGGAATTCCTGGCCGATGCCTCGGCCGTGCAGTTCACCCGGGAGCCCGAGGGCATTGCCGGTGCCCTGAAGAAGATCTCCGTTGCAGGTGGGTCGGTGCTGCGTGCCAGCCCGGAGGAGGTGGGCCACATGCTGTTTGCCGATGGCGCCCTGGGCCGGATGTTCGCCACGCACCCGCCCTTGCTCGACCGCATCCGCGCCATCGAGCCCGGTTTCGACCCGGAGGAGTTCCACGCCCTTCGGGAACGGGTGCGGCGCCACAGGGAGGCACTGCGCGCGGCAGCGGAAGAGGCGACCCGCCGGGAGACCGAGAGGACGGCCCCGTCACCGGGCGGCCTCGCCCTGGATGCGGACTCGCTTCTCGAGCAGATGGGCCGGCCCGGGGTGGGCCAGATCCTGGCCGCCGCGCTGCTGGTGGCCTCGGTCCCACGCCCCCTTGAGCGGGCCGCCCATTCGCCCGAATGGGCCCCCGAACTGGTGTGCTACCTGCTGCTCGACCCCGAGGCGGAGATTCGCGACCGCCAGCTTCTCATGGTGGCCGAGGCCCTGGGCGGCGAGAGCGAGGGCCAGGTGCGTCAGTTGCTGGAGATGGAGCCCTGGCCCGCGCCGGAACTGCGCATCCCACTGCTGGAGATGGCCTTCCCGGGCCTGAAGCGGCGTCCGGAGAGGGAGATGGAGACCCTGCTCGCCCTGGTGGAGCGATTGATTCATGCGGACGGCCGGGTGGATGTGTTCGAGTACGCCCTGGCGAGGATGCTGGAACAGCACGTCACCGACGCCCGCAACCCCTCAGACTCCGCGCCTGCCGGTCGGCGCCGGCTGGGCGATGTGCGGGTCCAGGCGCTCGATCTGTTGGGGATTCTGGCCCACCACGGTCATCCGGAGGATCCCGACGCCGCGCTCGCGGCCATGAATGCCGGCCTGTCCGCGTTGGACATGGCAGCGGCAGGCAGGATGCCCGTGCCGGACGGATGGCCTGACCGACTGGATGCCTCTCTTGAACGCCTGGATGCCCTGAAGCAGATGGAGAAACAGCAACTGCTTCGGGCCCTCGTGGTCACCATCACCCATGGCGGCAAGACGGTGCCCGCCGAGGCCGAACTGCTGCGGGCGGTGTGTGCGGTGCTGCATATGCCCCTTCCCCTGTTGGATGCTGCTCAGGAAGAGCCGGCGGCGGAGGGGAGCTGATCGTTCCGGTTTCTGTTGGGGTGATGGAACAGTGGCAAGTCTCAAGTGGCAGGGAAAACCACCCTCACCCCGGCCCTCTCCCTCAGGGAGAGGGGGCACAGAACCGATGGGCCTGATTATTTGCTCCCTCCCCGGCAATGCGGGGGAGGGGGCCTTCCCACGTCGCGACCCGCAACTTCCCGCTTCGTTCAGGTCCGTTCGCCGATCCACTCGCCGATGGCGGGGGGCACCTGCTTCTGGGCCTTGCCGCTGACGTAGATGCCGATGTGGCCGCCGGGGAATGAGAGTTCCGTGTAGTCCTTCGTGCCGGCCACCTTCTTCAGGGCCTTGGAGGCGGCCGGCGGGACCAGGTGATCCTGTTCGGCAAAGACATTGAGCACGGGCATGCTGAGATTGGCAAGATCCGCCCGCGTCTTTCCGATCATCACACCGCCGTTCATCAATCCGTTCTTCTGGTAGAAATCCTTGATGAACTGACGGTAGGCCTCACCGGCCTGGTCGGGACTGTCGAAGATCCATTTCTCCATGCGCAGGAAGTTGTTGACCTTCGTGCTGTCATCCAGCAGGTCCACCATGTCCAGGTACTTCTGGCCGATGAGCTGGTAGGGCCTGAGCATCAGGAAGGTGGCATTGAGCAGTTCGCCCGGAATGTTGCCCATGGTGTCCACCAGCAGGTCCACATCCACGTGCCGGACCCACCGGCTGAGCACATTGTCCGGCGTGTGGAAGTCCACCGGCGTCACCATGGTGACCAGGTTTTTGACCTTCTCCTGATGCAGGGCGCTGTAGCACAGGCTGAAGGTGCCGCCCTGACAGATACCCAGCAGATTGACGGCATCCACGTTGTGGCGCTTGCGGATGACGTCCACGCAACGGTCGATGTAGCCGTTGATGTAATCGTCCAGGGTCAGGAACCGGTCGGCCCGGTCGGGATAGCCCCAGTCGATGAGATAGACATCCAGCCCCGCATCCAGCAGGCCGCGCACGGTGGAGCGGTTCTCCTGCAGGTCGGTCATGTACGGGCGGTTCACCAGCGCGTAGACGATGAGCACCGGTACCGGGTTCTGTACTTTTGCGGCCGGCGGCTGGAAGCGATAGAGGGTGAGCTTGTCCTCCTCGTAGATGGCCTCCTTGGGGGTGACGCCGGTGGGGATCTCGCCCGCCTCCATGAGGTTCTGAAGGCCGTGCCCCAGCTTGGTCTGAAACTCGGACAGCTCGGCCAGGATCTGATCGGGTCGCATCTGTACGGGGATCATTGCCTCATTTCCTCCTGGTCGCCGGCTTTCCGGCCGTGGTGCTCTTGCCGGTGGATTTCTTTGTCTTTGGTGCGGCCCGCTTGCGCTTGGGGGCGGCCTTGCGGGCAGACGTCGAAGCCGGTTCGGATTGCCTGTCAGCGCCGTTGCCTGCCGCTTTCAGTTCCTCGATCTCCCGGCGCAGGTTCCGGATCTCCCGCCGGCTTTCCTGAAAACGCTCGTGCAGGGTGCTGATCTCGCGCCGCGTGGGCATGTTGAGACCTTCCAGCGTCTCGTCCACCAGCCGCGAACCCTCCTGTTTCACCGCCATGAGGGCGTTGACCATATCGCCGTAGGTGCGGGCATAGTTGTCGGACATGGCGTACTCGCCGTAGACCTCCTCGCACACGTCCACCCATTCGTTGAACAGTTCGCGCATGGAGGTGATGGGCTGTTCCCGGCGCGCGGCGTCGTCCAGACGGGCACGGAACCGATCCACCGATTCCAGTGCCACACGGGCGAGACCCGTCTCGTAGGCCTGCCAGGCCCGCTGGTATTCGAGGATGCGGCGCGAGAGGGACTGGTACTGCTCCTGCGACTCCCGCGTGTAACCGACACCGGGCAGGGACAGGAAGCGCTCCAGATGCTCGCCGGGCCCGAAGGCGGCGGCGCCCTCGGGGCGCAGAGCCTTCAGCATGTCGCCCGGCAGGGGCGTGAACGAGGAGGCCACCCGCTGCCAGGTATCCATGGGGAGCTGCCAGAAGGCCATGAAATCCCGGGTGGAGTCGTCCTTCGCCCCGGCACCCGTGCCGACCTTGCGGAGCGCGTCGGCGCACTGATCGAGCCAGGACCTGAGGGCCTCGGTGCCCGCCTCGCCGCCGTCCTGGCGCATGAGCCCTTCGGCCATGCCGAAGTAGCCCCGGCCCAGATCCATCATGCGGCCGTAGAAATCGCGGGCATCCGGGGTGACGGCGGGGGCCACTGACTTCCACCACTGATCCAGGGCGCCGGACCATGGGTTGGCGGATCCGTGTGCCTGGCCGCCGGAAGACGGCGCGGCGTCCATGGAGGCACGGGACAGATCGAGCCAGGCGTCCCAGTACTTGCGTTGCGCCTCCATCCAGGCATCCGGATTGAAGGGGTTGGAATCGCTCATGCTTGGGTGCTCCTGCAAAGAACCTCCGCGCGGGAGGCCGAGTCTTGCGTGGGTGACGTAATGTGGTTAGCCTAACACAAAATTTGTGCACTGCAACAATTCAGGGGCCGTGACCGGGGCCGGCAGAACTTCGGCCTTTCTGTTATAGACAAACACAGGGTCCGTGGTCCCGTGACCCCGTCAACCCATCATCTGCGTCAAGCGAGGAGCGTCCCAAATGAGAGATTCCACCGTCATCGTGGAAGCGGCCAGAACACCCATCGGTTCATTCAACGGGGCCCTGTCCGGCATCCCCGCCAGTGAACTGGGTGCCCGGGTGATCCGGGCGTTGATGGAACGCTCCGGGCTCGACCCGGACCTGGTGGGTGAGGTGATCCTCGGCCAGGTCCTGCAGGCGGGCATCGGGCAGAACGGCGCCCGCCAGGCCGCCATGGGGGCGGGCCTTCCGGTGTCCGTTCCGGCCATGACCATCAACAAGGTCTGCGGCAGCGGCCTCAAGGCCGTGCAGCTGGCCTGGCAGGCCGTGGTTTGCGGTGATGCCGCGGCAGTGATCGCGGGCGGGCAGGAGAACATGAGCCTCGCTCCCCATGTACTGCCATCCTCACGAACGGGCAGGAAGATGGGGCCCTGGGAACTGGTGGATTCCATGATCGTGGACGGCCTGTGGTGCGCCTTCAACCAGTACCACATGGGCAACACGGCCGAGAACGTGGCGGGGGAGTTCAAGATCAGCCGCGAGGATCAGGATGCCTTCGCCGCCGAATCCCAGCAGCGCGCCGAGCGGGCGCAGAAGGCCGGCGTATTCGCCGACGAGATCGTGCCCATCGAGATCCCGCAGAGAAAGGGCGACCCCATCGTCTTCGACTCGGACGAATTCCCCCGCCACGGCACCACCGCCGAGGGACTGGCCAAGCTGCGGCCCGCCTTCAGCAAGGACGGCACGGTCACCGCGGGCAATGCCTCGGGTATCAACGACGGCGCCGCCGCGGTGATCGTCATGAGCGAAGCCCGGGCACGGGACCTGGGTCTGAAGCCGCTGGCGCGGATCGTGTCCTTCTCGGCCAGCGGCGTGGATCCTGCAGTGATGGGCACGGGCCCCATCCCCGCGGCCACCCGATGCCTGGAAAAGGCCGGCTGGAAACCCGCCGACCTGGACCTGGTGGAGGCCAACGAGGCCTTCGCCGCCCAGGCCATCGCCGTGAACCGATCCATGGGCTGGGATCTGTCCAAAGTCAACGTGAGCGGGGGCGCCATCGCGCTGGGGCATCCCATCGGCGCCTCCGGCGCGCGGGTCCTGGTGACCCTGCTGCACGGTATGAAGCGCACCGGTGCCCGCAAGGGGCTGGCAACACTGTGCATCGGCGGCGGGCAGGGGGTGGCCCTGGCCGTGGAGGGGGTGTGACATGGGCGAGGAACTGAAAGGACGGGTGGCACTGGTCACCGGGGGTACCGGCGGCATCGGCACGGCCATCTGCGCCCGGCTGGGCCGCATGGGCGCCCGGGTCGCCACCACCTACCGCAACCGCGAGAAGGCCGAGGCCTGGCAGAAGCAGATGAAGGCGCAGGGCCAGGACGTGGCCATCTACGCCTGTGACGTGGGCGATTACGATACCTGTGTGGCGCTGATCGGCCAGGTGGAGAAGGATCTGGGGCCGGTGGACATCCTTGTCAACAACGCGGGGATCACCCGGGATACGACACTCAAGAAGATGACACCGCAGCACTGGCGCGACGTGATCTGCGCCAACCTGGACAGTGTGTTCAACATGACCCAGCCGGTGCTCACAGGCATGGCCCAGCGGGGCTGGGGCCGGATCATCAACATCTCCTCCGTCAACGGGCAGAAGGGCCAGTTCGGACAGGCCAACTACGCCTCCTCAAAGGCGGGCATACACGGCTTCACCATGTCGGCGGCGCAGGAGGTGGCCCGCAAGGGGGTGACCGTCAACACCGTCTCGCCCGGCTACATCGCCACGGAGATGGTGATGGCGGTGCCCGAGGAGGTGCGCGAGAAGATCATCGCCCAGATTCCCGTGGGGCGTCTTGGACGCCCCGAAGAGGTGGCGCATGTGGTAGCCTTTCTGGCCTCGGAGGACGCCGGTTTCATCACCGGCGCCAATCTGGCGGCCAACGGCGGTCAGCACATGCACTAGCACTGCGGGCATCGTCCGAGGCGAATGATTCCGGCATGCAGTTCTGAGGGGCGATCAGGATGAACGAACCGCGCATCATCAAGAAGTATCCCAACCGCCGGCTCTACGATACGGAAGAAAGCCGTTACGTCACGATCAACGACGTGCAGCAGTTGGTTCGCGGGGGAACGGACATCCAGGTGCTGGACAGCCAGACGGGTGAGGACATCACCCGCAGCATCCTGATCCAGATCATCACGGACCAGGAGACGGGCGGCGACCCCCTGTTCTCCACCGAGACGCTCACCCACTTCATCCGTTTCTACGACGAGGCGGTGCATGACGCCTTCTCCGGTTACCTGGACCAGAGCATGCGCTTTTTCGCCGAGCAGCAGCAGCGCTTCACGCGGCAGATGCGCGACGTGGTGTCGGGCAAGGACGTCTGGGACGTGGCCGAGGTGACCCGCCGCAATCTCAAGTTCTGGCAGGACATGCAGGGTGAGTTTCTCAAGGCCGCGGGCTTTCCCGTGCCCGGCGACAAGTCCGATCCGCCGCGAAAGGATCCCAAGGACAAACCGCGCGACCCGGACTAGTGTCGTGTCCCGTGAATGACTTGCCAGTCAGCGCCCTGGGAGGCGCTGCGGCAAGCCCCGACGTCCACAGCCACCGGTTGCGCGCCAGGGTGCATTCCGGGGCCTCCATGGACCACGCAGGGTTGTGGCACCTCACTTCCCACTCCCCGAAGGTGCCCGATCCTCCTGGGTGATCCTGCCCAAACCCCTTTCGCCCGGAGGACCGGGCTCCTACGCTTGCCCGGATCCGCATCCCGTAGGAACTCGGTCCCCCGGGCGGATCGGTCGTTGCCGACAAAGGCTTTCCATTCGAGACGTCGAAGAACCCGTTTCCGACAGACGCGACTCCTGCCTGCCGCCTCGTCCGGCTGATGCGAGGCCCTGCCGTTAGATCCCGATGCTGGAGCGACTCAGCGTGTGCATCCCTCTGATGACGCTCTGTCGCGGCCTTTTCGAGCCCTGAAGAAATTCCGGATGAGGGCACTTGACATCCGGTGGGGATCATCTATATTGTGCACTGCAACATTGTTGCATCGCAGCAATGCATGAGATTCCGATGAACCTGGAGGGTAACCCCATGAAAGAAATGTTTGAACTGATGAACCAGATGGGCGAAAGCGCCCTTGAAACCTCCCGTCGCCTGGCCGAAATCAACCAGGCCACCATGGAGAAGCTGATGGCCCAGCAGATGGAACTGATGGACGCCTGGATGGACGCCGGCGTGAAGAACCTGGAGCTGATGGGCAAGGCCAAGGGCTACCAGGAAGTGGTGTCCGGTCAGGCCGATGTGGCCCGTGAGTACGGCCAGAAGGTCCTGGCAGGCTGCAAGAACGGTTCCGAGCTGCTGAGCGAGGCCCGCGATTCTTCTACCAAGATCGTGGACGAAGCCGTCAGGAGCACCGGCGAGAAGGTCAAGCAGGCCACCACTGCCGCCACCAAGCGTGCCGCCTGAAAGGAAACCGAAAGCCCGAAAGGAGAGAAGTCCATGGCAAGACGTGTAGCCCTGGTCACCGGGGGTACCGGCGGCATCGGGACGGCTATCTGCCGGGAACTGACCCGGCAGGGCTGTCTGGTGATCGCCAACTACCTGCCGGAGCTGGAGCAGGAGGCCAGGGCCTGGCAGAAGCAGCAACTGGCCGAGGGTGTCGAGGTGGAGATCGAACCCGGGGACGTGTCTTCGTTCGAAGGTGCCCGGGGCATGGTCGAAGCCGTACAGACGCGCATCGGGCCGGTGGACATCCTGGTCAACTGCGCCGGTATCACGCAGGACAAGACCCTGCGCAAGATGACCGAACAGCAGTGGCGCGACGTTCTGTCCACCAACCTGGACAGCGTATTCAATGTCACCCGGCACGTGATCGAGGGCATGATCGAGCGTGGCTTCGGCCGCGTGGTGAATATCTCCTCGGTGAACGGCCAGAAGGGCCAGTTCGGTCAGTGCAACTATGCCTCGGCCAAGGCGGGCATCCACGGGTTCAGCATGTCGCTGGCGCAGGAAGTCGCCACCAAGGGCGTGACGGTCAATTCCGTCTCACCCGGCTACGTGTCAACGGCCATGACCCTGGCCATGCCGGAAGAGGTGCGTGATGCCATCGTGGCCCAGGTCCCCATGGGCCGCATGGGTACACCGGAGGAAGTGGCCTACGTGGTCGGTTTCCTCTGTGACACACGTGCCGAGTACATCACTGGCGCCAACATCCCCGTCAACGGCGGCCTGTACATGTCCTGATCTGAATTACCTCCCCCCCATTGAGGCCCCGCCCGGGGCCTTTTTTTTGTGGTCAATTATCAGTGGTCCGTTGTCCGTTGTGAAAGAAGCCTTTGACATGCGGGTGGGGCAGGTTAGGCTCCTGACAACTGACAACTGACAACTGACAACTGACAACTGACAACCCATGAAACGGGTCTATTCCGCAAGCGACATCGGTGCTGCCGGCTTCATCCAGGGCGTGCTGGAGAACGAGGGCATCCAGGCCCTGGTCAAGCACGGGCTGTTGTCGGGCGCGGCCGGCGAGCTGCCGCCCACCGAGTGCTGGCCGGAGGTATGGGTCATGGAAGACGAGGATGAAACCCGGGCCCGGGAGATCATCGGGGCGGTGACCGCGAGCGGCCCCGAGGACGTCACGGGCTGGACCTGCCCCGGTTGCGGGGAGTCCCTGGAGGCGGCGTTCACCCAGTGCTGGAACTGCGGGCGCGAGAGGAACTGAAGTTGAAACTCCGCGTGCCTTTTGTCCGCCTTGCAATCAAAAGGCCATCCGGGAGAGCAGCGAGCGCAGGTTGGGGTGAGCATGGCGAACCCCAACGGGGGTCCGCAGACAGCCCGTAGGGGTTCCGGGGTTCCGGGCTTCGCTTCTCCCTGTCCGGTGCCTTACCCGGAACGGCCCGCACGCGCTTTCGCCGCTACGCCCTGACCTTGCCCTCGAGGCGCACAATCTCTCCGCTGGTGCGGCCGGCGTCGGGGCCCAGGAAATAGAGGTAGGGTGCGGTCACCTCTTCGGGGGCCGGGTTGTTGTGCGGGTTCTCGCCCGGATAGTGCTGGGTGCGCATGCGCGTGCGCAGCGGTCCCGTATCCACGGCGTTGACCCGCAGGAAACGCTCGCCGGAATACTCCGCGGACAGTATCTTCAGCATGGCCTCCTGTCCGGCCTTGGCCACCCCGAATGCGCCCCAGTAGGCTCGCGAGCAGGCATGGGCCGAGAACACGACGGCCGGATCCGGTGCCGATTCCAGTAAGGGCAGCACCGCACGGGTCAGCAGGAACGGTGCGTGCAGGTTGACGGTGATCACCCGGGACCACAGCTCCACATCGTACAGCTTGAGCGGCGTCAGCCCGCCGATCCAGCCGGCGTTGTGAACCAGCCCGTCCAGGTGCCCCATCTGCTCCTGCACGTTCCCCGCCAGGTCCTCGTAGTCCTTGGCGGTGGCCCCTTCCAGGTTCAGGGGATAGATGCCCGGCTGTCGGCCGCCTGCCTGTTCGATCTCGTCATACACCGATTCCAGGGCGCGGATCTCCTTGTCCAGGAGGATCACCGAGGCACCCAGCCGCGCGCAGGCGAGGGACAGGGCGCGGCCCAGCCCGGCGCCGGCGCCGGTGACGAGGATCACGCGTTCCGCGAGCAGGTCCGGGGGCGGCTCGTAGGTCAGCAATTGTTCGGGGGTCATGGGTTCGGCGTGAGGTGTCAGGGATCAGGCGTCAGTGTTTCGGGTAATGGCCCGGGCGCATTGTACGCCATTCATGACCGCGCCTTCGAGCGTGGCGGGCAGATCGTTGCGCACATGATCGCCCGCAAGCAGGAGTCCCGGCACGGGAGTGTGCATGGCGGGGCGGTGTTTCTCACAGCCGGCGGCGGCACGGAAGGTGGCACGTTTCTCACGCACGACCCAGTGATCCCCGGGTGGCGGCCAGTCAGGATAGAGCAGGCCCAGTTCCGCGGTGACCTGCCGGGCCAGCGCATCGTTGTCCAGTTCTATGTGGGGGCCGGGGCCGGAGATCACCACCGCCATGATGCCCGGATGCCCCGAGTGCCGGCGATCGAAGATCCACTGGGTGGTCAGGTCCAGCACGCCCACCATGGGCACGGGCAGATGCACCTCCGGCGGGTACTGCAGATAGACCGTGCAAATGGGTTCCTGCCCCAGGTGTTCGAGTCCGCGCACCACTGGGCGCATGCCCGCCAGCGGCGTGCACAGCGCCGCACTCACGGCAGGCGGCGTCGCCAGCACGACATGACGGGCGTCCATGGTGAGATCGCGCGTCCGGACACGCAGGACGCCGTCCATCGGTTCGAGCCCGGTGACGCGCCGCCCGGTCAGCAGGCGTCCGCCGCGGGCTTCCAGATAGCGCCGCGCCGGCTCGGCCAGCACCCGGTCCATATCCACCCGGGGAATCAGCAGGTCCGAATTGCGCCGGTGGCCGGTGAATGCCTGGCCGAGTACCCGGCAGAAGAGCTGCGCAGAGGCCTCCTCCACGGGGGTATTGAGGGCCGCGAGGCACAGGGGGCGCCACAGGCCGCGCACGAGATGCTCCGGCTGACGGCAGCGTTGCAGCAGGGCGCCGACGGTGATGTCGTCGTCTTCGCTCCGGCGAAGCATGCGTCGGATGCCGGGTAGGGCACCCAGGGTTTCCAGCACGCCGGCACCCCGTGCCGTGAGCAGTCCCGCCAACAGGTGTACGGGTGCCGGCAGATACAGGGTCGACAGTGACAGGCCGCGCCGCTCGGGGGCACGCATGGTCAGGTCCAGGGGCAGGCGCAGCAGTACATCCGCCTCGGCCACCTCCAGTGTCCGCAGCAGCGAAAGCACATGCTCGTAGGCGCCCAGCAGGATGTGCTGCCCGTTGTCCAGCGTGCGTTCGCCCAGGGTCACGCTGCGCGCCCGCCCGCCGGCCTGGGGTGCGGACTCCAGCACGGTCACTTCCCGGCCCGACGCGGCGAGTTCCACCGCCGCCGCCAGCCCTGACCAGCCGGCGCCGATAACCACCGTGTCGACGGATCTCATGGATGCTCGAGGCGGCGGTGGCGCCGCTTCTCGTGCCGGGCCGTGCGCCAGGCGATCCAGAGTTTGCGGATGGGCGTGAGCCGGATGCGCCGTTCCAGCACCCGGTAGCCGTCCGCCTCGATCTCGTCCAGCAGCGTCCGGTAGATGGCGGCCATGATGATGCCGCTTCTCTGGGCATGGCGGTCGACCTCAGGGAGCCGTTGGAACGCGCGGTCGTAGTATTCGTGCGCACGCCGTGCCTGAAAGTCGAACAGGGACTTCAGCCGGTCGGAGGCCTGGGGGAGCGTGAGTTCCCCTGGTTCCACGCCGAAGCGGTTCAGTTCCTCCATGGGGATATAGACCCGCCCGCGCATGGCGTCCTCGCGCACGTCGCGCAGGATGTTGGTGAGTTGCAGGGCCATGCCCAGATCGTGGGCGTAGCGGGTCGTCCGGCGATCCTCGTAGCCGAAGATCTCCGCGGCCATCAGCCCGACCACCGAGGCGACCCGGTAGCAGTACAACGAGAGTTCCGTAAACGTGGGGTATGCGTCGTAGTCCAGATCCATCTGCATGCCATCGATGATCTCCCGGAAGTATTCCTGGGGGAGATTGTAGCGCTCGATGGCCGGAAGCAGCGCCCGGCCCACCGGGTGGGTCGGGGCGCCAGCGAACAGACGGTTGATCTCCTCGCGCCACCAGTCCAGTTTCCTGCGCGCCACGTCGGGTTCGCGCATCTCGTCCACCACGTCGTCCACCTCCCGGCAGAAGGCGTACAGGGCGGTGATGGCCTGCCGTTGTTCCCCGGGCAGGAACAGGAAGCTGTAATAGAAGCTGGAACCGCTGCGCGCGGCCTTCTCCTGGCAGTACTGTTCCGGGGTCACGGCGGTGTCTCGCTGGCCATGGCGGCTGTTCCTGCGGGAAACAGGGCGCCCCTGAGGATGGCGGCGTAATCGCGCAGACGCAACCGGGGCCGCGAGAACACGTCCGCCTGCTGACATTTCAGGCGCCACAATACCCGCGCCCCGGCAACGGTGATCAGGCGGATCTCCAGCCCGAAACGTCCTCCCAGCGCCGAGCCCAGGGGCGCACCCGAGCGCAGCAGCCGGTCCGCCCGCGCGTACTGGAAGCGCATCAGCGCCTGCATGGGCGGATCGCTGATACCCTGTTGGATATGGGCCTCGGTGACACCGAAACGGGCCATCTCGTCCATGGGCAGGTAGATGCGTCCCATCTCGTGGAAATCCTGTGAGAGATCCTGGTAGAAATTGATCAACTGCAGGGCCGAGCAGATGGCATCTGACCACGCCAGCGAGCGCGCATCCGTATGACCGGCCACGTGGAGCAGCAACCGACCCACAGGGTTTGCCGAGCGACGGCAGTATTGCATCACGTCGCCGAAGTCCTGATAACGTGTCCGGGTTACATCCTGGCGAAACGCGTCCAGCAGGTCCAGAAACAGGGACACTGGCAGCCGGTGGACCCGGATGGCATGGGCCAGTGCCACAAAGCCCGCGTCATCGCCGGGATCGCCGTCAGCGGCCGCATGCAGGCGGCGTTCAAGGGCATCCAGTTCGTTCAGGCGCTGCCCGGCGGCCAAGCGGCCCTCGTCGGCCAGATCATCGGCCCGGCGGGCGAACACGTAGATGGCTGCCACCGGGCCGCGCATGTGTGCCGGCAGAAGGCGGGATGCGACGGGGAAGTTCTCATAGTGGGCCCGGGCCTGGCGTGTACACTGGGCATAGGCCCGGCGGGTCTCCGGGTCAGGCCGGGTGGACATGCGCACGCGGCTGCCCGCACCGGGGCGTGGAAGGAGGTGAACGATGAGACCGGGTTTGATCCGACATGGGTGGCGAGTCTATCACACGGATTCCACGGAGCCGGGGGCCACGGACCCCGGCTCCGCAGGGAGGTGACGCATGGATGAACTGGAACTCTACCGCGACACGCTGATCTATCTGGTCCTGCTGCTGGTGGTCTTCCTGGCCACCGTGGTGCCCGCACTGATCTCCCTGCGGCGCATGCGTGCCCGCGGTCGGCAGATGCGCAAGGCGGGGGGACGCCATGGCTTCGAACCCTGGTCCGGCAAGGAGGCGGTGCTGATGCGCGAACTGGAACGCCTGGGGGTGGTGGAATCCTCGGGCACGGCGGGCATCTTTCATCCCCTCTACCGGGAGGAGATGCGCCACCGTTCGTGGCTGTTCGACCTGTTGACGGGGCAGTCCGGGTGGCGGCGTTATCTGCTGCGTGACCGGGCGGCCGGCTCCACCCGGACCGTGGTGCTCATCCAGAGCGAGACGATGGATTGTCCCTACCTGATGGTCGAGCCGGAGAATCCCCGCACCCGGGCCCTGGGGCGCCTGGCCGACAGCATCGAGACCCTGCACGGGCTCGAACCCCTGGAACTGCCCGCCGGTGTGCGCCCGGTGACCGGCATTCGCATCCGCACCCAGGCGGGCCGTCAGGCCGAGGCCCTGCGGGTGGTCATGGAGTCGGGTCTGCTGGAGACCCTGCGCCGGGAAAAGGATCTGGCCGTCAGGGCCCACGGGAACACCATGGCGCTGGTGCGGCCCCTGAGCCCGACGGAGCCCCGGGAGGTGGGCGCACTGCTCACGACCGCGGAAACGGTGATCTCCGAACTGGAGAATGCCGCGCGGCCCGGCGAATCTCACGCCGCTTCATGAGCGCCGGATAAGCGGATGGCCTTGCGTCCGTCCCGTATCGGATTGCGGGTCGCGCGGATCGGTGCCATGGCCGCATTGTTCCTGCTGTCCCCGGGGCTTGTACCGGTCAGCGCGGAAGAACGCTTCACGTTCCCGGACACGGGTCTGGTGGCGGATCATCGACTGGGCCTGATCTGGATGCGTTGCAGCATCGGCCAGAGGCAGACCGGCGAGGGGTGTCCGGGAGAAGCCGATCGCCTGACCTGGACCGAGGTCCTCGCACGCATCGACACCCTGGCAACCCCCGACTGCCCGTGGCGGATTCCCGAGTTTCACGAGCTGCGCGCGCTCCTGCAGCCCGGCGGCGGAAAGCAGGCCCTGGACCCGCAGGCCTTCCCGGATACCCCGGATGGCTGGTTCTGGACCCGGGTGCGTGCCGGCGGCCACTCCCAGTACGACTGTTTCGTGGATTTCGCGGGTGAGGGCCGGACCCGCTGCAACATGGGCGGACGATTCCACCTGCGGCCGGTCATGACGCCGGTTGACGATGCGGGCTCATGCGCCGTCCGGTAGGCGCAAGCGTCAATCCGGCTTGCCCTCCTGCGGCGCGTCCTCGGTCTCAAGCGGCATGCGCGGCGCCTGCTCCAGGGGCGTCGGTTCCTCCATCTGCTTTCGCGCCTGGATGCCAAGCTCGGAGAAGCGCCGCGCCCCGGGCATGACGTTGCGTTCCAGGGAACCGACCGCCCTGTTGTAATGGTCCACGCTGGTGCCCAGGGTCTTGCCCAGTCTTGCAAGATGCTCAGTGAATACGGCGAGGCGCTTGTAGAGTTCCTCGCCCAGCTCGCGGATCTTCTCCGCGTTCTCCGCCACCGCCTGCTGGCGCCAGCCGTAGGCCACGGCACGCAGCAGCGCCACGAGACTGCTGGGGGTCGCCAGGATCACGCGATTGGACAGGGCATCCTCCAGCAGGGCCGGATCGTGTTCCAGCGCTGCGGAGAGAAACTGATCGCCGGGGATGAACAGGATGACGAAATCCGGTGACTCCTTGAACTGAGTCCAGTAGGCCTTGCTGGAGAGTTCGCGCATGCGCTCGCGCACCTTGCGCGCATGGGTCTTGAGGTGCTGTTCGCGCTGCCGGTCATCCGGCGCGTCCGCCGCCGCAAGGTAGGCGTCCAGCGGCGTCTTGGCATCCACCACCAGTTCCCGTGCGTCAGGCAGGCGCACGATCATGTCCGGTCGCATGGCGCCGTCCTCGGTGGCCCGGTGGGTCTGCTCCTGGAAGTCGCAGTGCTCCACCATGCCCGCCAGTTCCGCCAGGCGCTTAAGGGTCATCTCCCCCCACTGTCCGCGCACCGTGGGGCGGGAGAGGGCGCGCACCAGGTTATGCGTTTCCGACTGCAGCCGCTGCTGACCTTCAGCCATGAGCCTGAGGTGCTGGCTCAGCGAGCCGAATGCCGCCTCACGGGCCTGTTCCATGGCCCGGATCTGGGCTTCGGTCTTCTCCAGCGTCTCACGGATGGGCTTGACCAGGCCCTCGATGGCCTTTTCCTTCTGGGTGAGTTCGGCGTTGGCCTGCACCTGCACGCCCTTCAGGTGTTCGTTGGCAAGCCGCAGGAACTCCTCGCTGTTGTGGCGAAGCGCCTGGCCCGCCAGCGTGGAAAAACTGTCTCCGATCTGCTTGCGGTATTCCTCGAAGGCCGCAGTCCGTTCCTCTGTGCGGCGCCTCTCCGCCGCCAGTTCCGATTCCAGTACCGCCATCCGGCCCTGAGTACGCAGGTGCCCGATGAAGAAGCCCAGGACGAGCCCTGCGGCGAAGCAGACGACGGCGGCGGTGATGAGGAGTGTGGTGTCCACGTCAGGGCCTATTGGGGCGAATCAGTGTTCAAAGTTCAAGGTTCAAAGTTCAAAGTTCAAAGTTCAAGGTTCAAAGGGGAAGGGTGCCTTCGACTTGTTGAGATGGAAAGCGAAGCCAGCGTCTCTCCTTTGAACTTTGAACCTTGAACTTTGAACCTTGAACTTTGAACATTGAACCCTGCATGTCGGTATCAATTCACGTGTTCTCCACCCGTCGCACCGGCTCCAGGGTGCCGAGGATCCAATCCAGAATCTCGCGAGGTTCGTGGATCATGCCGTCGGCACCCCATTGATCCGGGTGCTGCGTCCCGTCGATGTAGCCGTACAGGGCAATGAGGGTGGACATGCCGGCGGCGTGTCCGGCCTGAATGTCACGCTCGGCATCCCCCACATAGAGGCACTCGGCGGGACGGCACCCGGCCAGTTCACAGGCGTGCAGCATGGGGGCGGGATGAGGCTTGCGTTGCGTGATGGTGTCTCCGCTCACGAGGCAGGCTGCCCGATGGGCCAGTCCCAGGGATTCCATCAGCGGATCGGTCAGAAACGCCGGCTTGTTGGTCACCACGCCCCATTTGAGGCCCCGGGATTCCAGCCACGCCAGCAGACTCTCCATGCCCGGAAACAGGGTCGTGTCCAGAAAGAGGTTCTCGGCATAGATGGCCAGGAAGCGCGCCCGCAACTGCTCGAAACGTTCCCCCTCGGCCTCCGGGAAGGCGAGCTTCACCAGGGCGGTGGAGCCGTGCGAGACATGGTCCCGTACCGCCTCGAAGGGCATGGGCTCGAGGCCGTGCTCCCTGGAGAGCAGGGCCTGGGCGGCATACAGGTCCGGGGCGGTGTCGGCGAGCGTGCCGTCCAGATCGAACAGCACCGTCCGGTAGGGAATCTCCAGGGCGGCCCTCACGCGTCCCTCGTGGTATGCATAAGGTAATTGACCTGCACGTCGTCCGCCAGCCGATACTCACCGGTGAGCGGGTTGTAGCCGAGGCCTCCGATGTGACGGGTCTCCAGTCCGGCCGCGCGTGCCCAGGCGGTCAGTTCCGAGGGCCGGATGAAGCGGGCGTACTCATGCGTGCCCCGGGGCAGCATGCGAAGCAGATACTCCGCCCCCACAATGGCGAACAGGAACGATTTCGGATTGCGGTTGATGGTGGAGAAGAATACGTGCCCCCCCTGCCGCACCAGGCGCGCGCAGGCGTCGACCACGGAGGCGGGATCCGGTACGTGCTCCAGCATTTCCATGCACGTCACCACGTCGAAGGCGCCGGGCATCTCCTCGGCCAGTTCCTCCACCGGGACCTGGCGGTAGTCCACCTCCACTCCCGACTCGAGCAGATGCATGCGCGCAACCTCCAGGGGCGCCGCCGCCATGTCGATGCCGGTGACCTGCGCGCCGCGCCGGGCCATGGACTCGGCCAGGATGCCGCCGCCGCAGCCCACGTCCAGCACCCGGGCATCGTCAAGGGGCATCCGCCGTTCCACGTAGTCCAGGCGCAGGGGATTGATCTCGTGCAGCGGCCGGAATTCGCCCTGGGGATCCCACCAGCGATGGGCCAGGTCGTCGAACTTGGCCACCTCGCGAGGATCCATATTGGGGCTGGAGGCGTCTGACATATGAAGCATCTCTGACCGCGTGTGGCGTTATGTTACAACACGAACCGAAGGAGATGATTCAAAATTCAAAGTTCAAAACTCAACGGAACGGCGGTTTGCCCTTTGAATCTTGAATCTTGAGTATTGAATCGCCTTCATGCCTTGCCCATGAGGCGTTGCTGCCACAGCGTCGCCTTGTCCTGGATCGCTTCCAGATCCAGGGTGGTGAGCCGGCGGTCCCGGAGCAGCGCCTTGCCGGCCACCCACACGTGGGTGACGTGCTCGCGGCCACTGGCGTAGACCAGCTGCGACAGTGGATGGTACACGGGGCGGCTCTCCAGACAATCCATGTCCACGGCCACCACGTCGGCCGCCTTGCCGGGCACCAGGGAGCCGATCTCGTCCGCCAGCCCCAGGGCCCGGGCGCCGTTGAGGGTGGCCATGCGCAGTGCCGTGGCGACCGGCAGGGCAGAGGCATCACCGGCAACGCCCTTGGCAAGAAGGGCGGCGGTGCGCATCTCGCCGAGCAGATTCAGGTCGTTGTTGCTGGCCGCCCCGTCGGTGCCGAGACACACGTTCACGCCGGCATTCAAGAGCTTGTGTACCGGGCAGAACCCGCTGGCAAGCTTCAGGTTGGATTCGGGACAGTGCAGTACGTGGGCGCCTGCCCGGGCCAGGTGCGCGATCTCCGCGTCATTGAGCTGGGTCATGTGCACCGCGAGCAGGTTCGGCCCGACGAGCCCCATCTGTGCAAGACGCTCCAGGGGGCGCACGCCGAAACGGGCCATGGATTCCTCCACCTCGTGGGCAGTTTCGTGGACATGCATGTGCACAGGCAGGTCCAGCTCGTTGGCCAGGGTGCGGATGCGCTGAAGCGGCTCGTCGGAGACCGTGTAGGGGGCGTGCGGGGCGAAACAGAAGGACAGCAGCGCCTCGTCCTTGTGCTCGTCGTAGATCGCCAGGCCCTTGGCGATGTACTCATCGGCACTTGACGCCCAGGCGGTGGGAAAGTCGATGACGATGAGTCCCAGGGCCGCGCGCATGCCGGCCCGGGCCGCCGCGTGGGCGGTGATCTCCGGGAAGAAGTACATGTCATTGAAGCAGGTGACACCGCCGCGCAGCATCTCCGCCATGGCCAGCTGCGCGCCGTCCTCCACGAACTCCGCCCCCACCCAGCGGTCCTCGTGGGGCCAGATGTGGCCCTGAAGCCATTCCATCAGCGGCAGGTCGTCAGCGACTCCCCGCATCAGGCTCATGGCCGCATGTGTGTGGCTGTTCACCAGTCCCGGAATGAGGGCATGGGTGGTGAGTTGATGCACGGCGTCAGCCCGGTAGCGCTCTTCGGCGTCCCGGATGGGCAACAGGTCCACGATGCGTCCGTCGCGAACGGCCAGCGCGTGGTCCTCCAGCACTACGTCGTCGGGCTCCACCGGAACGATCCAGCGGGCCTTGATCAGGGTGTCGACCATTTCCATGGCGATGAACCATACAGGGGGCGGGATGGCGCGACAATCTCCATGGATACATGACGCCGGGCAGGGCTCCGGAGTCATGCAGGTGGCCGCTCGGGCCGCTTCCGGGTACCGCCCGGCGGGCCACCGGGCCCCGGGAGCAGCCCGGCAGAAGGCGTTTTTCGGGATATTTTCTATAGTTATCAGGTATGCCACAGGTCCGGGCCAGGGACGGGCTGACAGATTGGGCCATGCCCGAACCAATGGGGAAAGGCCGTGTGACCGCAAGGTTGTCCCATATCCTCGAGGCCTGCCGTGCCCTGTTTCACGGGCATCCGGACGCGGTGTACCTGATGGACACGCAGGGGCACTACGTGCAGGTCAACGAACAGGCCTGCCGGATCCTGGGACTGGCGCGCACGGAACTGATCGGACGTCACTACGGCGAGTTCATCGCGCCCGAGGAGCACGAACGCCTCGACGCCATCTTCGAGGACGTGCTTCGCGGTCATCCCAGGGCCTTCGAACACACGTGTGCGGCACAGGACGGTGCCCGCATGCACTTCACCGTCAATGCCATGCCGTTGCTGGTGGACGGGAAGGTGGCCGGCGTCTATGCCATCACCCAGGACGTGACGGAACATCGACGCATGGAAGAGGCATTGCGGGACAGCGAGATGCTGCTTCGCGCCGCCAGCCACAGCGCACGCCTCGGCGGCTGGCTCGCGGATCTGGCAGCAGACCGGATGCGCTGGTCCGATGAAGTCTGCGCAATACACGATATGCCGGTGGAGACCGCGCTGACCGTGGCGGAAGGGATGAACTTCTACGCGCCTGAATCCATCGACCGGTTTCGGGAAGTCTTTCAGGCGTGTGTGTCCCGCGGCACCCCCTTCGACGAGGAACTGGAGGTCATCTCCGCCCGGGGCAGGCGCGTCTGGGTGCGCACGATCGGCGAGGCAGTGCGCGACCCGGAGGGAACGATCATCCAGGTGCGCGGCGCCATCCAGGACATCTCCAAGCGCAAGGGCACCGAGGCGAAGCTGAGGCATCTGGAGTCACGCCTGAGCGGAGCCATGGAGGCGATGAGCGACGCCTTTCTCACGGTGGACCGGGATTACCGTTATACCTACGTCAACCGGGAAGCCGAACGCCTCCTGGGCCGCCGGCGCGAAGAGATGATCGGGAGGCCGGTCTGGGACGAGTTTCCCGACCTGTCGGGCACCGTCACGGAGATGTCATTTCGTCGCGCCATGGATGAAGGATGCACCGTTCACTATGAGTTCCGGTATGAACCCCTGGGGAAGTGGATGGAGGTGCATGTGTACCCGGCACCCGAGGGGCTGGCAGTCTATTTCTGTGACATCGATGAACGCAAGCGCACCGAGGAGGAGATCCAGTCCCTCGCCTTCTACGATTCCCTGACCGGCCTGCCCAACCGGCGTCTGCTCATGGACAGGCTGCAACAGTCCCTGGCGGCCAGCCAACGGCTCGGCCTGCTGGGTACAGTGCTGTTTCTCGATCTGGACAATTTCAAGACACTCAATGACACCCTTGGCCATTCGGAAGGTGATGCCCTGCTGCGCCGCGTCGCCGAACGGCTGGCCGCCTGCGTACGGGCCACTGATACCGTGGCCCGGTTCGGGGGTGACGAGTACGTCGTGGTCCTGGGAAATCTGGGCGCGGATGCCGAGGAGGCCATGGCCCAGGCGGAATTCATGGCGAGAAAGATGCTCGCGGCGCTTCATCAGCCGTCCGGTGAGCCGGGACGGCAGGGTCAGATCACGTGCAGCATCGGAATCACCCTGTTCGGCATGCCGGGCGATACCGTGGATAGGGTCATCATGCAGGCGGATCTGGCCATGTACCAGGCCAAGGCGTCCGGGCGCAACACGTACCGCCGTTTTGACCCGAGCGCGCAGTCCACCGTACACCTCCGGGCGCAAATGGAGGAGGAGCTGCGCAGGGCCGTGGAAGAGGGGGAGTTCATTCCCTACTATCAACCCCAGGTCGATATCGGGGGGGAACTCTCGGGAGCCGAGGCTCTTGCCCGCTGGAGTCATCCACAGCGGGGTATCCTCGGCCCATCGGACTTCATTCACCTGGCCGAGGAGTCAGGGCTGATCTTCAGGCTGGGTCCCCTGCTGCTCGAATGCGTCTGCCGTCACGTGGCCGGATGGGCGGCGCACCCGCAGGGACCGGGATTCCGGGTGGACGTGAATATCAGCGCGCGGCAATTTCACCATCCCGATTTCGTCCACCAGGTCATTTCCGTCATCGAAAGCACGGGCGCCGATCCGCGGCAGCTGAGACTCGAACTCACCGAGGGCGCCCTGCTGCTGAATATGGACGACACGATCTCGAAGATGAAGGCACTGACATCCTGTGGTATCGGTTTTGCACTGGATGATTTCGGCACGGGATACTCGTCGCTGTACTACCTGAAGCACCTGCCCCTGAATCAGGTCAAGATCGATCAGCGTTTCGTGCGCGGCGTGCTGGACGACTCAAGCGACGCGGCCATCGTGCGGGCAATCATCGTGCTTGCGCAGAGTCTCGGTCTCGATGTCATCGCCGAGGGAGTGGAAAGTGTCCCCGTGCGGGATTTCCTCGTCAAACAGGGCTGCCTCAAGTTCCAGGGTTTCCTTTACGGCCATCCGATTCCCCGGGAACAGTTCGAGAAGTTCTTTCTTTCCACTCCCGCGTCAGGACACAACGACATCGGGGGCTGTGGCTGATCGGTGCCCGCCGCAGAGCGCGGAGGAAACTCCGGTCAGATCAGCCAGCCCAGCACCAGGGACAGGGTGACGATACTCAGCAGATTGCCGATGAACACGATGGAGGCAACCCGCCGGGGTTCCTGCTGGTACTTTTCCGCCACCATGTAGTTCAGGACGGCAGGCGGCAGCGCTGCAAAGACGAACAGATAGGCCAGCTGCTGGGACGTCAGATCCAGGAACGGCGAGACCACGGCCGCGACCAGCAGACCGCTCGCCGGGGTGAGCACTGCGCCCCAGAGCCCGAGGCGCCAGTCCGAGAAATCCGCGCCCACCATCCTCACACCCAGGGTGAAAAGCATCAGCGGAATGGCGATCTGTCCGACCATGTCGATGGGCACAGCCAGAACGTGGGGAACGACCAGGCCGCTCAGGCTGACGATGATGCCGGCGATGCTGGCCGCGATGATCGGTATGCGCAGCAGATCCCAGAGGCGCAGCCTGTGGTCCATCATGTAGATGCCGACACTGAAATGCAGCGTGTTCTCCACCAGAAAAAGCACGATGGCCGCCGGCAGGGCCGCCTCGCCGAAGGCGAGGAGCAGGATGGGGATGCCCATGTTTCCGCTGTTGGTAAACATTACGGGGGGCACAAAGGTCTTCCACTGGACCTTGAGCAGGCGTACGAACGGGAGCACCACGATGCCCGAGCCCAATACCACCAGCGTGCCCCCCAGGATCAGCAGCGAGTAGTCGGCGAGCTGGAAGCCCTGGGCCGACAGGGCACTGAAGATCAGGGCAGGGGTGAACACGTCCATGTTCAGGCGGTTGGCCGTGTCGATGTCGGTGGGATGACGCCGGCCGTAGAAATAGCCCAGGCCCACGACCAGGAATACGGGCAGGACGATCTGGAGGACTGGAAGCGGATTCATCTGGTTGATACCGGGCGCAGCATCCCGTCCCCGGTTCGATCGGGTGGATCAGTGCCATTAACCCAAGGAAAGGGAAGTTGTGTCCCGATTCCGTGCGAGGCCTCTTCTTAACACACTTGCGACAGCCTTGGACAGCCGGGGCCGTCTGTGCCCCGGGTCAGCCGCCGCTTTCTTCGCATGAGGAAGGTGGTTTGCCGGGGCGGCCTATCCGGCGGTTGATGACCGCAGGCGCTCCACCCACATGGCCGTGGCCCCGGCCACCCCTGCCGGCATCGCCACGAAATTGAGCACCGGGACCAGGGTGAGGATCAGCATGGCACTGCCAAATCCCAGCGCCAGCGCCGGCCGCTGCGCCAGCAGCCGGCGCGCATCGCGGAATCCAAGACCGTGGTTGCCCATGGGTGCATCGGCATACTCCAGTGCCAGCATCCACGCCCCGAAGGCGAGCCATACCAACGGCGCCAGCAGCTGTACGCCCGGAATGAGGAACAGGAGCAGCAGGGGCAGTGCGCGCAAGCTGATATATATCAGCTTGCGCAGTTCGTTCACGATGGCCGTCCCAGCCTCCCGCGCCCATGACAATCCGCTCTCCGGTGCGACGCCGGAAAGCTGCGTCTCCAGGCGGGCCGCCAGCAGGCCGTTGAACGGCGCACCCGCCAGGTTCGCCAGCAGGGTGAAACCGAAGAAGAAGACGGCAAGAACAGCGAGCACGAACAAGGGCCAGATCAGCCATTCGAGCCATGCGGGCAGAAGCGCCTCCAGGGTCGTGTTCAGGTATATGGCGGCCAGGACGATCGCGCCCGCGAAGATGACTGTATTGAGCAGAAACGGAACCACCACCAGCGGCCGGATGCCCCTGCGCCGGATCAGGCCGAGACCTCTAAAGGGATAGGAAAAGCCGGTCAGGTAGTCGTCAATCATGTTCTGGTGTCTTGTCCCGTGGGTATCCCGCACAGCCAGGCCCGAAGGGAGCGCCGCAAGAGCGCCAACGCCCCGCCACAGCGCGCAGATCGGCGACCGCAGCACGAGGGTGGCGAGATATGGGGGCTAGAATAGCCGGAAGCATTCGGAGTGATGAGGTCATGTTGCGTTTGCTTTTGAGCATTGCACTCATGATAGGCGGGGCGTACGGGATCCTGGTGGGTCTGGTGTACCTGGGTCAGGAGCGGCTCATGTACATGCCCACATCGACGCTGGTGACCACACCCGGGCAGCACGGCATGGATTACGAAGACGTGCATATGACTGCCCGGGACGGCGTGCGCCTGCATGGCTGGTATATCCCGGCACCGGACCCGCGCGGCGTGCTGCTGTTCTTCCATGGCAATGCCGGCAACATTTCCCACCGCATGGAGTCGATTCGCATCTTCCGTGACCTGGGCCTGTCTGTCTTCATCACCGACTACCGGGGATACGGCGAGAGCGAGGGGCGTCCCGGGGAGGCAGGCATCCGCAAGGATGCCCGTGCCGCATGGAACCACCTTCGGGAGGAACGCGGTATTCCGGCTCACGAGATCGTGATCTTCGGTCGATCCCTCGGGGCCGCCGTGGCCGCGGAACTGGCGGCGCGCAAGCAGCCGGGCGCCGTGATTCTGGAATCCGCGTTCACCAGTGCCGCGGACCTGGGAGCCGAGGTCTACCCGTTCCTGCCGATTCGATCCCTGCTGCGCCATCGCTACGAGGTCCGTGGCGTGCTCGCCGAAGTGAGATCTCCGCTGCTCATCGCTCACAGCCGGCACGACGAGATTGTCTCATTCGACCATGCCCGACGGCTCATGGATGCGGCTCATGACGCCGCAGTGTTGCTGGAAATGGAGGGCGGCCACAATGACGGTTTCCTGCGCACCGGCGCCCGTTACATACACGGCCTGGACACCTTTCTCGAAAATCATCTGTCCGCCGCCCGGTCAGCGCCGTAAGACCATCCGGTTGCGGCCGGCGGCGCTCAACCGGTGCGGGTCGCCATGAATCCCCGACGGGCGAGGATGGCCGCACCGCAGGCGGCTTCGCTGTGCACCGCGTCCCTCAGGGGAGCCGGGAGCAGCCGCTCACGGATGCGCCGCCAGGCAGGGTTGCCCGCGCCGCCGCCCACAGTGCGTATGTCTGCCGGGGCGGGCGCTCCCAGTTCCATGAGCCGCCGGTAGCCCGCGGCCTCGATGGCGCCAATACCCTCCAGCAGCCCCTGCAGGAAGCGGGCATCGTCGTCCGGACGCGGTGCCATGCGGGGCGGCAGGCGCGGGTCGCATACCGGGAAGCGTTCACCGGATGCCGGCAGCGGATAGAAATCCAGACCGGTGGGATGGTCCGGATCAAGGGCGGGCGTGAGCGACGCCAGTTCAGCCGGCGAGAAATACTGCAGGAGGACGGCGCCCCCGCTGTTGGAAGCGCCGCCGGCCAGCCAGCGGTCCCCGAGCCGGTGGCTGTAGACGCCGTACTCCGGGGCAAACACCGGGGTCGGGGAGACGATCTTGAGCACCAGGGTGCTGCCCAGTGAGGTGACCGCCTCGCCGGGTTCGGCGGCCCCGGTGGCCAGGAAGCCCGCCACGCTGTCGGTGGTGCCGGCGAACACCGCAAGCCCCGCCGGCAGGCCGGACAGGGCGGCAGCCTCCCGGGTGAGGCGGCCGAAGGTGTCTCCGGGCACCTTCACCTCCGGCAGCACGTCATCGGGCAGTCCCAGCGCGGCGAGCCAGTCCGGCCATGATCGGCTCACCGGGTCATAGCCCATTTTGAGCGCGTTATTCTCGTCACTCAGACCCCATCGTCCGGTGAGACGCGCGGCCAGCCAGTCGGCCTGGTGCAGGGCGTGGCACAGCGATCCGGCCTCGCGGTGCTCCAGCCACCAGAGCAGCTTGGCGAGGCTCGACGTGGCCCCGTGGGCGCCGCTCTCCCTGGGGGCAATCCCGCTGATCCGCTCCGCCTGCGCGCGTGCGCGGGCGTCGTTGTACATGAGCGCGGGCCCCAGGGGCTCACCCCGCGCATCCGCGACCACAAGGGTGCCCGAGGTGCCGTCGATGGCCAGTGCCCGCGGCGGGTCCGGCAGCTCCCCCATGATCGCCCGGGTCGCCTCACACAGGGCCTTCCACCAGAGCCCGGGGTCCTGCTCCACCCGGTCCCCCCGGCGGTCCGGGGGAGGCAGGGGTACGCTGCGCCGGGCCATCTCCCGCCCCCGGTCATCCACGGCAATGGCCCGGCACCCGGAGGTGCCCATGTCGATGCCTATGAACATCGAATTCAACATTCAAAGTTCAAAGTTCAAGATTCAAAGGGAAAACCGTGGGCCGTCCACGCCACCGTTGCCACTCGAAGGCCCCTTTGAACCTTGAACTTTGAACCTTGAATTGCCTTTATCACGGCAGGCTGACGGGGCTCGGCGGCTGCCAGGCCGGATCCCGGTGTTCCGCCACCACGGTGGTGTAGATGCCGCCACGCACCCCGAATTCGGCGGTCAGGCGCATGAAATGGGGATCGGTGGCGGCCACCAGATCGTCCAGGATCCGGTTGGTGACCGCCTCGTGGAAGGCGCCCTCGTCCCGGAAGCTCCAGACATAGAGCTTGAGGGACTTGAGCTCCACGCATCGCGCCCGGGGCACGTAGTCCAGGTGCAGGGTGGCAAAGTCCGGCTGGCCCGTCTTCGGGCACAGGCAGGTGAACTCGGGAACCCGGATGCGGATGGTATAATCCCGACCCGGTCGGGGGTTTTCGAAGGTTTCGATATCCTTGCTCGGCTGGCTGGGCATGATGTTCCTGTCTCGGACGGGATGGGGGCGGCCCGGAGAACGCGACTGGCGGCACACGGAGCCGGACCGGTTCCCCCCAAGGGCGGCATTATTGTAATAATGGGCGCCGTCCATGGCCACAACATGGGCACCACCTTGATCCCGGGCTTCTGGCCGGGCCGATCATCCCGGAAAACACAAGACCGCAGGTCCCGATGCGACTGAGCAAGATCAAACTGGCCGGATTCAAGTCCTTCGTGGACCCTACCACCATTCACCTTTCCAGCAGCCTGGTCGGTGTCGTCGGCCCCAACGGGTGCGGCAAATCCAACGTCATCGACGCGGTACGCTGGGTGATGGGGGAATCCTCCGCAAAGCATCTGCGCGGGGATTCCATGGAAGACGTGATCTTCAATGGCTCGTCTTCTCGAAAGCCCGTGGGTCAGGCCTCCATCGAACTGGTGTTTGACAACAGCGAAGGCACTCTGGGCGGCCAGTACGCGGAGTACAGCGAGATCTCGGTCAAGCGCCAGGTGAGCCGGGACGGCCAGTCCCAGTACTTCCTCAACGGCACCCGCTGCCGCCGCAAGGACATCACCGACATCTTCCTGGGCACGGGCCTGGGCCCGCGCAGCTATGCCATCATCGAGCAGGGCATGATCTCGCGGCTCATCGAGGCCAAACCCGAGGAGTTGCGCGTCTACCTGGAAGAGGCCGCCGGGATCTCCAGGTACAAGGAACGCCGCCGGGAGACGGAGACGCGTATCCGTCACACCCGTGAAAACATCGATCGCCTGGATGATCTGCGCGACGAGATCGAGAAACAGATCAATCACCTGCAGCGCCAGGCCAACACCGCGGAACGCTACAAGGGACTCAAGGAGGAGGAGCGCCGGGCCCGTGCCGAACTGCTGGTCCTTCGCCTGCAGGACATGGACAGCGATGCGCAACAGCGCGAACGGGGACTGCGCGAGGAGGAGACGCGTCTCGAGGGCGTGATCGCGGAGCTGCGCCGCCTGGAGGCCGCCATCGAGAAGAACCGCGCGTTGCACGTGGAGGCCAACGAAGCCTTCAACGAGGTGCAGGGCCGCTTCTACGCCTTGGGCAGCGATATCTCCCGTGTCGAGCAATCCATTCAGCATGCACGGGAGTTGCGCGAACGTCAGACGCGGGAACTGCACCAGGCCGAAGCGGGATTGAAGGAGGTCCGCGAGCATATCGAACTGGACCGGAGCCGGCTGCAGGAACTGGACCTGGAACTGGAAGCCCTGGTGCCGCAACACCGGGCCGCGGAAGAGGCACGCCGGACGGCCAACGACGCCCTCGGTGCCGCCGAGCACGCCATGAGCGAGTGGCAGGGCCGTTGGGAGGCATTCAATCAACGGGCCGCGGAACCGGCCCAGACCGCCCAGGTGGAGCGTACGCGCATGGAACACCTGGAACGCCAGATCCAGCATCTGCAGTCACGCCTGGAGCGGCTGCACCAGGAGCGCGGCCAGCTCTCCGGCGAGGCCTTGCGCAGTGAAATGGCGCAGCTCTCGGCCCAGGCCACCGAGGCCCATCAGGCTGCGGAAGCGCGTCAGGCGGAATTGACCGACACCCTCGATGCCATCCAGTCGGCCCGGGAATCCGGCCGCGCCCGTACCGGCCAGCTGGACGAACTGCGCCGCGGCATCCAGACCCGGGCCGGGCGGTTGTCCTCCCTGGAGGCGCTGCAGCAGGCCGCGCTCGGCAAGGGCGAGAAGGCCGTGGTGCAATGGCTCGAGGGCCAGGGGCTGGCCGAAGCCCCGCGCCTCGCCGAGCAGCTCTCCGTGGAATCCGGCTGGGAGCGGGCCGTGGAAGCGGTGCTGGGCCGATATCTGGAAGCGGTGTGCGTCGACGATCTGGACGGCGTGGCCGGCGTTCTGGACAGCCTGACGCACGGGGATCTGCTGGTGCTGGACACCCGCGCCGGCGGCGAGGGCGCGGGTGAGGCCGCCGGTGGGCTGCTGATGCAACGGGTCACGGGTCCGAAGCCCCTGGCAGACCTGCTGCGGGGCGTGCGCACGGCACAGGATCTCGGCGAGGCCCTGTCCATGCGCACCCGTCTGGCCGCCGGCGAGTCGGTGATCACCCCGGAGGGTGTCTGGCTCAGCCGCGCGTGGCTGCGGGTGGCCCGCGATCCCGACGAGCATTCCGGCGTGCTCGGCCGGGAACAGGAGATCAAGGGGCTCCAGGCGGAACTGGCGGACCTCAATCGCGAGCAGGCACTGCTGCAGGAGGCCCTGGAGGAGGACCGCGGCCGTGTGCGCGAACTGGAGGCGCGCCGCGAGGAGCTGCAGGTCTCGGTGAACCGTGCACACCGCACGGCCGCCGATCTGGATGCCCAGTTGAGCAACCGGCGCACCCGCCTGGAGCAGATGGAGGGGCGCTTTGCACGCATCAACGACGAGATCGCCGAGATCGAGGCCGCGCATGCGCGTGATGCCGAGGCCCTGCAGCAGGCCACGAATCGCCGTAACGAGGCGATGACGCTCATGGAGAACCTGGCCCGCGAGCGGGAGGCGCTCACTGCGGAGCGCGACGGTCTGGGCGAGCAACTCCAGGCCGCACGGCAAGACGCCCAGGGCCGGCGGGACGCATTGCACGAGATCGACCTGCGGGTGCAGACCCTGAAGAGCACCCGCGAATCCACCGCCCAGGGCCTGTCCCGGATGGAGACCCAGGCGGCGCAGCTCGCCGAGCGCCTGGAGGTCCTTCAAACTGCCATGCAGGACGGCGACGCACCCATCGGGGAGCTGTCCGCCGAACTGGAGTCACTGCTGGCCCGGCGCGTGGACGTGGAGCGTTCGCTGGCCGACGCGCGTGCCCGGGTGCAGGGCATCGAGGCGGAGATGCGCGAGCATGATCAGCGCCGCGTGGCCGTGGAAAGGCAGGCGGAAGAAACCCGCGCGAACCTGGACGGCCTGCGCATGGCCTGGCAGGAGATCAACGTGCGCCGCCAGACGCTGCGCGAGCAGCTGGCGGAAACCCCGTTCTCGGCGGAAGAACTGCTGGAGGCCATGGAGGAGGGCGCCACGGTAGCCGCCTGGCAGGAGAAGGTGGAGAACCTGGGTCAGCGCCTCCAGCGGCTCGGCCCCATCAATCTGGCGGCCATCGACGAGTTCAGGGAACAGAGTCAGCGCAAGGAGTACCTGGACGCCCAGCATGCGGACCTGATGGAAGCGCTGGAGACACTGGAGAACGCAATCCAGAAGATCGACCGGGAGACGCGCCAGCGTTTCCGCGATACCTTCGAACGGGTCAACGGCCGGATGCAGGAGATGTTCCCGCGCCTGTTCGGCGGCGGACAGGCCCACCTGGAGATGACCGGCGACGATCTGCTCTCCACCGGCGTGGCCGTGATGGCCCGCCCGCCCGGCAAGCGCCTGTCCACCATCCATCTCATGTCCGGCGGCGAGAAGGCACTCACCGCGGTGGCCCTGGTGTTCGCCATCTTCGAGCTGAACCCGGCTCCGTTCTGCATGCTGGACGAGGTGGATGCGCCCCTGGACGAAGCCAACGTGGGCCGCTTCTGCGACCTGGTGAAGGACATGTCCGGACGGGTGCAGTTCATCTTCATCACCCACAACAAGACCACCATGGAGCTGGCCGATCACCTGGTGGGTGTCACCATGCGTGAACCCGGCGTATCCAGGCTGGTGGCCGTGGACGTGGACGAAGCCGCACAAATGGCCACCGGCTGAGGAGAACGATTCGTGGACGCCCTGCGCTGGATACTGCTCATTCTCGCGGTGGTGGTGCTTGCCGGCATCTACCTTGCCGGGCGCATGCGCGCCGCCGGCCGGCGCTCCCGTGACCTCATGGATGAGGCGGTGGAGCGCGAGGAACTGGAGCAGATTCATATCCGCGCCGACAGCGAACGGCAGATTCCTTCCTTGCGCGCCGGCGGCCACGATGACCTGGATGCCCTGAACGATCTGGAGAACCTCAAGGCGCGCGTGGTGGAAGAGGCGAGGGACCGGCCGGTGCCCGCCGTGCAGACGACGGCGCGCCCGGCACCGGCATCAAGCGTCGAACACAAGGCCCGGGAGACACCCGAAGCCGAGAAGGCGGCTGCCCTGCCCGACAAACTGATCGTGCTGCACGTGGCCGCGGGGCCCTCGGGACAGATCATGGGTGTGCAACTGAAGGCGGCCCTGGAGGCCGAAGACCTCGAGTTCGGCGTCATGGACATCTATCACCGGCTGGCCCCCACCGGGAACGGGCGGGTGCCCCAGTTCAGCGTGGCGAACATGCTCAACCCCGGTACCTTCGATCCGGCGGCCATGGACGAATTCACCACCGTGGGCGTATCCCTGTTCCTGCAGCTGCCCGGGCCGCGCGACGGCATGGAATCCTTCGAGGCCATGCTCTCCTGTGCCCAGTCCCTGGCGGCACGTCTGGGCGGCCAGGTGCTGGACGCTTCCCGCAGTACGCTCACACCGCAGGGCATCGAGCACATTCGCGAAGGCATCCGCGAGTGGGCACTCAAGGCCCGTGTGCCCCGGGGGCGCTGAAGATTTGTCCGGTCCGCAAGTGAACGCTGAAAAGGCGCGTGCAAGAGCGGCATCGTTGCGCGAGCAGATCGATTACCACAACTACCGCTACTACGTGCTGGACGATCCGGAGATTTCGGATGCGGCCTACGACGCGCTGTTGCGTGAACTGCAAGAGCTGGAAGCCCGGTATCCGGCACTGGTGACACCCGACTCGCCCACGCAGCGGGTAGGGGCCGAACCCCTGAAGTCATTTGCCGAGGCCAGGCACCTGCTGCCCATGCTGTCCCTGGACAACGCCTTCGAGGAGGCCGAGGTGCTGGCATTCGAGAAGCGCATCGGGGACCGGATCGGCCACAACATCGAGATCGACTTCGCGGTGGAACCCAAGCTGGACGGGCTGGCCATCAGTCTGCTCTACGAAGATGGCCATCTGGTTCGCGGCGCCACCCGCGGCGACGGCACCACCGGCGAGGACGTGACCGCCAACGTGCGCACCATCCGGGCCATCCCCCTGAAACTCAAGGGCGGCGGTTATCCGGGAAAGCTCGAGGTACGCGGCGAGGTCTACATGGACAAAGCCCGCTTCGAGGCCTTCAACCGGGAGGCGGCCGAACGTGGCGAAAAGGTCTTCGTCAATCCCCGCAATGCCGCCGCCGGCAGTCTGCGTCAGTTGGATCCGCGCATCACCGCCCGGCGCCCGCTGACATTCTTCGCCTATGGCGCCGGCTACGTGGAGAACGGCACACTCCCCGATACCCAGGCGGCGGTGCTGGATGTGCTGGCCGACTGGGGCCAGCGGGTATGCCCGGAGCGTGACCTGGTCACCGGTGCCCGGGGATGCCTGGATTACTACCGGCGCATCGGCGAACGGCGGGACAGTCTGGCCTACGAGATCGACGGCGTGGTGTACAAGGTCAACCGCTTCGATCTTCAACTGCGCCTGGGTTTCGTCTCCCGCGCGCCGCGCTGGGCCCTGGCGCACAAGTATCCCGCCCAGGAGCAGGAGACCGTATTGCGCGACGTGGAATTCCAGGTGGGGCGCACCGGCGCGCTGACCCCCGTGGCACGGCTGGAGCCGGTATTCGTCGGCGGCGTGACCGTGAGCAATGCCACACTGCACAATATGGACGAGGTGGAACGCAAGGACGTGCGCATCGGCGACACGGTGATCGTGCGCCGGGCGGGTGACGTGATCCCCGAGGTGGCCGCGGTGGTGTTGTCGAAACGTCCGGCCGGGACGCGGCCCGTGGTCATGCCGACCCGCTGTCCCGTGTGCGGCTCGGAGGTGGTTCGCTTGGAGGGCGAAGCGGTGGCGCGTTGCTCCGGGGGGCTGTATTGCGCAGCCCAGCGCCGGGAGGCCATCAAGCACTTTGCCTCCCGCCGCGCCATGGACATCGAGGGTCTGGGCGACAAGCTGGTGGAGCAGCTGGTGGACGCGGGTCTGGTGGATCATGTGGACGGACTCTACCGGCTCACCGCCGAAGAACTGGCGGATCTGGAACGCATGGGCGAGAAATCCGCGCAGAACCTGGTGGAGGCGCTGGACCGGAGCCGGCATACCCAGCTCGCGCGGTTCATTTTCGCACTGGGCATCCGCGAAGTGGGTGAAGCCACCGCGCGGGCCCTGGCGCAGCATTTCGGCGGCCTGGATGCCCTCATGCAGGCGGACGAGGAAAGTCTGATGGAAGTGCCGGACGTGGGCCCCGTCGTGGCCCATCACGTGGCCACCTTTTTCCAGCAGCCCCATAACCGGGAGGTGATTCAGGCGTTGCGGGACGCCGGCGTACACTGGGAGGAAAAGGAACCGGCTGCGCGTAAGGAAGAAACACTCCCGCTTGCCGGCAATACCTACGTGCTGACCGGCGCGCTGGAATCCATGACCCGGGAGGAAGCAGGTGAACGGCTCATGGCGCTGGGAGCGAAGGTCGCGGGCAGCGTGTCGAAAAAGACCACCGCCGTGATCGCCGGCGAGGCCGCCGGTTCGAAGCTGGCGAAGGCCGAAAAGCTGGGTGTGACCGTGCTCGACGAGGCGGCATTCCTGGCACTCATCGGCGAAGGATAGCCTCCGGTGGCGGCGCCACCGAGTGGTCCGGAGCGCCCTGGCGAACGGGCGCGAAGAGTCCAGGGTTCAAAGGTGAACCGACCCGCGGGATTGCGTGCGTTCCCGAAGCACCGCATGATCCGCCCCGAACACCAAACGAGCGTGACCGACGACCCATGCGATTTGAACCAGGCAAACCCTACTCCGCGGCCTGTGACCAGAACCGCGACCCGATCCTGGCGGTGTTGCGGCGTTACCTTGACCGGCCCGGCACCATCCTGGAGATCGGCAGCGGCACGGGACAGCACGCGGTGTATTTCGGGGCAGCACTGCCGCACCTGGACTGGCAGCCTTCCGACGTGCCTGCCCACCTGCCGGGAATTCGCCTGTGGCTCGAGGAGGCGGCGCTGCCCAATGTGGCCGAGCCGCTCGAGCTTGATGTGCGCCGCACGCCCTGGCCGGTGCAGGCGGTCGACGGCGTCTATTCCGCCAATACGGCCCATATCATGCACTGGCCGGATGTGGAGGCCATGTTCGAGGGGGTGGGGCGTGTACTGCGTCCGGGCGGTTGCTTCTGCCTGTACGGGCCGTTCAATGAAGACGGCGAGTTCACCAGTGAAAGCAACGCCCGCTTCCACATGAGCCTGCGGATGCGCGACCCCGGCATGGGGATCCGCGACAAGGGCGACCTGGACCGGCTGGCCGGAGCGGCGGGGCTGGAACTGGTGGAAGACGTGGTGATGCCGGTGAACAACTTCACCCTGGTCTGGCGGAAGCGCTGACAACTGCTTGCGGGTCCTTTCGGCATCGCAGGGCAGATAAGCGAAGCGCATCCGCCAATCCCTGTCGATGGTTTGCCGGATGCGGCTGCGCCTTATCCGGCCTACGAGCTACGAGGTGGATTACCACCCCCCGGTCAGCCGCCTGGGACTCAACGTGAACAACCTTATGGGTTTACACAAATAGCCCGCATGCCTCACCACCGCAGCGGCGACGCGATGACTCGCACAGGCGCCCGGGAGCGCCGGCCCCGCCGCGAACCGGAAGTCCGGCGTCCTATCTGAGCTCAATGTCCGCCTGGCGGCGCAGGTCCTCGATGTTCTCCTGGACGATCCGGTTGTCCAGGATCTGCCGTACCCGATCCCGCACGGCCTCGAACGGAGGCGGCTCCGCGGTCCGGGTGTCTTCCAGAAGTATCACATGCCAGCCGAAATCCGATTGCACGGGCTCGCTTGAGTGGCTGCCGGGCTCCATGGCACGCACTGCATCGGAAAATGCCGGCACCATCCCGTCGGCGGTGAACCAGCCCAGATCGCCTCCCATGGGCCCGGAGGGTCCGGTGGAATGTTCCCGGGCCAGCTCCTCGAAGTCCGCGTCCGCATCCAGGGCCTCGATGATGTCGCGCGCATCCGCCTCGCTGTCCAGCAGAATGTGGCGTGCCTTGTATTCCTGGCGGTCCAGGGATGCGACCTGCCGGTCATATTCCGCGCGCATCTGTTCCTCGGTGTAGTCCTGACCCAGCCAGTCCTCGAAGAGCGCGCCCACCATCAGGTTGGTGCGGCTGCGCTCGACCTGGCGCAGGATCTCGGGATCGCGATCCAGCCCGCGCTCCGCGGCCGCCTGGCGCAGCAGTTCCAGGTTAACCATCTCGTCGAGCACCTGTTCCGGCTGCAGGTTCTCGTCGGGCCGGGTCATTCGCTGCAGACTGAGAAACTCCTGAAAGTCGGCATCGGCGATGGCCACGCCGTTCACTACCGCGATCACATCACCGTCCGGGATCTGCGCGCGAGGTTCCTCGGCACGGTCGCAGGCGGTCAGCAGGGCGATGGCCAAAAACAGTGCCAGGATGATATGCAGGTGTCGTGATGTCATGGCGTGCTTCCTTGTCAATGTACGGAATGCGGGTCAGGGGAGGACCTTGCGGAACGGCTTTACGGTGACCTGCGCGTAGACGCCGGCCTCCACATAGGGATCCGCGTCCGCCCATTGCCGCGCCTCGTCCAGGGAATCGAACTGAGCCACCACCAGGCTGCCTGTAAAACCGGCCGGGCCGGGGTCTTCGCTGTCGATGGCGGGCATGGGGCCCGCCAGTACCAGGCGACCGTCGTCGCGCAGGGCTTCCAGTCGGGCCAGGTGAGCCGGGCGGGTCTGTTTGCGTTTTTCCAGGCTGTTCTCCGTATCCTGGCCGATGATGGCGTAAAGCATCAGGATGGGTCTCCGGGGGAAGTGTGTTGATCGGGTTCGGTATGATGCCGCGCCAGGTAGACCGCCTGGCCGAGGATGAAAACCAGCGTCATGCCCAGCATGCCGAAGAGCTTGAAGTCGACCCAGAACGCCTCGCTGAAGGTGTAGGCCACGAACAGGTTCGCCAGTCCCGATACGATGAAGAAGATCACCCAGGCGTGGTTGGTCCGGGCCCAGATCCGTTTTGGCACATGCAGGGCATGTCCCATCATCGACTCCACCAGGGTGGAACGTCCCAGCCATGGCGGGATCAGAAACACCACGGCGAAGAGGAAGTTTACCAGAGTCGGCTTCCATAGGATGAACAGCGGGTCATGCAGCAGCAGGGTGGCCCCGCCCAGCACCACGATCAATGCGCCCGTGAGCATGGGCATGGCCTCGAGCCTGCGCTTGACGGCAAACCCCAGACCCAGTTGTACCACCATCACCCCCATCGCCACGGCGGTGGCAAGGTAGATGGCGTGTCCCGGGTCGCCCGGGACCAGCGCCACAGGCAGCCAGGCGCCCACGGCGAGCACCGCCGGCTCCGGCAGCGCATCGTAAAACTTGTACGCCAGAAAAAAGAGGATGACCGGAAGCAGGTCATAGAGAAGTTTCATCGCAATAGTGTGGCGCGTTTGAGGGCGCCTGGCCAGTTGTCCGTTGTCAGTTGTCCGTTGCTGTTATGCTTCGGACAACTGACAACTGACAACTGACAACCGTGAACCGAAGGCTTGACATTCATCCGGACAATCCCCAGGCCCGCCTGATTCGCCAGGCGGTGGATGTGATCCGGGCGGGGGGCATCATCGTCTACCCCACGGATTCCTGCTACGCGCTGGGTTGTGCCATCGGTGACAAGGGCGGCCTGGAGCGCATCCGCCGCATCCGGCAACTGGACGATGGGCACCACTTCACGCTGGTATGCCGCGACCTGTCGGAGATCTCCACCTACGCAAAGGTGGACAACGCGGCCTATCGGCTGCTGAAGATGCTCACGCCGGGTCCCTACACGTTCCTGCTGAAGGCCACCCATGAAGTCCCCCGGCGCCTCCAGCACGCCAAGCGCAAGACCATCGGGCTGCGCGTGCCGGACCATGCCATCACGCAGGCACTGCTGGCGGAGCTGGGAGAGCCCCTCATGAGCACCACGGTTCGCCTGCCGGGAGACGACCTCCCCATCTCGGATCCCTATGACATCGAGGAACGCCTTTCTTCACAGGTGGATCTTGTCCTGCTGGCCGGGTCCTGCGGCGTGGAACCCACCACCGTGCTTGATCTGGTGGGGGACGTGCCCGAGGTGGTGCGCCAGGGGTGCGGGTCCGTGGACTGGCTCTCTTGAAGGGGGAAGTGGGAATTGGGAAGGGGGAATCGGGGGCTTCGCCTGGAGACGGCGTTTGGCGGTATAATTCCCGTCTCCATGGATAACATCCTCCAGACCATTGCCATCTGGGCAATTCCCGTCCTGTTCGCCATCACCCTGCACGAGGTTTCCCACGGTTGGGTGGCGAAGCTGCTGGGCGATACCACGGCCCAGATGCTGGGCCGGCTGACGGTCAATCCCCTGAAGCATATCGACCCGGTCGGCACCGTGCTGGTGCCCCTAGCAATCATTTTTTACAGCGTGCTGATCCTCGGGACGCAGTATCCAATCATTTTCGGCTGGGCCAAGCCTGTGCCAGTGAACAGCCGCAACCTCAGGCATCCCCAGCGGGACATGGCCATCGTGGCGGCGGCCGGACCCCTGGCCAACCTGGTCATGGCCATGTTCTGGGCGCTGATGATCAAGCTGGGCTTCGGACTGCTGGGCACGTTCGACTGGGTGGCCATGCCCCTGATCTACATGGGCATGGCGGGCATCACCATCAACATCGTGCTCATGGTGCTGAATCTGCTGCCCGTGCCGCCCCTGGACGGCGGCCGCGTGGTGTCGGGATTTCTGCCCCCGCGCATGTCCGACGCGTACGACCGGATCGAGCCCTACGGGTTGTTCATCATCCTGGGGCTGCTGGCCACGGGAATGCTGTGGGCCATCATCGGGCCGTTCTTCGGTTTCTTCGTGGACCTGATCCGGACGATGTTCACGCTACCTCCGGAGATATTCGGATAGGACTATCCCCCCGGACACGGAGGGGAATGCCGTCAGGCGGAGTCACTTGCTCTCATGAAGAGAAAATACCTGGTCCCGATTCTGGTCATCGCCACGTTCATTGCGGCGTGGCCCGCCTGGCTGGGCTGGCAGGCCGATCGCCAGCTCGCCGCCTACCAGGGCGGACGCGTGGGCGATCTGATGCTGGCGCACAGCCTGGAGTTGTTCGACCGCGGCTGGTTCCGGTCCACCGCCACGAGCCGGATGGAGGCCCGCCTTGGTCCCGAGGTGTACCGGTTCGCCGTGCGTCACCGCGTTCACCAGGGTTTCGACGGCCTGACGGTGACGTCGGAACCCGTCTATCCGCCGGAGGCGGCCGAACGCCTGAGGGCGCTCTTCGGCGAGCACGCCCCCCTGTCCGTCACCACCCGTCTGGGCCCCTTGGGCGACAGCGCCGAGATCCATGTGTACTCGCCGGCCTTCAGCGGGATACTGCCGGATAACCCCGGCACCCATGTGCAGTCGGCGGGCCTCGAAGGGACGTTCCATGTCCATGCCCAACGACTGGACGGACAGATTCATGTCCCCGAGTTCACGCTGGCCGACGGCGAGGGCCGCCTGACGCTGAGGGGGCAGGTGCTGGAACTGAACCTGGCGGATCCGGCGAGCCGGCTGGCGGATGCACGCGTCGAGTACCGGCTGGACACCCTGGACGCGGCCGGTCAGGATGGCCAGGCACCGGTCCGCGTGGAACGTCTGCGCGTCCGGTCGAGCCAGGCGCGCAACGGCGAGTATCTGGATCTGGCGTTCCAGATGGGTTTCGGCGCCGTGACCGCCGCCGGATGGGAAACCAGCCAGGGGGACATCGGCCTGCGGCTGGGTCCGCTGCATGCGGCCACTTTCGACGCCCTGTTGCGGGAACTGGAGCAGGTGCAGGGCACCGGGGACGGTGAGATCACCCGCGGCGAACGGGGCCGCGCCGTGTTTCTGGCGTTCCTGCCCGCATTCCTGTCCCATTCCCCGGAACTGGCGCTCGACCCCCTGCGGGTGCAGACGCCGCGGGGCAGCCTCGAACTGGCCCTGGGCGCGGGCTTCGACGGCCGCGACCCAGAGGGCGGGCCGGACGAACTGGCGCGAATCCGGTTGACGGGCCGGCTCCAGGCCAGCCGGGCGCTGGCGGAGGAACTGGCCGGCGTCATCAGCCTGCAGACCATGGCCGGGGAGGGCGGCGCGGCCGTGGACCCGGACACCCGGCGCCTGCTGGCACGTCCGCTGGGCCGCGGCATCCTCAAGGGCCTGCGGGAGGAGGGGTATGTGCGCGCCGACGGTGATTCCTATCGCACGGATCTGCGCGTGGAGCAGGGCCGCCTGAGCATCAATGACGTGGACCGCAGCGAATGGCTGTATCTGCTGCTGGCCGGCCTGATTGCGCCGGATGGGTTCAACTGAACCGCCCGACCCACCATAATGTCGCATCGCCCGTCGATTGCGGCGACCCCGATCCGTTGACAGAGAACCGACAGGAGCGACCTTGAGTTCCCTACCTGCGCAACACCAGCGCGTGGTGTCCGGCATGCGGCCCACGGGCCGGCTTCATCTGGGCCACTATCACGGCGTACTGAAGAACTGGGTGGAATTGCAGCATGCCTACGAATGCATGTTCTTCGTGGCGGACTGGCATGCGCTCACGACCCACTACGAGGATCCCCGGGTGCTCTCGGAGAGTGTCTGGGAGATGGTGGTGGACTGGCTGGCCGCGGGCGTGAGTCCGGGGGCGGCGAAACTGTTCATCCAGTCCCGGGTACCCGAGCATGCGGAACTGCACCTGCTGCTCTCCATGATCACGCCCCTGGGCTGGCTGGAGCGGGTGCCCAGCTACAAGGATCAGCAGGAAAAACTGCGCGAAAAGGACCTGGCCACCTACGGTTTCCTGGGCTACCCGTTGCTGCAGAGCGCCGATGTGCTCATCTACAAGGCGGGCCAGGTGCCCGTGGGCGAGGACCAGGTGGCCCATATCGAGATCACCCGGGAGGTCGCCCGGCGCTTCAATCACCTCTACGGCCGCGAGCCCGGTTTCGAGGAAAAGGCCGAGGCCGCGGTGGACAAGATGGGCAAGAAGAACGCGCGCCTGTACCGGGATCTGCGCCGGCGCTACCAGGAGCAGGGCGATGACCAGGCCCTGGATGTGGCCCGTGCCATGCTGGAAACCCAGCAGAACATCTCCCTGGGTGACCGGGAGCGCCTGTTCGGTTATCTCGAAGGCTCCGGCAAGATCATCCTGCCAGAACCCCAGGCGCTGCTGACCAGGACCGCGAAGATGCCGGGCCTGGACGGGCAGAAGATGTCCAAGTCGTACAACAACACCATCTCCCTGCGGGAGGACCCGGCAGAGGTGGAGAAGAAGATCCGCACCATGCCGACGGATCCCGCCCGGGTGCGGCGCACCGATCCCGGCGAGCCGGAGAAATGCCCGGTCTGGTCCCTGCACCAGGTCTACTCCGACGACAGTACCCGCCAGTGGGTCCAGGAGGGTTGCCGCAGCGCCGGGATCGGCTGCCTGGAATGCAAGCAGCCGGTCATCGATGCGGTACGTGCCGAACTTCGCCCCATCCAGGAGCGCGCGCGGGAATACGAATCCGATCCCTCGGCGGTGCGCACCATCATCAACGAGGGCTGCGAAGCGGCCAGGGACATGGCCCGGGACACCCTGGACGAGGTGCGCCGGGCCATGGGACTTGCCTACCGATGAGCACCGAGATCCACGGGCCTCCCCCGGCCGGCCACCTGCAGGAGGAGATGCCTTTCGCCATCGTGCGCGGCGAGCCCCTGAGCATGCCGCCCAAGGACCTCTACATCCCGCCGGATGCCCTGGAGGTGTTCCTGGAGGCCTTTGAAGGCCCTCTGGATCTGCTGCTGTACCTGATCCAGCGCCAGAATCTGGATGTCCTGGACATACCCATTGCCGAGATCACGCGGCAGTACATGAGCTACATCGATCTCATGAAGGATCTGCGCCTGGAACTGGCGGCGGAATACCTGGTGATGGCCGCGATGCTGGCGGAGATCAAGTCCCGCATGCTCCTGCCGAGACCGGGCTCCATGGATGAAGAGGAGGATCCCCGCGCGGAACTGGTGCGGCGACTCCAGGAGTACGAGCGCTTCAAGAAGGCGGCGCTGGATATCGACGCCTTGCCGCGGGTGGAGCGGGACATCTACCCGGTGGCCGCCGAGGCGCCGCCCCTGGAGCGCGCGCCGATCCTGCCGGACGTGGAACTCAAGGAACTGCTGCTTGCCTTTCGCGAGGTCCTGCGCCGTGCCGAGATGTTCACTCACCACCACATCCAGCGCGAGCCTCTGTCCGTTCGCGAGCGCATGTCTCGAGTGCTGGAAGCCCTCAACGGGAGCCCCTTCGTGGAATTCCATCAACTGTTCACTCCGGAGGAGGGGCGCTCGGGGGTGGTGGTGACCTTTCTGGCCATTCTGGAGATGCTCAAGGGACACCTGATCGAACTGGTGCAACAGGAGCCGTACGCACCGATCTACCTCAGCCTGGCGGGCGACGCCCGGGAAGGCGATGAAATCGAAAATAACCTGGAATCAGAGTTTTAGTGTTTATATCTAATGAATAAGGTGAGCGTGAAACAAAATATCTTGCGCAGACAAAGGAATGCTTATAACTAATGTATTTTGTAGTTTTTGAAGATAACTTACGGTTTATAAACAATATATGGATCATGACCTGCTGAAGAAGATCATCGAGGGCGCCCTGCTGGCCGCCAACCGTCCCCTGAGCGTGGAACAGCTTGAGCGGCTGTTCGAGGGGGATGGGCACCCGGATCGCGCGGCCATCCGCTCCGCGCTCGGGCAGTTGTCCGAGGACTGCGATGACCGGGGCTACGAACTCAAGGAGGTGGCCAGCGGATTCCGTTTTCAGGTACGCGAGACCGTAGCCCCCTGGGTCTCCCGCCTCTGGGAAGAGCGGCCGCCACGTTACACGCGGGCCCTGTTGGAGACCCTGGCGCTGATCGCCTATCGCCAGCCCATCACCCGGGCGGAAATCGAGGAGATCCGCGGCGTGGCGGTGAGCACCCAGATCGTCAGGACCCTGACCGAACGGGAATGGGTCCGGGTGGTGGGCCACCGCGAGGTGCCCGGCCGGCCGGCCCTGTTCGGCACCACGCGGCAGTTTCTGGATTACTTCAATCTGAAGAGCCTGGACGAGCTGCCGACGCTGGCCGAACTGCGCGATCTGGACAAGCTGCATCCCGAACTGGATTTTGACGGTCCGCAGGAGGAAGCCGCCGCAGCGGGCGAGAGCGCGGCCGGGCCACCCGAGCCCGATGCCGGCGCGGGACCGGCGGACGAGCGGGGAGGTGAACAGGATCTGGACGCCGGCGCAGAACTGCCCGGGACGTCCGGAGGCCACACGCTGCAGTAAGGGCCGGGGCGCGGGTCCCGTCTGTGGCCCTGCATGTCCTCGTGGTGACCGGAGCCCCCCTGGTACAGGGTCCATACGCCCGGCATATCACCGGTAGGAGCCCGGTCCTCCGGGCGATGGCGCGGCAAGATGGCCGCCCAGGTCGACGGATTCCGGCATTGCGGGTCCGGCCGGACTCACTTCTCATCCAGGCGCGGCATTAGCATAACCAGGTTGCAGGGCATGTGACGATGGTCCAGTTGCTCGCGGATGAGTTCCTCCCAGCCTGTTTGGCAGGCGCCGGACGAGCCGGGCAGGCAGAAGATGAAGGTGGCATTGGCCACCCCCGCCAACGCCCGGGACTGCAGGCTGGAGGTGCGGATCTCCCGGAAGGAAATGGCCCGGAACAACTCCCCGAAGCCCTCGATCTCCTTGTCCAGCAGGGGAGCGACCGCTTCCGGCGTGCCGTCGCGGCCGGTGATGCCGGTACCTCCGGTGGTGATCACCGCGTTGACCTCCGGGTCCGCGATCCAGCCGGACACCACCGCGCGGATCCGGTAGATGTCGTCGGGCACGATGCGTTTCTCCGCGACCCGGTGCCCGCTCTCCCGCACCGCGTTGACCAGGTAGCCGCCGGAGGTGTCATCGGCCTCGGTGCGGCTGTCGGAGACAGTAAGTATGGCGATGCCGATGGGGATGAAGGGGCGGCTGTCGGACATGAAAGACTCCGGGATAGACTGTCAGCAAGTCGTGTGCGGCGATGGGGCGGTAAGCCATGTTCAAAGTTCAAGGTTCAAAGTTCAAGGTTTGAAGTTCAAAAGCGATACTATTGGGGCTCTTCGAAGTTTTGAATGGAAAACCCTGGTCGGCAACGGCCGGTTCGCCCGGGGAAGGGCACCTGGCCTGGGCAGGGTCACCCGGGGGATTGAGGGGGGATCGAGGCCGCGTAGGAGCCCGGTCCTCCGGGCGAAAGGGGCCTGGTGTTGGCAGGATCGCCCAGGGGACTGGGCTCCTACCGGGGGGAGATCATCACACGGATCTTCGTGGATGCCCTGTCACAATCAAAACCACCGGGAACCTCCAGAACCATAATCAACCAAAGCCATTGAACCTTGAACTTTGAACCTTGAACTTTGAACCTTGAACTTTGAACCTTGAATTTTGAATATTGAATCTTGAATTCCGAACCTGACCCCCGAATCGCCGGGAGGCGAATCATGACTGAACGACTGCAAAAACTGCTGGCCCGTCTGGGCCATGGCTCTCGCCGGGAGATCGAGCGCTGGATCGAGGATGGCCTCATCACCGTCAACGGACGCGTGGCGACCCTGGGCGACCAGGCCGGCCCCGAGGACAAGGTCACCATCCGGGGCCGGGTGGTGCCGCTCAAGGCCAGCGCCAGGCCCCGGGTGATCGCCTATCACAAGCCCGACGGTGAACTGACCACCCGCAAGGATCCGGAGGGCCGGCCCACGGTGTTCGAGCATCTGCCGCGGCTGCGCAACGGACGCTGGATTGCCGTGGGGCGCCTGGATTACAACACCTCGGGCCTGCTGCTGTTCACCACCGACGGGGAGCTGGCGGCGAGGCTCATGCACCCCTCTACGGAAGTGGAGCGCGAGTACGCGGTGCGGGTCCTGGGAGAGGTCTCCCCCGAGGCGCTCAGGCAACTCACCACCGGCGTGGAACTGGAGGACGGTCCGGCCCGGTTCGAGACGCTGCGCGATGCCGGCGGCGCCGGCGCCAACCACTGGTATCACGTGACACTCAGGGAAGGCCGCAACCGCGAGGTCCGCCGGCTGTGCGAGGCAGTGGGCCTGACCGTGAGCCGCCTCACTCGGGTCCGTTACGGTCCCGTGGCCCTTGGCCGCGCGCTGCGCGCCGGGCGATGGCGCGACCTCGAACCGCGGGAGATGGGAGCCCTGTACCAGACCGCCGGCCTGGACTGGCAACCGCCCAAACCGCGACGGGAAGCGCGCCGCCCCTCCCGCCCCCCGCGCACCGCGAGACGTCCGAAGCGATGAAGTAGTAAGGGGTGAGACGTGAGGGGGGAGGTGTGCCGGCAGCGGTGCATTCACGTCTCTCTCCTGACACCTCACGCCCGTCCGCCCAGCCAATGAACGCCCGCCGCCTGCAAGACATCTTCAGTATCCTGCTCAGGACGCACGGTCCCCAGCACTGGTGGCCGGCGGACAGCCGGTTCGAGGTGATGGTGGGTGCGGTGCTCACCCAGAACACCGCCTGGCGCAACGTGGAACGGGCCATTGCGGCCCTCGCACAAGCCGGTGTCCTGGAACCGCGGGCGCTGCTGGCCCTGTCCGATGCCCGGCTCGCCCGCCTGATCCGTCCCTCCGGCTACTTCAACGTGAAGGCCGCCCGCCTCAAGGCCCTGTGCCGCTGGTACCTGGAGCGGGGAGGGTGGCCGCGGCTGCGCCACTGGCCCACGGGGCGGCTGCGCGCGGCACTGCTGTCGGTGCACGGGATCGGCCCCGAGACCGCCGACGACATCCTGCTCTATGCCTTCGGGCGGCCGGTATTCGTGGTGGATGCCTATACGCGCCGTCTGCTGGGCCGGCTGGGGCATGCCCATGCCCGGGAAACGTACGATCAGTTGAGAACGGCCCTCGAATCCGCCCTCGGCCCGGACGTGAAGCTCTACAACGAGTACCACGCGCTGATCGTCGCCCATGCCAAGCACGTGTGCCGGCCAAGACCCCTGTGTGACCGGTGCGGGCTGGCCAAGGGATGCGCCGCGCGCAAGGATGAAGGATGAAATTCGGGGGCGTTCCGAGTCAGAACAGGTCCGGCTCCACCGACCAGCGGGCACCGTGGGGAGACAGCTCGCACAAATGGTCCAGACACCGGCGGAACTCCCGGCGCGGCATGGACCGCGCACCCATGCGGGTCAGGTGGGCGGACGGGGTCTGGGCATCGATCAGCGGGTAACCCCAGCGCTCCAGATGGCGGCAGAGCATCACCAGGGCCACCTTGGACGCGTCACTGACCCGGCTGAACATGGATTCCCCGTAGAACATGCGGCCCATGGAGACACCATACAGACCGCCCACCAGGGTGCCGTCCTCCCAGACCTCCACGGAGTGGGCGTGGCCGGCCTCGTGCATCCTTACAAAGGCCTGCTGCATGCCATAGGTGATCCAGGTGCCGTGCACCCCGCCCCGGGGCTCCGCGCATCCCCGGATCACGTGGCTGAAGGCCTCATCGATGCTGAACCGGAAGCGGCCGCTTCGCAGGGTTTTTTTCAAACTGCGGCTGACGTGCACTTCCGAGGGCACGAGCACCGTGCGCGGGTCCGGTGACCACCACAGGATGGGCTGACCCGCCTCGTACCAGGGAAAGATCCCTTCCCGATACGCGCGCAGCAGTCTCTCCAGGCTCAGATCACCCCCGGCCGCCAGCAGGCCGTTGGGTTCGGTCAGCGCCCGGTCCAAATGCGGAAAGGGTTCGTCCGGCTGTCCCGGATGCAACCAGGTGAGGGGATACATGGGTTCGGTCAGGACATGGAGGCCGCCGGGGGCCCGGCGTCATCCGGTCCGGCCCCTTCACGGAACGGGGAGAGGCCCATGAGTTGCCGGCAGTGCCGGGCCATCACCTGCTGCTCACGCCGGCAGAAATCCGCCACGGCCCGGCCCAGCTCTTCGTGGGCCAGCCAGTGGGCCGACCAGGTGGGCGTGGGCAGAAAGCCCCGCGGGATCTTGTGCTCGCCCTGGGCACCGGGTTCGAATCGCGCCAGGCCTTCCCGAATACAGTACTCGATGCCCTGGTAGTAGCAGGCCTCGAAGTGCAGGCCGTCGTAGTCCCGGGCACACCCCCAGTAGCGCCCGTACAGACTGTCATGACTGCGATAGCACAGGGCCGCGGCCACGGGCTCACCTTCATGTTCGGCCAGCACCATCACTACCCCGCGGCCCAGGGCCCGGCCGGTTTCCCGGAAGAAATCAAGGCTCAGGGTGGGGATGCCCATTTTCTTCTCGAAGGTGTCCGTATAGAACCCGTGAAAGGTTTCCCAAAGGGTGTCGGAAACTTCATTTCCGTGGAGGATGCGCAAGCTTACCCCCTGTTCCCCCACCTTGCGCCGTTCACGGCGCACATTTTTGCGTTTCTTTGAACTGAATCGCTCAAGGAAGTCATCGAAGTCCCGGTATCCGTCGTTGCGCCAATGGAACTGACAGCCCATGCGCAGGGAGAGGCCCTGCGCGCGCAGGGCCTCCAGATCGGTGTCATCGGGAAACAGCCAGTGAAGTCCGGAAACCCCGTGCGCCCGGGCAAACCGGATGCCCTGATCGATGAGCACGCGGCGCAGGTCCGGCGCATCGGCCTGCGGATGGATCAGCAGGCGCGGGCCGGTGGCGGGCGTGTAGGGGACGGACACCACCAGCTTCGGGTAATAGGACACGCCCGAGCGTTCCCAGGCGGATTCCCAGGCCCAGTCGAAGACGAACTCTCCGTAGCCGTTGGTCTTGGCATACATCGGCATGGCGGCCAGCAACCGTCCGCTTTCGTCCTCTGCCAGCACGTGGCGAGGGTACCAGCCGTATTGGCTGCCGAGACAACCGTAGCGCTCGAGTCCCGCCAGAAAGGCATGGCTCAGCAGGGGGTTGTGTTCGCCTCCCAGCGCATCCCATTCCCGGGCCGGAACCGTGTCCAGTTGCTCGACGATACGGATCTGCATGCGGTCAGTATGTCCCGAGCGCTCCTCAGCCGTTGTCCTCCAGGAAACGCTCCGCATCCAGGGCGGCCATGCAGCCGGTGCCGGCGGAGGTCACCGCCTGCCGGTAGACGTGGTCCATCACGTCACCGGCGGCGAATACGCCGGGTACGCTGGTGGCCGTGGCGTTGCCCGAAGTGCCGCTCTGCACCTTGATATAGCCGTTGCTCATCTCGAGCTGGCCCTCGAAGATGCCGGTATTGGGTTTGTGGCCGATGGCGATGAACACGCCCATCAGGTCGATATCGCGCGCGTTGCCGGACTTGACGTGCTTGATGCGCATACCGGTGACGCCCGAATCGTCGCCCAGCACCTCGTCCAGAACGTGATCCCATTCGATGGTGATCCGCCCTTCCTTCTCCCTGGCGAACAGCTGGTCCTGGAGGATCTTCTCGGCACGCAGCTTGTCCCGGCGATGCACCAGGGTCACGTGTTCGGCGATATTGGACAGGTACAGGGCCTCTTCCACGGCCGTGTTGCCGCCGCCGATCACCGCGACCTTCTGGTTGCGGTAGAAGAAGCCGTCGCAGGTGGCGCAGGCCGACACGCCCTTGCCCTTGAAGGCCTCCTCCGAGGGAAGGCCCAGGTACATGGCCGAGGCCCCGGTGGCGATGACGAGGGCGTCACAGGTGTAGCGGCCGGCGTCGCCCTCGAGGTTGAACGGGCGGCTGGACAGATCCACCTTGTTGACATGATCGAAGATGATCTCGGTATCGAAGCGCTCCGCGTGGCGCTTCATGCGTTCCATGAGTTCCGGACCCTGCACGCCCGCATCGTCGCCCGGCCAGTTGTCCACGTCGGTGGTGGTGGTGAGCTGGCCGCCCTGTTCCAGTCCCGTGATCAGCACCGGGGCAAGATTGGCGCGCGCGGCGTAGACGGCGGCTGTGTATCCGGCTGGACCGGATCCGAGGATGAGCAGCCGGCAGTGCTTGGATTCGCTCATGTATACTGACTCCTGTTTTCAATAGGTCTGGATCTGTGTGATTCTCAGGCGGTCCGGGCGGCATTCGATGAGACACGATTGGCCGTGCCGGGTTCGGCCGAAGGCCGGACTCGCGGGGCCCGTATTATCCGGGCCCCGTCCGTGCAAGTCACGCCCGCCGAGGTTTCCCCGGAACGAGGGATCTGAGGATGCGAGTTGGAATTCCCACTGAGGTGAAGACGCGGGAGGGCCGGGTGGGCCTCGTGCCTGCCGCCTGCGCGGAACTCGTGCGGCATGGCCACGACGTGGTCATCCAGCAGGGCGCGGGCAGCAAGAGCGGCTATGGCGATGCCGACTACCTGGCGGCAGGGGCCCGGATACTGCCGGATGCCGATGCCATCTATGGCGAGGCGGAGCTGATCGTGAAGGTCAAGGAGCCGGTGGGCGAGGAGATTTCGCGCCTGCGCCCGGAACACCGCCTGTTCTGCTTCCTGCACCTGGCGGCCAACCGGGAACTGGGCGAGCGCCTGCGCGCCATCGGGCTCACCGCCATCGCCTTCGAGACGGTGCGTGTGGGCGGTACACTGCCCCTCCTGGCGCCCATGAGCGAGATCGCCGGGCACCTTGCGGTCCAGGTGGGCACCCACCTGCTGCATCAGCCCCAGGGAGGCAAGGGCATGCTCCTCGGGGGGCTCGCGGCGGCCAGCCGGGGCCACGTGGTGGTGCTCGGCGCGGGGGTGGCCGGAGGTGCGGCGGTGCACACGGCAGCAGCCCTGGGTGCCCGGGTGACGGTGTTCGACGTCCATCGCGAGCGCATGACGGCCATGCGCGCCATTGGCAACAACGTCACCACGCTGTATGCCTATCAGCAGGCCATCGGCGACAGCTTGCCCTCGGCGGACATCCTCGTCGGGGCGGTACTGGTGCCCGGGCGGCGCACGCCCCACCTGGTGACCCGGGGGATGCTCCGGGCGATGGTGCCCGGCAGCGTGGCCGTGGACATCTCCGTGGACCAGGGCGGGTGCATGGAGACCACCCGTCCCACCACCTACGACGATCCGTTCTACATGGAGGAGGGCGTCACCCATTTCTGCGTCACCAACATGCCCGGTGCCGTGCCGCGCACCTCCTCCCAGGCCCTGTCGGCGAGCCTCATCCCCCACGTCCTGCGGCTCGCGGAGCCGGACTGGGCGGACGATCCGGCACTGACGGAAGGCATCAATGTACGGGATGGGGAGTATGTGAATCCGGCGGTCAGGGCGGAGTTGGGGTGAGGGGAATTGAAAAGTGGGAAGTTGGAATTGTGAAGTGCGAAGAGTCGGGGACGACAATCGGCGTATCGGCTCCGGCATGGGTTGGAGACCAGGCCTCAGCAGGCTCCGGGGTGTCATGCGACCACGCAATGGGGTAGGGGTTTCTTCTCACTTCCCAATTCATACTTCCAACTTCACCATATAAATCATATAATTGTGACCTATTCCTTACGCGGATACTGATCTTGGCCCAGGCAACCCAGAAGAAGACCAATGGCAAGCCGCTCTCGGCCCATGTGGGGCGGGGGCTGCGCGAGGTGGCGCTGCTGGTGCTGGGCGCGGCCGCGACATATCTGCTGATTGCGCTGGTGACCTTCAACCCGGCGGATCCGGGGTGGTCCCATACGGGCAGCGGGCTGCGGGTGACCAATCTGGGTGGCCGGGTGGGGGCGTGGTTCGCCGACGTGTTCTTCTATCTGTTCGGTTACCTGGCGTATCTGGCGCCGGTGATCGTGGGGTACAGCGGCTGGCTGCTCTACCGGGGGCAGTCGGATACCGGCGAACTGGACCTGCGCACCCTGGGCATCCGCTGGGCCGGATTCGTGCTCACCCTCGCCGCCGGGTGCGGACTCGCCACCCTGCATTTCGCGCCGGGTGTCCTGCCGCTCAACGCCGGCGGCATCCTCGGCGAGGTGCTGAGCGTACTGCTCATGTCCGGTTTCGGCATGGTGGGCACCACGCTGCTGCTGCTGGCCCTGTTCCTGGCCGGCGTCACCCTGTTCACCGGCCTGTCCTGGTTTGTGGTGATGGACACCGTGGGCCGCTACTCGCTGCTGCTGGCGGCCTGGGTGCGTGAACACATCGCGGGCATTCTGGAGCAGCGCGCCGGGCGCAAGGCGCGGGAGGCCCGGGAGACGGTCTTCCGGACCGAGACCGAAAAGATCCGCGGGCGTCCCAAGCCGCGCATCGAGCCGGTGGTGAGCAAGCCCGCCCCCGGCGAGCGCGTGCAGCGGGAGAAACAGATCCCCCTGTTCCAGGGCGCCCGTTCCGATGCCCTTCCGCCCCTGGCCCTGCTGGATCAGGCCAGGCCTCACGAAGGCGGCTATTCGGAGGCGAGTCTGGAGGCCATGTCCCGGCTTGTGGAGATCAAGCTCAGGGACTTCGGTGTGGAGGTGGAGGTGGTGGCCGTGCACCCGGGTCCGGTGATCACCCGGTTTGAACTGCAACCGGCGGCGGGTGTGAAGGTCAGCCGCATCAGTGGGCTCGCCAAGGATCTGGCCCGGGCATTGTCGGTGATCAGCGTGCGCATCGTGGAGGTGATCCCGGGCAAGTCCACTGTCGGCCTGGAGATCCCCAACGAGCAGCGCGAACTGGTGGTGCTCTCGGAGATCCTGCAATCCCAGGTTTTCGAGAGTTCCGGCTCGCCCCTGACCCTGGCGCTGGGCAAGGACATCGGCGGCGTGCCCATCGTTGCGGACCTGGCGCGCATGCCGCACCTGCTGGTGGCCGGCACCACCGGGTCGGGCAAGTCGGTGGCCATCAATGCCATGCTGCTGTCGCTGCTCTACAAGGCGCGCCCGGAACAGGTGCGGCTGATCCTCATCGATCCCAAGATGCTGGAGCTCTCGGTGTACGAGGGCATTCCCCACCTGCTGGCACCGGTGGTCACCGACATGAAGGATGCCTCCAACGCCCTGCGCTGGAGCGTGGCGGAGATGGAACGCCGCTACCGGCTCATGTCCCATCTGGGCGTGCGCAACATCGCCGGCTACAACCGCAAGGTGAAGGAGGCCGCCGAGAAGGGCGAGCCGCTGCGCAACCCGTTCCACAAGCCGCAGATGGAGTTCGACGACGAGGCGCCGGCCCCGGAACTCAAGCCGCTGCCGTTCGTGGTCATCGTGGTGGACGAGTTCGCGGACATGATGATGGTGGTGGGCAAGAAAGTGGAGGAGCTCATCGCCCGCCTGGCCCAGAAGGCCCGGGCCGCGGGCATTCACCTGATCCTTGCCACCCAGCGCCCGTCGGTGGACGTGATCACGGGCCTGATCAAGGCCAACATCCCGACCCGCGTGGCCTTCCAGGTCTCCTCGCGGGTGGACTCGCGCACCATCCTGGATCAGATGGGTGCGGAACAACTGCTCGGGCACGGGGACATGCTTTATCTGCCGCCGGGCACTGCCCATCCGGTGCGCGTGCACGGCGCCTTCGTCGCCGACCACGAGGTGCACCAGGTAGTGGACCACCTCAAAACCCTGGGTGAACCCGAGTACCTGGACGAGGTCCTAGAAGAACCGGAGTCCGGCGCGGCTGCCATTCCCGGCCTGGAGCCGGTGACCAGCGGAGACCCGGAGAGCGATCCGCTCTACGATCAGGCCGTGGCCGTCGTGCTGGAATCCCGCAAGGCCTCCATCTCCTATGTGCAGCGCCGCCTAAAGATCGGCTACAACCGCGCCGCGCGCATGATCGAGGACATGGAAGCGGCGGGCCTGGTGAGCGCGCTGCAATCCAACGGCAACCGTGAGGTCCTCGCGCCGGGCGGCCCCAAGGACTGACGCGGCCACAGTTCCCTTTCCGAGAGAGATTGCATGTCCAGATACCTGATGACGTCCCTGCTGGCGCTGATCCTGTTCACGCCGGCCATGGCCGATGACGCACGCCAGCAGCTCGACCGGTTCTTCCATGACGTCACCGGCTTCGAGGCCCGCTTCGAGCAGCTGGTGATCAACGAGGAGGACGAGGTCCTGCAGAAATCCGAGGGCACGGTGCAGTTGCAGCGCCCCGGCCGCTTCCGCTGGGACTACGAGACCCCGTATCGCCAGCTCATCATCGCGGACGGACAGTTTCTCTGGACCTACGACGAGGATCTGGCCCAGGCCACTGCCCGCCCGATGGAGCATGTCCTGGCCGGCGCGCCCATCATGCTGCTGTCCGAGCCGCGCCCCCTGGACGAGGATTTCGAGGTCGAGGTCGTGGGCGAGCGCGGTGGATTGAACTGGGTGGAGCTCTATCCCCGTGACCTGGATGCGGACTTCACGCGCATCCTCATCGGAATGGACGACCGGCAGATCGGCATGATGGTGCTCTACGACCAGTTCGGCCAACAGACCCGTATCCGCTTCACCGACATGAGCCTGAACCCGGATTTCCCCGCGCGCACCTTCCGCTTCGAGGCGCCCGAGGGTGTGGACATCATACGGAACTGACGGCGTGGACGTGAGGCGTGAGGGGACAGGCGAGAGGCGTAAAGCCGCCGTTACACGGTACGTCGAGGGGGTTAGACTGATACTCACGCCTCACCCCTGACGCCTCGCCCCTCACGCCCCACAACCATGACCGATCTCTTCGACACCGCACCCATTGATGAGACCGGCCGCCCGCTGGCGGACCGGATGCGGCCGCGCACGCTGGAGGAGTTCGCCGGGCAGGAGCATCTGCTGGCGCCGGGCAAGCCCCTGCGCCGGGCCATCGAGGAGGACCGGCTGCACTCGATGCTGTTCTGGGGGCCGCCGGGTACCGGCAAGACCACCCTGGCGCGCATGATCGCCCATTATTGCGGCGCGCAGTTCCTGACGCTCTCCGCCGTGCTCTCCGGCGTCAAGGACATCCGTGCCGCCGTCGAGCAGGCCCGCGAGCATCGGCGCATGCGCGGCAAGCCCACGGTGTTGTTCGTGGACGAGGTGCACCGTTTCAACAAATCCCAGCAGGATGCCTTCCTGCCCCACGTGGAGGACGGCACCATCGCCTTCGTGGGCGCCACCACGGAGAATCCGTCCTTCGAACTCAACAACGCGCTGCTCTCGCGCGTGCGCACCTACGTGCTCAAGGGCCTCACCGAGGCGGACATCCGTGCCGTCATCGATGCGGCACTGACGGATGCCGAACGGGGCTTGGGCGACCGGCACATCCGCATGGCCGACGGGTTGCGCGATCGCCTGGCGAAGGCCGCGGACGGCGATGCGCGGCGCGCGCTCAATCTGCTGGAGATCGCCGCCGACCTGGCGGAAGAGGGCGAGGACGGAGCGGAGATCACCGGAGCGACCCTGGATGAAGTCACCAGCCAGGGTCTGCGCCGTTTCGACAAGGGCGGCGAGATGTTCTACGACCAGATCTCCGCCCTGCACAAGTCCGTGCGCGGCTCCGACCCCGATGCGTCGCTCTACTGGTTGTGCCGCATGATCGACGGAGGATGTGACCTGGTGTACCTCTCCCGGCGCGTGGTGCGCATGGCCAGCGAGGATATCGGCAACGCCGATCCCCGGGGACTGACGCTGGCCCTCGAGGCCTGGGACGTGTACGAGCGCCTGGGCTCCCCCGAGGGAGAACTGGCGCTGGCCCAGGCGGTGGTCTACATGGCCTGCGCACCCAAGAGTAACGCCGTGTACAAGGCCTACAGCCGCGCCATGTCCGATGTGCGCGAACTGGGCAGCCTGGACGTGCCCCTGCACCTGCGCAATGCCCCCACGAAGCTCATGAAGGAACTGGACTACGGCAGGGATTACCGGTATGCCCACGACGAGGCCGACGGCTTCGCGGCGGGGGCGCGCTACTTCCCGGACGACATGCCGGAACGCCGTTATTACCTGCCGGTGGACCGGGGCCTGGAGATCCGGATCCGGGAAAAGCTGGAGGATCTGCGCCGCCGCAATGCGGACGCGCGCGGTGAGATCCGGGCCGGCAGCGAAGACAAGGGAAGTGGGAAGGAGATGCCGGAAACGCAGAGCGATGATTGAAGGGTTTGTCTGAACGCCGATCCCCACGACGTTCGCGAAGCAGCCGGATGATCATTGGCCCTTCTGTGGCCCCCGTAGGAGCCCGGTCCTCCGGGCGAAGCATTCCCCCGTGCCCTGCTATCGCCCGGAGGACCGGGCTCCTACGGGGGGGCGATTCAATCCGCAGGATTACGTCGAAGCGCCATATCGTTCCTGCCGGAACCCCTCACAAATACGGCGTCATCAGGCGCGCCGCACCGTCCCTGAGCTGCACCGCCAGGGAACGCCCGTCGACCTCTTCGAGGCTCACCTGCCGGGCGGATGCGCGCCGCCTTTCCACCCAGTCCGCGAGCCGGGCGCCCAGTTCCGGGTCCAGGCATTCCAGGTTGAACTCGAAATTGAGCCGCAGGCTGCGCGGATCCCAGTTGGCGGATCCCAGCAGGAACCACTCCCGGTCCACCAGCATGAGCTTGGTGTGATCGAAGGGGGGCGGCGTGAGCCAGATGCGGCAGCCCCGTTCCAGCAGTTGCCAGTACATGGCCTGGGAGGCCCATTGCACCAGGCGCAGGTTGTTGCGCTCCGGCAGCAGGATGTCCACCTGCAGACCCCGGAGCGCGGCACTGTTGAGCGCCGCGATGAGTGCATCGTCCGGCAGGAAATACGGGGTCATCACGGTCACCCGTTCCCGGGCTTCGGTGACGGCTGCGTGGATGATCAGCCGCAGGTTCTCGAAGTGCTCGTCCGGTCCGTCGGGCACACCCCGCGCAAATGCGTCGCCCGCGGGCCCCTGATGCGGAAACCATGCCTCGCCCTGCAGAGGCTCACCGGAGGCGAAATGCCAGTCCCCGGCGAAGATGCGCTGTATCTGCGCCACCACCGGACCTTCCACCCGGAACTGCAGGTCCTGGACGGGATGACGCCCCGGATTCGCCAGCAGGTTGCCCGCGCGCAGGTTCATGCCCCCGGTGAATCCGGTCTGTCCGTCCACGATCAGGAACTTGCGGTGATTGCGCAGGTTGAACGCGGCCAGACTGCGGGGCAGGTGCATGGGCAGAAACAGCCGGGTGGGGATGCCGACCCGGCGCAGTTCCCGCGCCATGCTGCGCCGGCTGTAGCGCGCGCCGACGCCGTCGATGAGCACACGCACCGACACCCCGCGCTCATGGGCGCGGTGCAGGGCATCCCTGAACCGGCGGCCGACCGGGTCGGTGTCGAAGATGTAGGTGGCGAGCCCGATGCTGCGGGTGGCCGAGTCGATCGCCTCGAGCATCTCCGGGTAGGCCTGGTCGCCGTTGACGAGCGGCTTGAGCCGGTTGCCGGCACTCAGGGGCAGCAGACCCAGTGCGTCGCCCACGGCCGCCAGCGGGTGCCATCTGGTATCCACCTGCGCGGGATCCACGCTCAGAGGCATGGATCCGCGGCCCGCAGACTCGCGCAGGGCGCGCGCCCTGCGCTTGATGCGGTTGACGCCCAGCAGCCAGTAGAGGATGGATCCGCCCAGCGGCAGGAGCATGATCAGCCCCACCCAGGCGATCACGGCGCGCGTGTCCCGCTTGTGGAGCAGGGCATGGCCCGCGCTGTAGAGCGCAAAGGCCAGCACGAGCACGGCGCTCACGCTGGCAATGACGGCTTGCAGAGTCTCGGGCAGCATCCCTCAAGTGTGAAGGAAGAGGGATGAACGATGAAGGATGAAACGACCCGGCCGGGTATTCAGCCGGTTTCTTCCACCGGCATGCCGGCGGTTTTCCACTCCGGGTAGCCGTCCTCCATGCGCCGCGCATGGTAGCCCCGTTCGCGCAGGCGGTAGACCGCGTCGTAGGCGAGCACGCAGTAGGGGCCCCGGCAGTAGGCGATGACCTCCCGTTCCGGGTCGATCTGCGTCAGGCGGGTTTCCAGTTCCTCCAGCGGGATGTTCAGTGCGCCGGGCAGATGCCCCGCCCGGAACTCGGCCTCCGGGCGCACGTCCACCACCGTGACCTCGCCATTGCGGATGCGCGCCAGAAGTTGATCCAGGGGCACCGGTTCCATGGCATCGCGCGGGTCCAGGTGATCGCGCACCAGCATGTCCACATCCGGCAGGTGCTGACGGGCCACCCGGCGCAGGGCGTCCATGAGAGACACCACATCGTCTCCGGCGAGCTGGTAGTACACCCGCTGTCCCTGTCGCCGCGACTCCACCAGCCCCGATTGCCGGAGCTGTTGCAGGTGCTGGGAGGTGTTGGCCACGCTCATCCCGCTCACGCCCGCCAGCTCATCCACGCCCCGTGGACCCTGAGCAAGGAATTCCAGCAGCTCGAGCCGGTTCGGATGGCTCAGGGCCTTGCCCAGGCGGGCGAACTGGGTCAGCAGTTGATGTTTGATCGTGGGGCTTGACATGGATCCATTACATCGCGAAACTGCACCGAAAGCAAGAATCAATAGATCAATTGAATTTTTATTTTAGACGAAGTCCATTGAGAGGGGATCGCCGATGAGCGAATGGATCACCGACCACGAGGCCATGCTGCGCCTCGGATTCTTCCTGGGCATGCTGCTGATGCTGGCCGTCTCGGAGGCCTGGTGGCCGCGCCGCGGCCGGTCGCTATCGCGTCTGCAGCGCTGGACCAGCAATCTGGGCATCGTGGTGATCAACACGGTGCTGCTGCGCGTGCTCTTTCCGGCGGCGGCGGTGGGCATGGCCCTGTTCGCCCAGTCCGCGGGGTGGGGCGTGTTCAACACCTTCGAGTTTCCCTACTGGGTGGCCGTGCTGGTCTCGGTGATCGTGCTGGACTTCATGATCTGGCTGCAGCACGTGATGGTCCACGCGGTGCCGATCCTGTGGCGTCTGCACCGGGTGCATCACGCTGATCTGGACTTCGACGTCACCACGGGACTGCGTTTTCATCCCATCGAGATCATCCTGTCCATGGTCATCAAGTTCGCGGTGATCGCGGTGCTCGGGGCGCCGGTGCTGGCGGTCATCCTGTTCGAGATCGCCCTCAACGCAACGTCCATGTTCAATCACAGCAATCTGCGCCTGCCCTCGGGCCTCGACCGGTGGCTGCGCTGGATCGTGGTGACGCCGGACATGCACCGGGTGCATCATTCCGTGGAGGATGACGAGACCAACTCCAACTTCGGCTTCAACCTGCCCTGGTGGGACCGCCTGTTCGGCACCTACCGGGCGCAGCCCCGGGGCGGCCACGAAGGTATGACCCTCGGCATCTCCACGTTCCGTGATCCCACGCAGTGCGACGGACTCAAGGGGATGCTGCTCATGCCCTTTGTGGGCAAGGTGACCGACTACGCGATCAACCGGCGGCACTGGGAGTGACGGGCATGGGCAATGGCAGAATCTGGATGCGCATCGTCCTGGTGGCGCTGGTGGTGGCGGGCATCCTGGTGGCGATCGGATTTCGGGACCGGCTCACGGTGGAGGGACTGGAGGTCTGGATCGGCGGGCTGGGTGCCTCGGCGCCGTGGCTGTTCATGGGTGTCTACGCGCTCGCGGCCGTTTTCTTCCTGCCGGGTTCCGTGCTGACCCTCGCCGGCGGAGTCCTGTTCGGCCCGGTGTGGGGCAGTCTGTACAGCCTGGTCGGGGCCACCGCGGGGGCCACGCTGGCCTTCCTGGTGTCACGCTACGTCGCCTCCGACTGGGTCAGCCGGCGCGCGGGCGGAAAGGTCGCCACCCTGATCCGGGGCGTGGAACAGGAAGGCTGGCGGTTCGTGGCCTTCACCCGGCTGGTGCCGCTGTTCCCCTACAACCTGCTCAACTACGCCCTGGGGCTCACACGCATCCCGCTCGTGCCCTATGTCCTGGCCACCTTCGTGTGCATGGCCCCCGGCGCCATCGCCTACACCTACCTGGGCTTTGCGGGCAGGGAGGCGGTGGCCGGCGGCGAGAACCTGATACGGACCATCCTCATCGCCCTGGCCCTGCTGGCCGTCGCCCTGTTCATCCCCCGCCTGGTGACCCGCCTGCGCCGGGGCCGTGACCTGACGGTCCGGGAGGTGCAGAGCGCCCTGGATGAAGGCCGGCTCACGCTTCTGGACGTGCGCGGCCCCGACGAGTTTGCCAAGGCCCACGTGGCGGGTGCCGTGCCCATTCCCGTGGACGATCTGCTGGCGGCCCCGCAGCGGGTGGCGGAGGCCCATTCCGGGCCGCTGGCCCTGATCTGCCGCACGGATCGCCGCTCGGCCAAGGCCCAGCGGGCCCTTGCCCGTGCCGGGGTAACGGACGCGCGGGTGGTGCAGGGCGGAATGGAAGCCTGGGAACGGGCCGACCTTCCGGTGGTGCGGCCGGACGGTTCGTGACCATTCCCCCGCCGCCGTTGTCCGTGGTAGTCCCCACCCTAAACGAAGCGGACAACCTGGATGACCTGCTGGAGACCCTGGCGCCGCTGCGCCGGCGGGGCTGCGAGGTGATCCTGGTGGACGGCGGCAGCCGCGACGGGACTGCGGCCAGGGCACGGGACCGGGTGGATCGGGTCCTGGCATCCCCGAGGGGGCGGGCAGTGCAGATGAATGCGGGTGCCGCCGAGGCCCGTGCCGGCGCCCTGTGGTTTCTTCATGCCGACTGCCGGATCCCCGAGGACGCCGATGCGCTCATCCGGGCGGGCCTCGCGGATCGGGGCTGGGGCCGGTTCGACGTGCGCCTCTCCGGCAGTCATCCGCTGCTGCGGATGGTGGAGTCACTCATGAATATCCGTTCCTGCCTCACGGGCATCGCCACCGGAGATCAGGGCCTGTTCATGCGTACGGAAACCTTTCGTGCCGCGGGCGGATTCGCCGAGATTCCGTTGATGGAGGACATCGATCTCAGCCGCCGCCTCAAGCGCGGGGCGGGGCGGCCCGCCTGCCTGCGGCACAGACTGGTGACCTCCAGCCGTCGATGGGAACAGCAGGGCATCGTGCGCACCATCGTGCTCATGTGGTGCCTGCGCGGCGCCTACGCACTGGGCGTGAGTCCCTCGCGTCTGGCCGGATGGTACCGGTGACGCGCATCCAGGTCTTCGCGCGGGCGCCCAGGGCCGGGGAGACCAAGACCCGGCTGATCCCGGTCCTGGGTCCGGAAGGGGCCGCGCGTCTTCACGAGCGGCTGATTCATCGCACCCTGCAGACGGCGCAGGCGGCATCGCCGGACGGGTTGGAACTCTGGTGCACGCCGGACACCGGGCATCCGTTCTTCATCGAGTGTGCCACTCGCTATGACGTCCGCCTGCGTGCACAGACGGGCGATGATCTGGGTGAGCGGATGCATCACGCCCTGGAGGATGCCCGGCGACGGGGCGCGCATGCCGTGCTGGTGGGCGCGGACTGCCCGGCGCTGACCGCCGGGCACCTGCGCCAGGCCATGGCGTGGCTGGAGGAGGGCGCGGACCTGGTGCTCGGTCCGGCGGAGGACGGCGGCTACGTGCTCATCGGTGCCGGACGGGCGGAACCGGAACTGTTCCGGGCCGTCCCCTGGGGCACCGCACAGGTCCTGCAGGAAACCCGGACCCGGGCCCGGCGCCTGGGGCTGGGGGTGCGCAGTCTGCCCGTATTGCCGGACCTGGATCGTCCCGAGGACCTGGGCCGTTTTCCGGAACTGCTCGGGGATGCGGACCCGTAAGCGGGCCGGGTTCGGGTACAATGCCGCCCCATGAAAAGACGGCTTCTGTCCATCATCGACCACGCATCGCTCACCCCGCTGATCATCCTGGCGCTCCTGCTGGGGCTCGCGCCCTTCGTGCCGGAACCCCATCTCACCGAGAAGCTGCGCATGCTGTTTCAGGGTACGCTCACCCGGCCCCTGGATATCTTCGACCTGCTCATGCATGCGGCGCCCATCGTGCTGCTTGGGCTGAAGCTGTGGCGCATGGCGTGGTTGAGGAAAGCGGCGCAGGCCTGACCCGTGCGGGCCATCCGGGGGCAGCGGGCGACCGTGTTGCGCGGCGGGATCGGCTGACCGCCTGGGGAGGGGCGTCTGATCCGGGCTACACGCCCGTGAGTTCCAGACTCCCCTGGTAGATCTTCTGCAAGGCGATGCGGTACGCAGCGGTGCGATAATCGTAAATCTCCCCGTCGCGCGCTTCCATGATGTCCTGGAACGCGGTACGCATGGTGTCATCGAGGCCGGAATGCACCAGGTCCACCTCGCGCGCGCCGCGCACCAGCGCGCTGTGCATCCAGTCCGGCACCTGCTCGCCGGTCAGCAATTCAAGGGCGGAGACGATGTGCTGTCCGCGCAGTTCATCGAAGCGCCGCTGCAGGCGTCCCAGGCGGATGTGGGACAGGTTGCGGATCCACTCGAAGTAGGACACCACCACTCCGCCGGCATTCATGTAGACATCGGGCAGCACCGACACCCCCATCTCCCGCAGGATCTGGTCGGCATCGAAGGTGATGGGCCCGTTGGCCGCCTCGGCGATGAGCCGTGCCTTGATGCGCGGTGCGTTGTTCCCGTGGATGACCCCTTCCAGGGCCGCGGGTACGAGGATGTCGCATTCGTGTTCCAGGACGATCGACCCGGGCTCCACGAACTCCACGCCGGGGAACCCCTGCACCCCGCCGGTCTTGGTCATGAACTGGCGCACGTCCTCCACGGGCAGGCCCGCCTCGCTGACCAGCGCGCCGTCCTGCTCGATGATCCCGATGATCAGGGCGCCATCCTCCTCCTGCAGAAACTTGCCCAGGTGATAGCCCACGTTCCCCAGTCCCTGGATGATCACGCGCTTGCCTTCAAGGGCGCCCGAGAGCCCGGCCTCCCTGAGGGCGGACGGATGGCGGAAGAATTCCCGCAGGGCGAACTGGATGCCGCGCCCGGTGGCTTCCAGGCGCCCCCGGATACCGCCGAAGTGCAGCGGCTTGCCGGTCACGCAGGCCGCGAAATTGAGATCCTCCGGGTAGAGGTTCTTGTAGGCGTCCATGATCCAGGCCATCTCCCGCTGCCCGGTGCCCACATCGGGTGCCGGCACGTTGGTGGCGGGGCTCAGGAAACCCTTGCGGGCCAGTTCCTGGGCAAAGCGCCGGGTGATGCGTTCCATCTCGTCGCGGTCGTACTGCCCGGGATCGATGCTCAGGCCGCCCTTTGAACCTCCGAAGGGCACATCCACCAGCGCGCACTTGTAGGTCATCAGCGCGGCCAGGGCCTCGGCGGTCTCCTGATCCAGCGTGGGGGAATAACGCAGGCCGCCCTTGGCGGGCAGCCGGTGGGTGCTGTGCACCGCGCGCCAGCCCGTGAACTCGCGGATCTCACCGCGGATCTTCAGGGGAAAGGACACCTGCAGGATCGCATTGCAGGATTTCAGGGCGCGGTCCACGCCCGGCGGAAGGTCCAGGCCCTCCAGCGCCTTGTCCACCATCAGGGCCACGCTTTGCAGGAAGTTGGGGGACGGCGCGGAATCTCCCGGCATGGACGACCTCCTCGAACAGGATTTCAGCGGTTTGGACATGCGCCGGCGCGGCGGCATGAATCAGCAGGCGCTGCAAGGCCGGGCCTGGTGCATCGTCCTGTTACAGCCTAGCAGATCGTGCAATATCCCATCGCGGCGGCCAGCCGTGTGAACCCGCCAGGTTGTTCACGGGCAATCCTGGGGACATAGGGCGGATAAGCGAAGCGCATCCGCCGGGCACCTTGCCCACGGCGTGTACGACAACGCTCTCCAGCACCCTAGGAGCCCGCTGCATCGCAGCAACCCTCCGGATGACAACCTGTTGAGAGATCACAGCCAGCCCTTCCGTCAGCCGGAACCGTGTCCGGGCGTTTCCTGCCGGCCCGAGGTGCCCACCAACCAGAGCGCGGCGAACGCGATCACGCCCAGCATGGCCGAGATCGCCAGCACCCCGGTGCCGAAACGCTCGATGAGCAGCGCGAACGCGAAGGGCGCCCCCGCCTGGGCGAAGCGCGACGGCGCGCTCAACAGGCCCATGCGATGCCCGTAGTTCTCCGGCCCGAAGATGGCCAGCGGAAGCGTGCCCTTGGCGATGGACAGGATCCCGTGGCCCGCGCCGTGCAGCAGCGTAAAGAACGCCGCCGCGGGTGCGCCCAGCACCAGTATGGCCAGTGCGCCCACCGGGTGTGCCAGGGTCGCCAGCTTGCTGGCCAGCAGCGGATGGAAGTGACGGAGCACCATGTAGTCGAACAGGCGCGCGGCCACCTGTGCGGGCCCCACCAGGGCCGCGATGGCCACCGCGGCGGCCGGCGAGAGCCCGGTGTCCTGCAACAGACGGGGCAGGTGCGCCGCCATAGCCGTGCCCGTGAACCATGCCACCGCGAACACGCAGGCGATCAGGATCAGCGATCGGTCCAGGGCGGTCGATCCGGTGGTGTGCAGTGCCCGGGGCGGCGGGGGCGGCTGAACCACTCGGGGCAGCAGAAACCGGTTGACGGGCAGCCCCGCGAACAGGTGCACGCCGGCCCAGATCAGGCAGGCGGCGCGCCAGCCCAGTTGCACCTCCATGTAGGCCGTCAGGGGCCAGCAGATGGTGCTGGCGAAGCCGGCCATGAGCGTCACGCCGATGATGGCGCCCCGTGCATCCCGGCCGTAGATGCCCGCGAGCGTGGAGAACGCTCCCTCGTACAGCCCCATGGACATGCCCATGCCGATGATCAGCCAGCCGGCCAGCATCGTGCCCGGCCCCTGGGCCAGCGCCAGGACCAGCAGGCCCGCGGCGAAGATCAGGCTGGAGGCGGCGAGCACGTGGCGGCCGCCGTAACGATCGATGCGGCGTCCCGCGACCGGCCCGAACAGTGCCGCGAGCACCAGTGCGGCGGAGAACGCGCCAAAGACCCAGCTCGGGGGAATATCCAGTTCCCGGGCCATGGGGATCGCCAGGATGGCCGGCAGGTAATAGGTGGAACCCCAGGCCAGGGTCTGGGTCGCACCCAGGGCGAGCACGGTGCGGTTGCGGGGGGCTTCGTTCATGCGGGCCGGGAAACGCACCGCTCCCGGCACGGGCATCGATTCTGGTACCCTTCCGCCTGAGTCCCGGGACGGCCGTGCGCCGGCGCCCCGCCGGCCTGGCCCGCGGGGCGTCGGGAGGCAGCGCAGAATCGAGACAGTGAATCAGGAATATTACGCATCATATTGTTTCTTATTATTTTATTGTGAATATTTCAGTCTGTTCATCGAACCGGATTGCCGTGGCGCCCATGATGGATTGGACGGATCGGCACTGCCGATACTTTCTGCGTCTCATCAGCCGCCGAGCCCTACTGTACACCGAGATGGTGACTACGGGCGCCCTGCTGCACGGGGATGCGGCGCGCTTTCTCGCCTACCACCCCGACGAGCATCCCGTGGCCCTGCAACTGGGCGGCAGCGAGCCGTCCGAGTTGGCCGGCGGCGCACGCATGGCCCAGGCGCACGGCTATGACCAGGTGAATCTCAACGTGGGCTGCCCCTCGGATCGGGTGCAGTCGGGGCGCTTCGGCGCATGTCTCATGGCGGAACCGGCGCTGGTGGCCGAGTGCGTCGCCGCCATGGCAGACGCCTGCACGCTGCCGGTGACGGTCAAGACCCGCATCGGCATCGACGATCTCGACGCCTACGAGGATCTCACCGCCTTCATCGACACCGTCCGGGCGGCCGGCTGCGGGACTTTCATCATCCACGCCCGCAAGGCCTGGCTGCACGGCCTGAGCCCGAAGGAGAACCGCGAGATCCCGCCGCTTCGCTACGACGTGGTGCACCGGCTGAAGGCCGATTTCCCGCACCTGGAGATCATTCTGAACGGCGGCGTCCGGGATCTGGACACGGTGGCGGCCCAACTGGACCATGTGGACGGCGTGATGCTCGGACGGGAGGCCTATCACAACCCCTACCTGTTGGCGGACGTGGACCGGCGTTTCTTCGGCGACAACCATCCCGTGCCGGACCGCCACGGCGTGGTGGAGGCCTTGCTGCCCTATATGTCCGACCGCCTGGATGAGGGGGTCCCCCTGCAGGCCATGACGCGCCACATCCTGGGCCTGTTCCAGGGCCGACCCGGCGCGCGCGCCTGGCGGCGCCACCTGAGCGAGAACGCCCATCGCCCCGGTGCCGGCATCGAGGTCATCCGCGCGGCGGCCGCGCGCGTGCCGGTGCCGGACGCGGAAGAGGCCCGCAGCGCGATCGCCTGATTGAGTTCAGCGGCATTCGAGGGAATGCATTTTTGCCACAGAGGGCACAGAGAAAAAACCAACGGAATCGTAGGTTGGGGTGAGCGCAGCGAACCCCAACACGGCGGAGGTCTTCCGGGCCCCGGAGCGTTGGGGTTCGTTCCTCACCCCAACCTACAACGGTTCAAAGCTTTTCCTCTGTGACCTCTGTGGCAAACGAAACTCTCACCCGGCCGCCTTGATCCGTTCCCACCGCACCAGCGCCTGCCTCCGGGTTTCCGCCAGGTCCACCACCGGCCCGGGGTAGTTGTCGCCCAGACGCACGCCCGCCTGTTGAAGCACCGTCCCGGGTGCCTCCCAGGGCTTGTGAACATACCGGGCGGGCAGGTGCGCGAGCTCGGGCACCCAGCGGCGCACATAATCGCCCTGCGGATCGAAACGTTCCCCCTGGAGGACCGGATTGAACACCCGGAAGTAGGGTGCGGCATCCGCGCCGCAGCCGGCGGTCCACTGCCAGCCCAGGGTATTGGCCGCCAAATCCGCGTCCACCAGGGTGTCCCAGAACCAGCGCGCGCCATCCAGCCAGTGAATGCCCAGGTTCTTGGTGAGCAGGGAGGCGACGATCATGCGGGCGCGATTGTGCATCCATCCGGTCGCCCACAGCGCACGCATCGCGGCGTCCACCAGGGGGATGCCGGTCCGGCCCTGCTGCCAGGCCTCGAGGATGTGCGGATCGGGATCGACCCAGGGGAGGGCATCGAAGCGCGGGTCCAGCGGGCGGGTGGCGGTGTGGGGAAAATGGTGGAGCAGGTGATGGGCGAACTCGCGCCAGCCGATCTCCCGAAGAAACGCGTCCACGGACTCGCGGCCGTTCCGGCTGTCCGCCTCTGCACCGGCCATGCGACAGGCGGCGACCACCTGGCGTGGTCCGATCTCCCCGAAATGCAGGTGCGCCGACAGTCTCGAACTGCCGTCCCGGTCGGGACGATTTCGCATGGGCTCGTAATCCTGCACCACCTTGTCCATAAAGGTCCGCAGACGGGCCAGTGCGCCGGCCTCGCCTGGTTGCCAGTATTCGCCAAAGGACGCGTCCCAGCCCGTGCGCGGCAGGAGCGCCAGGTCCTCCGGGTCAAGGCCCCGGGGCACGTGCCGCGGGGCCGAGATCCGCTCGGGGGCGGGGGTGACCCTGTCGGGCAGGCCCGCATCCCGGCATGCCTTCCAGAAGGGCGTGAACACCCGGTACGGATCGCCGGCGCGGTTGATCACCGCGCCGGGCTCGTGGAGCAGGGCGGCATTGAAGCTCTCCGCGATGACGCCTTTCTTCGTCAGCATGTCCCGGACCACCTCGTCCCGGGCAACGGGCGCGGGTTCGTGGAGCCGGTTCCAGCAGACGCGGCCGGCGCCGGTTTCCGCGATCAGCGCCTCCAGACACGGCAGCGTGGGTCCGCGCCGGATCACCAGCGGCGCGCCCCGGGCGGCAAGATCCCGTTTCAGGGCAACCAGACTGTGATGCAGCCACCAGCGGCTGGCGGCGCCCGGCGGCCAGTCGCCTTCCTCCTCCGTTGCATGAATGAACACCGGGATCACGCCGCCCTGTTCCAGTGCCCGTGCGAGGGCCGGATTGTCGGTCAGGCGCAGGTCACGCCGGAACCAGAGCAGCGACACGGTCATCGGTGACTCCCATGGGGAAATGGCGTACGTTCGGCGGCAAGGGGATGGCGGGTCTGCTCCGGCCATCGGTGGACGGTACGGACAGGCAACGCCCCCCTGTGCCGGCAGTGTAGGGCAATTGGTCGGACGACTCACCCGCGTGCACGACATGGACCCTGAACGGCCCCGGTCGGAAGGGCGCAGCGGAACAATCCGCACGCCGGCAACGTCCGTATCCATAGGCCGGAACACCATGCACAGCGCAACCAAGGGCATCCCATGATCACGCCTCGACCCCTGTTCATCGCCTTGCTCACCTGCCTGTGGCTCCTGCCGGGCCTCGGGCTGCCGCTGCTGGCGGGCGATCCGGATCTGCGCAACACCATGGGCGAGAGCCCGTCACCGTATCTGAGACTCCATGAGGATGATCCGGTCCGCTGGCAGGCCTGGTCGGATGCCACCCTGCAACTGGCCAGCGAGTCCGACCGCCTCCTGCTGGTGTCCGTGGGCTATTTCTCCTGCCACTGGTGTCACGTGATGCAGCGGGAGAGTTTCAGGGATGAGGACATCGCCGCGCGCATCAATGCGGGCTTCATACCCGTGAAGGTCGACCGGGAACTCAACGCGGCGCTGGATGAACGCCTGATGAATTTCCTGCACGCGACCCGCGGTTTCGGCGGCTGGCCCCTGAACGTGATCCTGACCCCCGAGGGACATCCCCTGGTGGGCACGGTTTACCTGCCTCCCGAAGAGTTCGACGGCTGGCTGGCGCGTGTCCATGAACACTGGCGGCAGGACCGGGAAAACCTGAGAGTCGTCACCCGGGAGGCCGCCCGGGAGCTGGCGGCCCTGGAACGCGCCGGGCAGGCCCCCGTGCAGGGCGCGAACCCGGAGGAACTGCTGGATCGCATGCTCAACGCACACCGCGGCCTGGCCGACAAGATGAGCGGCGGTTTCGGCAACCAGAGCAAGTTCCCCCACGCGGCGCAACTGCGCGTTCTGCTGGAGGCCACCCGGCTGCGTGACGAGCCCTGGCTGGAGGAGTTTCTCGCCGTGACCCTGGATGCCATGGCGACCCAGGGGCTTCGGGACGTGCTGGGCGGCGGCTTCTACCGGTACACCGAGGACCCGGAATGGCAGGTCCCCCATTTCGAGAAGATGCTCTACGACAATGCCCTGCTGGCCGAGTTGTACCTGCGCGCCGCCGAGGTCCTGGGCCGCGAGGACTACCGGGGCGTGGGCATGGACACCGTGCGTTTCATGCTAGAGGAGATGGCAACAGGGCGGGGCGACTTCGTTGCCAGCCTGTCCGCCGTGGACGACCAGGACGTGGAGGGCGGCTATTACCTCTGGTCGCGGGAGGAGGTGCACGCCCTGGTGGGTGACGATGCCTGGCCCGCGGTGGAACTGGCCTGGGGTTTCGACACCACGCCCATCCTGGAACACGGCCATCTGGCCGTCCAGGCAAGGTCGCCGGCCCGGGTGGCCGATGCACTGGACATGGAAGCGGGGCGGGTGGCCACGCACCTGGCACAGGCCCGTGAACGGCTGCTCGAAGCCCGGGCGTCGCGCGTATTGCCCGTGGACGACAAGGTGGTGGTGGGCTGGAACGGCCTCACGCTGTCGGCCCTCGCGGCTGCCGCGCCCCATGATGAGCGCGCCGCCGACGCCGGCGCGGCCCTGCATGGCCGCATCCTGGAAGCCATGTGGCGAAACGGGGAGCTGCCCCGTGCGCTGGACGCGGACGGCGTGCCCGTGGGTGAGGGGGAGCTGGAGGACTACGCCTTCATCGCCCGGGGACTGGCGCAATGGGCGGCGTACACGCAGGAGCGCGACGTGTGGCAACAGGCCGCGCAGGTGGCACATGCCGCCTGGAGCCTGTTCCACAACGAGGACGGCTGGCGCCCCACCCGGGTCCCGGTCCTGCCCGGATCACCCCGCCTGGTGCACCTTGAGGACACGCCGCTGCCTTCCACCAGCGCCACCATGCAGTCGGTCACCGCGCGCATCCTCGCCCACACGGACCACGATGGCCTTCGCCAACGCGCCGCCCGGGCGGAACGCCGCATCACCCGAAACCTGGTGGGTTCACCCTTTGTGCACGCCTCGCAGATTCTTCAATTGCATGCGGTGAATCAGTGAAGGGGGCAACTCATTGAGCAACTGATTTCAGTACTGCCGGGCGTCGGTCTCTGGCCTGGTTCTCTGACTCCTCGACATTCCCGATGATTCGATCATCTCAGAGGGTCGAAGGACATCCGCGATCAGAGGCATAAACACCTGGGCCAACCTGCCCAATCCAAACACCTTTCGCCCGGAGGACCGGGCTCCTACGCGTGCCCGTATCCCATACCGTAGGAGCCCAGTCCCCTGGGCGATCCTGCTCAAACCAAACCCCTTTCGCCCGGAGAACCGGGCTCCTGCGTGCCCATATCCCCATCCCGTAGGAGCCCAGTCCCGTGGGCGATCCTGCTCAAACCAAACCCCATTCGCCCGGAGACGCAGCCCGAGCACTATCCCGGTCGCGACTGCAGCTCCAGTACGTTCCCTTCCGGATCGGTGACATAGACCCACGTCAGCTTGACCCCCGCCGCATTCGTCAGCGTGACGACTTCTCCCACCGGCTGCCCTCCCGCAGCGAGCACGGCCTCGCGTGCGGACGGCACATCGTCCACTGCAAAGGCGATGTGGCCGAATCCCGGGCGGTTCACCGCCACTCCCGGCTTTTCCTCCAGGATGTTGTAGTTGAAGATCTCGAGCGTTGGGCCGTCCGCGCCGTAACCCGGCAAGCGCAGGTGCACGCCGCGGAGTTTGGCGCCCGGAATCCCCGTCCCACGCTCGAGGTCCCGGCCCTTGAAATCGCGTTCCGGCGGGACCGGCGTGCAGCCGAACAGATCCTGGTAGAACCGCGCCAGTGCCCTCCAGTCCTTCGCAATCAGGTTCGTGTGCCGGTACCTGGCTCCCGCGATCATCGTGTATCTCCGAAATCAGCTGACGTCGTTTCCGGGATCCGTTCGGCGGTTCGAGCGTCCGGCCGACGGAGTGTGGGCGACGGCCATCAGGCCGGCGGCTCCACCGACATGCTGCTCTCGATCGCCAGGTTGTACTGATGGAACTGAGTGTTGCGTACCCATCCCAGCGACTCGTACAGCGCCTGCGCCGGTCGGTTGTCGATTGCAGTGGAAAGCGAGAGCCGAACAGCCCCCGCCCCTTGTGCAAACTCGGCCGCCGCAAGCAACAGCGCCCGCCCGACGCCTCCCCGGCGTTGCGCGGGAGCCACAAAAAGATCGTTCAGAATGAACACCGGCGCGACGGCGACCGACGAGAATCCGGGGAACATCTGCGTAAAGCCCGCCAATACACCAGTCGGCATCTCCGCGACCAGCACAACAGAATCTCCCCGTTCCATGCGATCTGCCATGAAACGATGCGCGGCGGCAAAATCCGCAGCTTGTCCATAGAACATGCGGTACTGATCAAACAGCCCCGCGACCTCCTCAAGATCCTCGGGGACAGCAGGCCGTACGTGGATCACGACGTGACTCTCCTTCTGCTCTGGCGCGTCGCCTCGTACCGCAGCGCCACCGCCCCCGAGCTCAACTCCAGCCGGCTCACGAGCTTCAGGTCGACATGCTTCGACAGCCCCGCGAGCACCGTCGGGCCATGGCCCGCCAGCCTGGGATGCACAACGAACTCGTACTCATCGATCAAGCCCAGCTCCGCCAACGCCAACGGCAGCTTCACGCCTCCCACCAACAGTCCCTTGCCTGACTCCTGCTTGAGCTGCCGGACGGCCGTCTCGAGGTCCCCGCGCACGAGCTCCGCGTTCCAATCGACCCGGTCCAGGGTGCTCGAAACGACGTACTTCTTTGCCGAATTGATCGTCCGGGCGAAGGGCTCCATCCAGTCAGGCCTAGGTTCCGTCCCCGCCGGCGGCCGGAACGCTGCCTCCATCATCTCGTAAGTCACCCGCCCGAAGAGGAGCGCATCTGCCTGGCCAAGGCTCTCGATCGCGTGACGATGCAACTCCTCATCCGCAGGAATTGCACGATTGAGCTAGTTGAGTAATTTTCCGACAGTCCGCCCTGATTAGGGCGGGCACCGGGGTCTCCGGTAGATTGGTAGTCGCCAGACAATCCATCTACCAAGGAGAACTCCCGATGACCGCAGTCACAGAGAGTACCAAGCGCAAGCTGTCTTTGCTGCAACTGGCCGAGGAACTGGGCAATGTGTCCAAGGCGTGCAAGATCATGGGCTATCACCGAGACACCTTCTACGAGGTGCGCCGGGCCTTCCAGGTGGGCGGTGTGGGCGCCCTCATCGAGCAACGCCGGGGGCCCAGAAACCCCCACCCCAACCGGGTCGCCCCCGAGGTCGAGGAGGCGATCCTCGCGCTCTGCCTTGAGTTCCCCACTTACGGCGCCCAGCGCATCGCCAATGAGCTGCGCCTCCGGGATGTCAACGTCAGCCCCTCCGGTGTGCGCGGGGTGTGGCTTCGCCACGATCTCGAGACCCGCCACAAGCGCCTGTTGCGCCTCGAGGCCCGGGCCCAAGAGGACACCTTCGTGCTCTCCGATGCCCAGATCCGCCTGCTTGAGCGCCATTCCTGCGAGTTCCGTATGCGTCATGTCGAGACCAATGGCCCCGGAGAACTGCTCAACCAGGACACCTACTACTGGGGCACCCTCAAGGGCGTCGGCAAGGTCTACGTCCAGGTCGTGGTCGATGCCTTCTGTTCACTCGCCTTCGCCAAGGTCTACACCTCGAAGATGCCCATCACCTCGGCTGATCTGCTCTATGACCGGGTGCTGCCCTTCTATGAGACCTTGGGCGTGGCAGTAAAAGCGATCCTCACCGACAACGGGCGCGAGTTCTGCGGGCGTCCCGAGCAGCACCCCTACGAGCTGCTGCTGGCGCTCCATGACATCGAACATCGCACCACCAGGATCCGCAGCCCACGCACCAACGGTTTTGTCGAGCGCATGAACCGCACGCTGCTCGATGAATGCTTCCGCGTCGCCGGGCGCCAGACCTGGTATCTCTCGCCCGAGGAGATCCAGCGCGATCTGGACAGGTTCCTCGAGTTCTACAACCTCAGGCGCAGCCATCAGGGCTATCGCCTGAAGGGCCGAACCCCTGCTCAGGCGCTGCGCGAAGCGCTCGGCACAAAGAAGCTTCCACCCATCGTCCCCAAGGACGACACCAACGTGGAAAAAAAGGCGGCATGATCAACTGCCGGAGGCCCCGTGTGTCGGGTAATTACCAAACTTGTACAGCACGATGATCGCAGCAGCCGTCCAATGTGACGTTGATGGAATACCGAAGGGGTCGCATTTGCATGTGTCGATCCTCGGAGAGGCGGCTGCCGTTCAAAATGGACGGCTGATCCCGCGATGTCTGAACGACGGACAACACACTTCCGATTCGACATACTGCGGAGCGAAGTTAGGTACTTACACGGGTCCTGCATGCGTTCCACTGGATAGCAGTTGGATGGGGCACGCTATTCTGCCCTTGAAAGGTCGTGTTTGTATTGCCCAATGCTCCAGCCCAATTCATTCCATCTGGAATCCTGCGAGTGAATATGGATCTCAAACTCATCTCTAGACCAACCATAGGCCTGCGCCCGAGCCTCGACGTCGGCCATCGGGATAATGTAAGCATAGCGCTCTGCCGGATTGGTCAGGCAAAGCCACGCCTGTTTTCCGGACGAGGCCAAGTCTCTCCGCGGCTTCTTGTTGACGCGGTACCATAACAAGTCGGCCTCCTTATTGTAGTTCTGGCAGTAGACGAGTTGGTTGTCAGACTCAAACATGAACTGGTAGCGACTGACCTGATGGAAACCATCACCAAATCGGTCTTTCAGCAGGAACTGAACGAAGGTGGCAGAATCAACAAGTGGTGACTCACCGTCCCCTCGTGGCGTTACTTTCCTGCCCTTTGGAGGAGGCGGCGAAGGCATCTTGAGCAGGATTCTCCGTAGGACGTCATTTGCGGTGTCAACCAGTGGCTGCGCGTGCCGCTGAAGCATCTCGAACACTTCGGCGTCAACTCTAATCGTGTGCCACTTTGCTTGCGTCTCGTCAGGCATCTTTGCCACACCTCCAAGGAGGGTTGTCTGATGCGGATCGTCGAGAACGGCGACGGATCTAATCGTGCTCTGCAGAAACAGATCCGTCACTCATTCCAACGCAGAGGTATCTCGCGGGTTTCAGTGGCACGAATTATGGTTCACCATCTTGCAGAATGCTTGCCACTGACACCCGCCTGTTCCAGCACACTGTTGAGTCTTACTAAGCAAAATCAAGGTACTTTTCCTCGAACGATCGATAGAACGCATGCAGCCGTCCTTCAGCACAGCATTCCTTGAGATCGGCGACAACGTCCTCCAAGAGGAGGATTCGTAGCTTCTCTCGGCCCGCTTTCGAGAGAAAGGCATCCCTTGCCCGTTCCGCTTGACACAACACTTTGGTATTTCGCCGTGGAAATAGGAGGGTTCTACCCCATTTCCACGGACGGTTGAGTTAAGAGTAATTGCTTCTGCTTAGCCGCCTCAAGACGCCGCCTGCGGCGCGGGTTGTGGAAGCGCTCGATGTAGTCGAACACGTCGGCCCTGGTCTCGGTGCGGGTCTGATAGATTCGGCGATTGACCCGTTCGCGTTTCAGCAGCCCGAAGACTACGCTAAGCGGCTCCACGGATGACCACACTCCCTGTCCGTCTTCTCCGCCCGACTTTAACGGCTGGGAGCGGGGGAGGCAAACGGCGCACCCCTGATGGGAGGCGGTCTTGCAGCAGGGCCGGGCGCCGCTATGCCTTCCTGACGAAGCGTGCGATGCGGATTCCGGAAGATGCCGCGGTCATGGGCAGGGCAGGCCGCCGGGATTCACACTCAGAAGGCGTCCAGGGTCTCGTGGACGATGTCTTCCAGCAGATCCTCCACGGCCCGGAGGGATTCCTGCGAGGCCTCGCTGCCAACCGGCACCGGGCGGCGGTAGGAGACGTAGACGGTGTCCGGCTCCTCCTCGGTCACGTAGACCGCCACGATGTACGGACAGAACACGATGTTGTGCACGTCCGCCTCCATCATGCGCCGGGAGACGGTGGCGCTGCAGAACTCGTAGGCCTGGCCTTCCAGGTAGATGGCCTCGCCGCCCACGTCCGCGGCGGTGCGCTGGAGCATGGCGGCGATGTGGGCGACGTTGTTGACCACGATGCCCCGGTTGGTGATGGCCATCTCCAGACCTTCACGATAGGTCTCGAATTCCCCCTGCACCGAGTACACGCGCATGTGCTCGGTCTCCAGGTCCGGCCCCTTGGCCAGCGCGGTCTGGCCCAGCGCAGCCAGGGTGAACAGGGCGAGGACGGCGAGGAAGAACGGTTTCATGGGTTTCTCCGGGTCGTGGTGCCTGTGGGTAACGGGTCGGGACGCACCATCCGGCTCCCGGGCCCGGCATGCGTCGGCACCTGTCGTTGTATCCGCTGCGGTGTGAACGATGGCTGAACGCCGTCTCAGAACGGATCCACACGCTGGTAATCGGCCGGAATCCGGAACAGGTCCGGGGAAAGGGCATCCGTGGAAACCGACTGCAGGGTGATCTCGCTGCCGTCCTCCAGGTTCTTTACCAGTACCGGCACGCCGTCCACGGCCGGCAGCATCTCGGCGCCCATGTCCGCGGCGAAGGGCCCGCCCATGGACATGGCGATCTCCGACAGGCTCTGCATGAACTCGAACAGCACCTTCAATGTCCCGTAGTCGGCGGCGGACAGGCCGACGTGGCCGGGATCGGCCACACACAGTTCGTTGGTGATCTCGCCTTCCAGCAGGACCTCCATGACCTGGCAGCGGAAGCCGCCGATGGTCCGCTGCTCACCGGTGGGGCGTGTCTCCAGCGAGGAGAGATCCGGGGCCGGCGGGTCCTCGCCGGAGAGCATGGCCGGGTCGACGCCCATCTGGCGCATCTGCTGCTCCATCATCTGGCGCTGCTCGGGGGGCATCTGCGCCATCTGCTCACGCATCTGTGCGAGGAAGTCCTCCTGCATGCCCTGAACCTCTTGCGCCTGCGCCTTGAGTCCTTCCTCGGTCAGTTGCGCGTAGCTGCGCTCCTCGTCGATCACCATGGTCAGTGTGCGGGTCTCCCGATCGAACAGGCTGTAGACCATCGAGCCGTCCGCTTCACGTTCCTCCATGCGCACGTGGCCGCCCTGGATCATCAACGTGCTGCCGGTGTCGGCACCCGTTTCCGTGAACTGCATCGTGACATCCGCCTGCGCCGTCGCGACGAGGCCCAGCAGGAGGATGGCCGAAAATGCGTGGATCATGCGATCAATGCCCATGTGTTCACTCCGTCGTTGTGCGTCTCAATAGTTTTGCATCATAGCCCAGTGTCCGCCGGCCCGCCTCCGGGCCCGCAACGGCTCTCTGCCACCTGTGCGGGTACGAAACGATGCCGAGGTCCGTCACTCCGGTATCCGCGGGGTCTCCCGTGCCCGGCCGATGACGGACGCGGCCCGGTGCCTCACGACTTGGGCTTGTTGCGCAGGGCGTCGATATTGATGGGCACGACCGTGTTCTGCTTCGGTTCGTCCACATAGCGGGGGCGCATGTTCATCTCCTGACCAAGCGCATCCGCCAGTTCCCGCTGGCGCTCGACGATCAGCGACAGACAGTCGCGGATGTTGTGGATGGTCTTCTCGGTCAGCGGATGCTTCATGCCGGGCGGGGTGTTGGTATCCCGGGCCACGTCGGTCAGCACGGTCTGCATGATGCGCAGGATGCGCTGTTCCTTGGTGAGTTCGGCTTCGCTGGCGTCGTGGTCGGTCATGGGGGAGTCCGTGCGGCTGTGGGCGGGGTCTGACCGCCTATTTTACCAGTCCGGGCACGGGACGTCTCGCGGGCACCGGGATCCCCTGCGAACGTCCGGGAATGGTCGGGATGCATTACTGTCAGGGGAACGGGTCGATACCCGCACCGGGGCAGGGGATACCGGCCATGGATGCCCGGCGTGCCCCACCGAAGGCCCCCGCTGCGCCCGCGTGATGCGGCTACGCCTTGTCCGGCCGGCCGGCGTCCATGCAGCGGGCAATGTCCTCCAGGGGCAGATCATCCCGCCGGGTGTCGATGGTCACCACGGGCTCGTCCGCCTCCAGCGGGTCCGCGTTTGTCAACTGATGCGTCAGGACCTCGAGGCCCGCATCCGATGCATCCCGGTCGGCGGACTGCCGCTCCCGGATGCGCGCGCGGAGCACGGGTTCCGGCGCGATATAGTCGAGGATGCGGAACGGGATCTCCAGTTCCCGGGCCAGCGCGGCAAACCGGTCGCGCCGGGCGCGCTCCAGGAAGGTGGCGTCCACCACCACCGGAAGACCCGACTCGAGCACGTTCCGGGCGACTGAGGCGAGACGTTCATAGGTGCGCACGCCCATGTCCTCGGAATAGATACCGCTGCCCACGCCGCCCGAATCACGCTCAAGGCTGTCCATGCCGGACAGGCGCTTGCGTTCCACGTCGGAGCGAATCCGGATCAGGCCCAGCCGTTCCACCAGCGGCTGGCTGCGGGTGGTCTTGCCCGAACCGGAGAAGCCGTGATTGATGAACAGCGCGCGCGGGACGGGGCGCGTGAGGGATTCCGCCAGGTCCAGATAGCCGTGACAGCGGGATTCCGCCGCGCGGCGCTCCGCGTCCGGGACGCCTTCCTGGCCGAGGCGGATACCGGACACCTTGGCGCGCACCATGGCGCGGTAGACCTGATAGAAGCGCAGCAGGCGCAGGCCTTCGTAATCGCCGCTTCGTTCCAGCCAGGCATTGAGGAAATGATGGGCATGGGCGGGGGCCTCACGGTCCATGAGATCCATGGTGACGAATGCGATTTCGCTCATGATGTCGATCCAGCGCAGCCGTTCGCTGAACTCGATGCCGTCGAACACCAGCACCCGGCCGTCCACGTGGGCCATGTTGCCCAGGTGCATGTCGCCGTGGCATTCGCGCACGAAGCCCCGGGCCTGGCGTTCGGCGAGTATGTCGGCCAACCGTTCGAAGGCCTGCCCGGTCCACCGGGCGATGCGATCCAGCTGCTCGAGGCGGCGGGGGTCGGAAAGCGCTGGCCGCAGTTGCTCGAAATTCTGTTCCATGGGTTGGTAAACCGCGGCGGGCGTGCCCGTATCGCTGTCCGGCGCCGCACGGGGTATGCGCTCGTGGAACGCCGCCACGCACCCGGCCAGTTCGTCCATCCACTCGATGGGCAGGGCGCCGCGCTCCAGCAGCTTGTCCATTTCACGCTCGCGGTCGAAGCGTGCCATGCGCACGGCATACTCGAAGGGCTCCCCGGCGCCGTCGAACCGCGGGGCGTCCGGCGTGCCGCTGAAGGTCACCACGGCCTGGTAGAGATCCGGCGCCAGGCGGCGGTTGATGCGCAGTTCCTCCTCGCAGAAGAAACGGCGCCGTTCCAGGGTGGAGAAGTCCAGGAAGCCCAGATCCAGGGGCTTCTTGAACTTGTAGGCGTACGCACCCGCCAGCAGCACCCATGAGATGTGGGTCTCGATACACTCCACATCGTCCACCGGATGGGGGTAGGCGTCGGGGCGTTTCAGGGCCTCGATGAGCCGGTGCTGGATGTCTTGCTGGTCGGTCATGGTCTCCGTGCGGGGCGGTTGTGAGCAGGCGTCATGTCCACTTCCCTGAAATCGGGATCAGGCGATCGAACGCAAGGGAGATGATCGGGTCAACAACCCTCTCGGCCCCGGCGCATGGCTTCTCGTTTCCTGCCGTTCGCTTTCAGGCCTCCCGTAACGAATGCCTGAAGGGCCGGCAGCGCCCCCATGGTACAGCATCCACCGGCGCACCCCTTCCCGGGACCGGGTGCACGGATAGGACCGGCCCAAAAGCTGTAGAATGCCCGCCCCATGGCACGCCGCAAACCCGCGAAGAAGACCACCTCCCGCCGCAACGGCAGGACCCGCCGCCGCGCTGCGCGCGGGCCGCGCCGATTGTGGCGCGCCATCCTCGGCGCCCTGCTGATCGGCATCCTGGGCCTGGGCGGCTATGTCGCCTACCTGGACTACGAGATTCGCACCCAGTTCGAGGGCAAGCGCTGGTCCCTGCCCGCGCGGGTCTTTGCCCGGCCCCTGGAGCTGTACCCGGGACGCGGCCTGGACAGGGAGCAGTTCGTGCGGGAGCTGGAGCTGCTCCATTACCGCCGCGGTGATGCCATTCGCGGCGGCGAATTCAGGGAGCAGGGCGGGCGCATCTTTCTCAGCACCCGGGGCTTTCCCTTCGCCGACGGCCCGGAACCACCGCGCCGCCTGATCGTGGAGATCCGCGGCGGGCAGGTGACCGGACTGACGGATATCGAGACCGGGCAACCCGCCGCCCTGGCCAGGCTGGAGCCGGCGCTGATCGCCAATATCTATCCGGCGCACGGCGAGGACCGGGTGCTGGTGCGGCTGGACGAAGTGCCCGATACGCTGGTGGATGCCCTGATCACCGTGGAGGACCGCCGCTTCCACGAACACCGGGGCGTGGACTTTGCCGCCATCGCCCGTGCCGCGCTGGCCAACCTGCGTGCCGGGCGCACCGTGCAGGGCGGCAGCACCCTTACCCAGCAACTGGTGAAGAACTACTTCCTCACTCAGGACCGGACCCTGCGGCGCAAGATCAACGAGGCCATCATGGCCCTGCTGCTGGAGCGGCGCTATTCCAAGCCGGAGATCCTGGAGGCCTACCTGAACGAGGTCTACCTGGGCCAGGACGGGCAACGCTCCATCCATGGATTCGGACTGGCCAGCCAGTTCTACTTCCAGCGGCGGCTGGACGAGCTGGGGACGGACCAACTGGCCCTGCTGGTGGCCATGGTGCGCGGGCCGTCCTACTACGATCCGCGCCGGCGCCCGGAACGCGCGCTGGCCCGGCGCAACCTGGTGCTGGATCTGCTGGAGGCCCAGGATCGCCTGTCCGCGGATCGCGCCCGGCAGGCCCGGGCGCGGCCCCTGGGCGTCAGCGCCCGTCCGCCGTCGGGCGTGACTCCGTTTCCCGCCTTTCTGGATCTGGTACGCCAGCAGTTGCGCCGGGATTACCGGGAACGGGACCTGCAGACCGAGGGACTGCTCATCTTCACGACGCTGGACCCCGGGATCCAGATGGCCGCCGAATCCGCCGTGGCCGGACGTCTGGCCCGGATCGAACGCGCCCGGGGCCTCGACGTGGGCAGCCTGCAGGCCGGCGCGGTGGTCAGCGCCGTGGACAGCGGCGAGGTGCTGGCGGTGGTGGGGGACCGCAACCCGCGGTATGCCGGCTTCAATCGAGCCGTCAACGCACGGCGTCCCGTGGGCTCGCTGCTGAAGCCAGCGGTGTACCTGGCGGCCCTGTCCCGGCCCGCCGAGTACACGCTGGCGACGATGCTCGATGACGGTCCGCTGACCGTCCGCCTGGAGGACGGCTCCGACTGGAGCCCGCGCAACTACGACCGGGAGCATCATGGCCAGGTGCCGGCACTGGAGGCCCTGGTGCACTCCTACAACATCTCCACGGCACGGCTCGGCCTGTCCGTGGGCCTGAACCGGATCATCGACCAGATCCACCGGCTGGGCGTGGCGCGCGATCTGCGCCCCTATCCCTCGCTGCTGCTGGGGGCCGTGGAGCTCTCGCCCCTGGAGATGACCCACATGTACCAGTCCCTGGCGGACGGGGGGTTCGAGACGCCGCCCCGGGCGATTCGCGAAGTGATGAACCAGGAGGGTGCCCTGCTGCAACGCTACGGCCTGGATCTGCGCCAGGCCGCTGACCCCGCGGCCGTCTACCTGGTGACCGCCGCGCTTCACGAGGTCACCCGGCGGGGGACCGGCGCGACACTGCGCGGTCTGCTGCCCGAAGACCTGCCGGTGGCCGGCAAGACGGGCACCACCGGCGACAATCGCGATGCCTGGTTCGCGGGATACGCGGGGGATTATCTCTCGGTCATCTGGGTGGGCCGCGACGACAACGCCCCCATGGGACTGACCGGCAGCTCCGGTGCACTGCCCGTCTGGGCGGAGCTCATGGGCGGGATCTCCCGCCGAGGCTTGGAGCCCGTGCGTCCCGATGGCGTAGAATGGCTGCTCATCGACCCCGCCAACGGCCTGCGCGCCGTGGAAGGTTGCGAGGGCGCGCTGTGGATGCCGTTCATCGATGGATCGGCGCCCGGCGGCATGTCTCCCTGCGCGGACGGGGTCCCCGCCGCGGTGCGGCGTTCCTTTCGCTGGTTCAGAGGACTGTTTGAGTAATGCACAGATCCATTCGCCTCGTGGCCGTGATCCTTGCGGCCGCGGTCCTGTCCGCCTGCGCCGCGCCCCAGGCCACGCGGGTTCCCGACGACGAGACCGCCCGGCCGGCACCCCTGCCTGATCCGGACCCCCGCCCGGCCCTGGCCCGGGAACCCGCCCCGGACGCAGCCCCGTCCGGCGGCACCGGCGCGGTGGCCGAGCTCATGGCCGAGGCGGACCGGCAGCTTGTCTCCGGCGATGCGGACGGCGCCGCGGCCAGCCTGGAACGCGCCCTTCGCATCAATGCCCGGGATGCACGGCTATGGCAGCGCCTCGCGGTGGTTCGCCTGGAGCAGGGGCACCCGGCGCAGGCGGAGGCCATGGCCGCGCGATCCAACGGGCTGATCCGGGGTGACCGGGCGATGATGGCGCGCAACTGGCGCATCATCGCCGCGGCCCGGCGCATGGCCGGCAACGAGGCGGGCGCGCGCGACGCGGATGCCAGGGCCAACGCCCTCTCCGGCGAACGCGGATGAACCCGTCCGCAGCCGAGGTGCTGGGGCCCGACGGTCCGCTTGCGCACAGCCTGGACAACTTCAAGGCGCGGACCGCGCAGCAGCGCATGGCCGAGGCGGTGGAGCGGACGCTCGAGGCCTCCGGACGCCTGGTGGCGGAGGCCGGTACGGGCGTGGGCAAGACCTTCGGTTATCTGGTGCCCGTGCTCATGGACGGGCGCCGCGTGATCCTGTCCACCGGCACCCGCAATCTTCAGGACCAGCTTTTTCACAAGGACCTGCCGTTCGTGCGCGACGCGCTGGTGGCTGCCGGACTCGGGAGGGTGCCCCGGGTGTCCCTGCTCAAGGGTCGGTCCAACTACCTGTGCCTGCACCGCCTGGCGCTCACCCGCGCCGAGGGACGCCTGGACGACCGCCGCCAGGTGGATCAGTTGCTGCGCGTGGAGCGCTGGTCCTCGCGCACCATGCGCGGCGACATCTCGGAACTGCCGGACATCCCCGAAGACTCGCCCCTGTGGCCCCAGGTCACATCCACCACCGACAACTGCCTGGGCCAGGATTGCCCGGAGTATGACGGCTGTTTCGTGGCCCGCGCCCGCCGCGACGCCCAGGAAGCCGACGTGGTGGTCATCAATCACCACCTGCTCATGGCGGACCTGAGCCTCAAGGAGGAGGGCTTCGGAGAAATCCTGCCCTCCGCCGACGCCTTCATCCTGGACGAGGCCCACCAGCTGCCGGATGTGGCGTCCGTCTTCTTCGGCCGGACCGTGGGCAGCCGCCAGCTCCTTGATCTGGCCCGGGACGCGGTCGCCGAACAGTTGCGCGAGGCCTCCGACATGGCCGGCCTGCGTGATGCAGCGGACGCGCTGGCCCGGGCGGTGACCCGGGTACGCGCCTCGCTGGGCACGGGCATCGGGCGCGGCCCCTGGGGCCGCTGGGACGGCAACGCGCAGGTGAACGAGGCCATGGATGAACTGGTGACGGGCATGGACACACTGGTGACCTGGCTCGACACCGCCGCCGAGCGGGGCAAAGGGCTGGAGCAGTGCGCCCGGCGCGCCAATACCCTTCAGGGACGGCTCGCCGCCTTCCTGGCCCCGGAGGATGAGACGGTGCGCTGGTACGAGACCTATACCCGGGCCTTCGCGTTGCACGCCACGCCGCTCAACGTGGCCGAGCGTTTCGGCGAGCGCATGGCGGCCTTCCCGAGCGCGTGGATCTTCACCTCCGCCACGCTGTCCGTGGGCGGGCGCTTTGAGCACTTCACGGGCAGGCTTGGCCTGGAGGGCGCGGAAACGCTCCTGCTGGACAGCCCCTTCGACTACAGCCGCAACGCGCGGCTCTACCTGCCACCCAACATGCCCCAGCCCAATGCACCCAACTACACGCGCGCGGTGGTGGATGCGGCGGTGCCTGTCCTGGAGGCCAACCCCGGCGGCACCTTCCTGCTGTTCACCAGCCACCGGGCGCTGCGCGAGGCCGCTGACCTGCTGGACGGGCGGATTCAGCGGCTCCTGCTGGTGCAGGGCACCGCGCCCCGGGATGAACTGCTGGCCCGTTTCCGCGCGGCGGGGGACGCGGTGCTGCTGGGTGCACAGAGCTTTTGGGAGGGCGTGGACGTGCGCGGCCGCGCGCTATCCTGCGTGATCATCGACAAGCTGCCCTTCGCGGCCCCGGACGACCCGCTGCTGGAGGCGCGCCTGCAGGCGATCCGCGAGCAGGGCGGCAACCCGTTCATGGATTACCAGTTGCCCCAGGCGGTCCTCAGTCTCAAGCAGGGGGTGGGGCGTCTGATCCGCGACGTGACCGATCGGGGTGTGCTCATGATCTGCGACCCGCGTGTGCGCACCAAGGCGTATGGCCGCCTGTTCATCAGCAGCCTGCCGCCTGTCCCGAGGCTGGACAACCTGGCCGAGGTGGCCGGTTTTCTCATGAGCGACGATGAGGCATTCCATGAAGCTGCTGGCCATTGAAACAGCCACCGATGCCTGTTCAGCCGCCCTATGGCTGGACGGCACGCTGACCCGCCGCCATGAGGTGGCGCCCCGGGAACACACCCGCCTGATCCTGCCCATGATGGATGAACTGCTGGCCCGCGCCGGCGTGCGTCTCGCGGACCTGGACGCGCTCGCCTTCGGCCGCGGTCCGGGCGCCTTCACCGGGGTGCGCATTGCCGCCGCCGTCATCCAGGGCGCCGCCTTCGGCGCGAATCTTCCCGTGGTGCCCGTCTCCACGCTCGCCGCCCTCGCCCAGCAGGGCCTGGACGCAGGGGCCTCCCGCGTGCTCGCCGCCCTCGATGCCCGCATGGGCGAGGTCTACTGGGGCGCATTCGAGGCGGATGCCGGGGGTCTGGCTGTTGCCGCCGGTCCTGAACGGGTCGTCGCGCCGGATGCGGTACCAGTCCCCGAGGGGACGGGGTGGCATGGCGCGGGTTCCGGGTGGGCGGCCTATGAGGACGTTCTGCGCGGGCGCCTGGGTCCATGCATCGGCAGTATCGATCCCGCTTCGTGTCCGTCCGCCGCCGAAGTCGCCCGCCTCGCCGTGCGCGACTTCGCCGCGGGGCTCGCCGTCCCCGCCGAGCAGGCGCTGCCCGTGTATCTCCGGGACAAGGTGGCCGACAAGCCCAGGCCTGTGGCCGGGGTCTGACGCGAAGTCCAATGCATAAGGCATTTGGCCACAGAGGTCACAGAGAACTGAAAGCGGGGAAGCGACTCTCCGGCTGCTATCCGTGCATCCACCTGGGAAGCCTGCACCCACCATACCTTCTCCTCTCTGTGACCTCTGTGCCCTCTGTGACTCCAAACAGGTTTTCAGTACAACCGCACTCCCTGGTGGCCGCGCCGCGCTTGCCTGCCCTGCGGATCTGTTCCGTGGCTCGGATAATGCGCAGCCGCATCCGGCGGGCCGGACTCGATGAACAGATCGATGCACCCGTCGAGACGTGAAACCGCGAAGAACCTCGCGTAAGGACCCTGCCCGATGACCGATCTCCATAGCGCTTCCGTGTCTTCGCCACTTCGCGTTGAGGCCTGCACCGTAGCTACCGCACCCCCGCTGTTTGAAGCCCGCATCCGCGCCCGCCCGGAGGACTTTATCGTCGAGGAACTCTCCGCCGCCGAGCCGGACGGGCAGGGGGAACACGTGTGGGTACTGCTGGAGAAGACCGGCTGCAACACGGAACACGCGGCCCGCTGCCTCGCCCGCGCCGCTGGTGTGCCGCGCAGCGCCGTCGGCTACGCCGGGCGCAAGGACCGCCACGCCGTCACCACCCAGTGGTTCAGCGTCCAGCTTCCCGGCAGGGACGCCCCCGACTGGTCCGCGCACCTCGGCCCGGAGTTCCGCGTCCTGCGGGCCGAACGCCACGGCCGCAAGCTCAAGACCGGTTACCTCCTGGGCAACCGCTTCCGACTCACGCTGCGCGATTGCCGCGGCGATCTCGACGGTCTCGGAGAGCGGCTCGACCGCATTCGAGCCCGGGGCGTCCCCAACTACTTCGGTCCCCAGCGATTCGGCCGGGACGGCGCCAACCTGGACAAGGCACTCGCCATGTTCGAGGGCCGACTCCGCGTGCGCGACCGAAAGCTGCGCGGCCTCTATCTCTCCGCCGCCCGATCCGAACTGTTCAATCGGGTGCTCGCCAGGAGGGTGGAGCAGGGCACCTGGTGCCGGGCCCTGCCCGGCGATGTGATGATCCTGGACGGCAGCCGCAGCCACTTCCTGGCCGAGACAGTGGACGCCACGCTGGAGGCACGGGTGCGCGCCGGGGATGTGCACCCGAGCGGGCCCATGTGGGGCAGGGGGGCGCTGGATACGCGCGGCGCGCCGGCAGCACTGGAGCAGGCGGTGGGGGACGGGGAGCCGGTGCTGGCGCGGGGGCTGGAAGATGCCGGATTGAAGCAGGAGCGGCGGGCCCTGCGCATGCGGGTCGCCGGGCTGAGGCATGAGTGGGCGGAGGGGGAGACCCTGGTGCTGGAATTCGAACTGCCTGCCGGGGGATACGCGACGATGGTGCTGGCGGAGATCGCCGGGGTCGAGGATGCCGGGGTCGGGGATATGGAAGCGTAGGCGGGTGCTTCCGGCCGGCGCCTACCCCATCAGGGCGCGCACGATCCCCGCCACCGACAACACCATCAGCGTGATCAGCACAAACCGCCGATAGGTCGCCTGGGCGCTTGCCACGAAGGTGCGGTGCCCGACGGCGATCCCGGCGAACATGGGGATGGTCAGAACCGCCGCCGCGATCAGCGTCTGCAGACTGATCAGGCCATAGACACCGGCCACCCCGGCCATGTAGGTGCTCTGAAACATCACGTAAGCCACCAGGGTCGCCCGGACGATGGCCATCTCGGCGCTGATGGACAGGAACATCACGGCCACGATCAGCCCGCCCGAACCGGCGGCCCCTGTCATCATGCCAGACGCCAGCCCGGTACCAAGGGCGAGGCGCTTGCGTCCTTTCAGGGGAAAGCGGTAGCCCCGCCACAACAGAATCGTGGTGGCCAGCACCATGGCGGAGATCACCAGACGAAGCTGGGCGTCGGGAAGATTGGCCAGCAGGTAGGCCCCCGCGGGCACGCTGACCAGTGAACCGCCCATCAGCAGGGCCAGCGTGGTCCGGTCCACATTGCGCCATACGGTGGGCATCATGTGGATGCTGGCGATGATCTCCATGAGCATGAGCATGGGCACCACCATGGAGGGCGGCAGGAACAGGGACAGGCTCAGGGTCACCAGTGCGCTGAAACCGAACCCCGAGTAGCCCCGCACGATGCCCGCCAGGAACACGACAACGAGGGTGTAAACGATCAGGCCGGTACCGAGATCGAAGATGTTCATCGGCCTGTCCCGGCCCCACGCATCACGAGCAGGTGCGAGGCCCCGGTTCCGGCAAAAGCCCGGTTGGCCGCACTGGCGGATGGTTCCGATTTGGAATGGAAGGCCCTGAGCATGTCGGTCCAGCGGGTTCCTGCCTGACGATCACCTGCTTGGTCACGGAGCATCCGGCCTTGCAGCATGGCTACGCGCGTGACAACAGGAAGCCGTGGCACGGTACGGATCGTGCCGGGGGATTTCTGGTCACAGGTTCACGAACGGCGGTCAGTGTACCAGACGGACCACCGGCGCCGTTCATCCGGGCCGTCGCGGCCGGCTTGCGGAACCAGTCCGGCACCGGGCAGTCCACTGGTACAGACCAGAAACCCACAGAGCCGCGGGATGCAGAATCATCCGGCCCCGAACAACTGAGGAGAGTCCGATGCGATTGAAAGACAAGGTGGCCATCATCACGGGCGGCGCCAGCGGGATCGGCGAGGCCAGCGCTCTCGATATGGTGGCGGAAGGCGCCCGGGTGGTGATCGCCGACATGGACAGTGACCGCGGCGAGGCCCTGGCACGGCGGCTGAACGACATGCATGAAGCGTCGGCCGTCTTCCAGGCCGTGGACGTGGCGGACGAAGGGCAGGTGGAGGCCCTGTTCCAGGCGACCCTGTCGCACTTCGGGCGCGTCGATGTAGTGTTCAACAACGCGGGCATCGGTCACATGGCAGAGGCGGACAGCTATCCGACCGAGGACTGGCAGCGCGTGATCGACATCAATCTGACGGGGGTCTTCCTGGTGGCCAAGCATGCGCTGGGAATCATGAAGGCACAGGGTTCGGGCAGTATCGTCAACTGCGCCTCCATCCTGGGCAACGTGGGCCAGTCCATGACCTCGGCCTATTCGGCTGCCAAGGGCGGGGTGGTGAACCTCACCCGGACACTGGCCCTGGAATATGCGGCACACGGCATCCGGATCAACACCGTGTCACCCGCCTACATCGACACGCCGCTGCTCAGGGATCTGGACCGGGAGATGCTGGACCGGTTGATCGCGCTCCATCCGGTGGGGCGCCTTGGCCGTCCGGAAGAGGTGGCCAGGGCGGTGACGTTCCTGGCATCGGACGATGCCAGTTTCATCACCGGCGCCAACCTGCTGGTGGACGGCGGATTTACCGCGGGAAAGAGCTGAAACCGGCTGTCCCGTGAACGATACGGATCATTGCGCCCTTTGCGCGACGAGCATGGCCTCCGGCACCCGGGTCTTGAGCGCGGCGGGAAGCTCCAGGCAGATACCGGGGATAGGTCTCACGGTGACCCAGAGGACGTTGATTCGCAGGTTCATGTCCGCGAACACCACCGCGTGGCGGTACTGGGTCAGCACGGCGTTGATTTCGTGCAGTGTGCGCCGCAACTGGTCAGCGGGACGTCTGCCGAGTCTGGGGATCAGCATCATGAAATCGGACAGCGGCCGGCCTTCGTGGTCACGGGTCGGCACCCGCTTCCACAGGGGTTCGGCCGGATCCAGTGGTGATGTCGCCCGGAGAAGACCCCCTGCGGATGGTTTCGGGAGCTGCATACCGGTTCATTTAGGACAGATTGGACGGAATTGCGAATTGCACGGGATCGGGACCATTAATCCGGGCTCCATGGCTTTTCCGGGAGGGCGTTCTGTAACACAATTGCGCCCCGAGTCGGCCCGCCCCCCGTCAGGCCTTCTCTTGAGCCCGGACCCGAACACCTGCCAGGACCCACCTCGAGGAGCAGACCCCGATGATTTCAGCTCTTGAAGCCCTTGAAAGCCTTCGCGAAGGCAACAAACGCTTTGCCTCCGACACGCGTGATCGCGATTCGCTCCGGAGCACGATCAGGCGCGCCGAGCTGACCACGGGGCAGAAACCCTTTGCCATCATTCTGGGATGTTCGGACTCACGGGTACCGGCGGAGATCGTCTTCGACCAGGGGCTCGGCGATCTGTTTGTCATCCGCGTGGCGGGCAATATCGTGGCGCCATCCCAGGTGGGCAGCGTGGAGTTCGCCGTCGACCAGTTCGGCACCCCGCTGGTGGTGGTGCTGGGACACTCTCACTGCGGAGCCGTGACTGCCACCCTGGATGATCTCAGGCAGCCCACCGAGAACCAGTCCCAGAATATCCGTTCGATCGTGCACCGTATCCGCCCGTCCGTGGAGGCGCTGGTAAGGGCCGACGTGATCAAGGATCGGGACGAACTCATTGAACACGCCGTGAGAGCCAATGTACGGGCGTCGGTGAACCAGCTGCGCCATGGGTCCGAGATCCTGGAGCAAATGGTGATCAGCGGGAAGCTGCTGATCGTGGGCGCCGAGTATTCTCTGGAGACGGGCGTCGTGGACTTCTTCGAAGGCATGCCCGACGCGCGATAGCGGCGGAAACGGTTTACCGGGCGGGGTCGATTTCACGCAAGCGTGCGTTTAATCTTCCCGTCCCGACAATTCAAGACGCATGGAGATGATTCAATGTACGGATTCAGCAAGAAGGTGAACGCAGGTTTCGACGAAGCCGTGGAGCAGGTGACCGAGGCCCTCAAGGGAGAGGGGTTTGGGGTACTGACCGAGATCGACGTCAAGGCCGTGATGAAGAAGAAGCTCGACCTGGACAAGCGGCCCTACAAGATTCTCGGCGCCTGCAACCCCCAACTGGCCAACCAGGCGCTGTCCGCGGAACCGGATATCGGCCTGCTGCTGCCCTGCAACGTGGTGGTACGCGAAGACGACGATGGGTCCGTCACGGTCGCATTCATGGACCCGTCGGCGGTGCTCGATCTGGTGCAGCGCCCGGAGATCCATGACCTCGCGGCGGATGTGAAGGCCCGCTTGGAACGGGTGCGCGACGCGCTGGCCTGAAGCACGGGTCGGGCGACCCGCCGATATGCCGAGGCATCGGATCCCCGGCGGGCAGTCCGGCCGGGGCAGCGTTGTGCGCGGGCGGCTTCACCCGGGTACCGGCAGCAGGACGCCCGCCCGGCACAGATCCAGCAACAGCGTCTCCGCGCCTTTCTCCCCGTGGGTCAGGCGGCGAAGCGATTCCGTCTCGTAGCTCATGTCGCCGCACAACATGCGGACCAGGGGTTCCGCTCCGGGCGCCAGTGTGTGTTGCCGGCCGTTTGCAAAGAAATGCACGCCTTCCTCCGCCCGAATCCACGCCAGGCGCGCGGCGCCGTGGCGCTCCAGCGTGCTGGCCCGGGCCAGCACGTGCCGCGCCTCGTGCGCGGAACAGGGTTCCGGCGGCATCAGCCGTTCCAGGAGTTCCGCCTTGGGCTCCGTGAGTTGGCAGCCCAGCCAGTGGGCCATCTCACGGTCGCCGCCATTCATGGCTTCACGCAATCCGACGATGAGCCGGTCCAGGGCCTCGCCGGTGATCTCGCCCGGATTGTCCTGAACGGGTATCCCGGCATCCCCGTAGCGGCTCTCGGGGGGCAGTGACTCGTAGCGTGCATCCAGCCAGGCGGCCATCAGGTCCCGCCATGCGGGGGCACGAAAGCCCACGGACCATGTCATGCACGGGCCCTCGGCAATGCCGTGATGGGCGATGCGCGGGGGCAGATAGAGCATGTCCCCCGGCTCCAGCACCCACTCCTGCCCCGGAGTGAAGTCCCGGATGATGCACAGTTCCAGATCCGGCAGAAAGTTGTCCTCGTCGACAGGCCCGGTGTCGATCTGCCAGCGGCGCCGGCCCTGTGCCTGCAGCAGGAAGACGTCGTACTGGTCCACGTGGGGCCCCACCGATCCCGCGGGGGCGGCATAGCTCACCATGAGATCGTCCATGCGCCAGTCGGGAACGAAGCGAAACGGCTCCAGCCAGGCGCGCAGTTCGGGGAGATGCTTTTCCACATCCGATACCAGCAGGGTCCAGTGGGTCTCGGGCAGGGCGAGGAAATCCTCTTCCTCGAAGGGTCCGTGGCGCACCGCCCAGGCCCCTTCACCGCCGCGTTCCTGTACCACCCGGCTGATCACCGCCTCCTCGCAGGCCAGCCCCGCCAGTTCCTCCGGCGAGAGCGGGGACTCGAATCCCGGCACCGCCTGACGCACCAGCAGCGGTTTTCTCTGCCAGTACTCACGCAGGAATGCCTCGGCGGACAGGCCGCCCAGCAGCGCGAGAGGTTCGTCGGGACTGGGGATCATGGGCGTTGTTTCCATGGTGCGGGGCCGGGCGGGATACCCCGGTGATGCGGCATTTCACACAGTCCGGTGGTCGGCCGATGGCGGCGCCGTCTCCGAGAGACCCATGAAAATAATTTCAAAATCAGCGTGATATTAATAAATTTTTATAAAAAACATTACATGGCACGGACTTCGCATTCATTTGAATCAAGCCCCCCGGCGGGGTCGGTCATCCGATCGTGCACCGTGTCGTGACGTCACCTCCGCGATCGGATCACCGACCGCTTGCGGCGCCGGGGTCGGCTCACTTCTTCTCCACCGGTGTCAGATGCGCCGGGCCTGCTCGGCCGCGTTGCCGGTATAGGTGCCCGGGGTCAGATCCCGCAGCCGGGCCTTGTCGGCCTCGGGGATATCGAGACTGTCCACGAAGGCGCGCAGGGCGGCGGCATCCACCCGCTGGCCGCGGGTGAGTTCCTTCAGTTTCTCGTAGGGCTTTTCGATCCCGTAACGGCGCATGACAGTCTGGATGGGCTCCGCCAGAACCTCCCAGTTGGCATCCAGGTCCGCGGCCAGACGCGCCGCATCCACCTCCAGCTTGCTGATCCCCTTGAGCGCGGACTGGTAGGCGATGCTCGACCAGGCGAACCCCATCCCGATGTTGCGCAACACCGTGGAGTCCGTGAGGTCCCGCTGCCAGCGGGAGACGGGCAGCTTGCCCGCCAGGTGTTCAAGCACCGCATTGGCGAGTCCGAGATTGCCCTCGGCGTTCTCGAAGTCGATGGGATTGACCTTGTGGGGCATGGTGGATGAACCCACCTCGCCGGCCACCACCTTCTGCCTGAAGTAACCCAGGGCAATGTAGCCCCACACGTCGCGGGACAGGTCCGTCAGCACGGTATTGAAGCGTGCCACGGCGTGAAAAAGCTCCGCCATGTAGTCATGGGGCTCGATCTGGATCGTGTAGGGATTCCAGTCGAGCCCGAGGCCCGTGACAAAGGCCTCGGCGAACGCGGGCCAGTCCACCTCCGGGTAGGCGCAGAGATGGGCATTGTAGTTGCCGACCGCGCCATTGATCTTGCCCAGGAGCGCCACGCCTGCCACCTGGTCGCGCTGGCGCCCGAGGCGATGCACCACGTTGGCCATCTCCTTGCCCAGCGTGGTGGGCGAGGCGGGCTGACCATGGGTGCGTGACAGCATGGGCTGATCCGCGTACTCGTGCGCGAGCCGCTTCAGGGCATCGATCAGCTCGTCCATCTGCGGCAACAGCACCTCGCTGCGACCGTCGCGCAGCATGAGCGCATAGGACAGATTGTTGATGTCCTCGGAGGTGCAGGCGAAGTGCATGAACTCGGAGACGGCCTCCAGTTCCGCGTTGCCGGCGATCTTTTCCTTGAGGAAGTACTCCACGGCCTTCACGTCATGATTGGTCGTGCGCTCGATGTTCTTGACCCGGCGGGCATCCTCCTCGCTGAAGCCGGTGACGATGCCGTCCAGCACATTGGCCGCGTGCACACTCAGCGCCGGGACCTCGGCGATCGCCTGGTGGTCCGCCAGCGCCTTCAGCCAGGCCACTTCCACCTGCACCCGGTATCGGATCAGTCCGAACTCGCTGAAAAGGGGGCGCAACGCCTCGGTGCGGGCGCCATAGCGACCGTCCACGGGCGAGACGGCGGTCAGAGATGAGAGGTCCATGAACAGACTCCGGATTTCAACGGCCTGAATGCACTGCATTATACTACAGGCCCGAACCCTGCCGGGGCCGATGGAATCGAACCACCCCGGGCCCGGCGGGTCCCTGAGTCCCCCAAACACGAGTGACCCTGGAGGCAGCATGAGCAAGCAAGAGACCCGAACCGAGCGGGACAGCATGGGTACGGTGGAGGTACCGGCCGATGCGCTCTATGGTGCCCAGACCCAGCGCGCGGTGGACAACTTTCCCGTGAGCGGTCTTTCCATGCCGGCGGGTTTTATTCATGCGCTGGGCCATGTCAAGGCCGCCTGCGCCCGGGCCAACGCAGCCCTGGGCGCGCTGGACGCGGACGTGGCCAAAGCCATCGACGACGCCGCGCGCGCGGTGGCCGAAGGAGACCACGACACGCAGTTTCCCGTGGACGTGTTTCAGACCGGCTCGGGCACCAGTTCCAACATGAACGCCAACGAGGTGATCGCCCGCCTGGCGAGCGAACACCTCGGGGCGACAGTACATCCCAATGACCACGTCAACCGCGGCCAGAGTTCCAACGACGTGGTGCCAACGGCCATCCATGTCTCGGCGCGGCTGGCCCTGGTGAACGGTCTGCTGCCGGCCATGGAGCACCTGGCCGCGGTTCTTGAAGGGCGCGCAACGGAACTCAAGGACGTGGTCAAGACGGGGCGCACCCACCTGATGGACGCCATGCCCGTGACCCTGGGCCAGGAGATCGGCGGCTGGGCGCGGCAGATCCGCAGCGGCATCCATCGTCTCGAGCAAAGCGGGGAGGGCCTGCTGGAACTGGCTCTGGGCGGCACCGCCGTGGGTACCGGTGTGAATGCGGAACCGGGGTTCGCCCGGCTGGTGGCGGAGGAACTGCAGCAGACCACGGGCGAGGTCTTTCGCAGCAAACCGGACTTTTTCGAGGGAATGAGTGCCCAGGACACAGCAGTGGAGGTAAGCGGCCAATTGCGCACCGTGGCCGTGAGCCTGATGAAGATCGCCAACGACCTTCGCTGGATGAACTCCGGGCCGCTTGCGGGCCTGGGCGAGATCAGTCTGCCGTCATTGCAGCCGGGCAGCAGCATCATGCCCGGCAAGGTGAATCCGGTGATCCCCGAAGCGGTCGCCATGGTGGCCGCCCAGGTGATGGGCAACGATGCCACGGTGGCCGTTGCCGGCCAGTCCGGCAATTTCCAGCTCAACGTGATGCTGCCCGTGATCGCCCACAACCTGCTGCAGAGCACGGAGCTGCTGGCCAATGCGTCGCGCCTCCTGGCCGACCGGGCGGTGGCCGGGTTCACGGTCAACGAGGCCCGGCTTCGCGAGGCCCTGGACCGCAACCCGATCCTGGTGACTGCGCTCAATCCGATCATCGGCTACGAGCAGGGTGCCGCCATCGCCAAGAAGGCCTACGCCGAGGGGCGCGCGGTCATCGATGTGGCCCTGGAACAGACGGATCTGCCGGAAGCGGAACTGCGCAGACTGCTGGATCCGGGGAAGATGGTCTAGGAAAGTGGGAAGTGGGAATTGGGAAGTACGATTCCCACTTCCAGATTCCCACTTCCCACTTATGCCGTGGCTGTCCATCCATTCAGCAATGTGCGGAACTGCTCGAAGGGCAGGGGTTCGCTGTAGAAGTAACCCTGCACGATCTCGCAGCCGAGGCGGCGCAGGAATTCCAGCTGCTCGCGGGTTTCCACGCCCTCGGCCACCACTTCAAGGTGCAGGCTCTTCGCCATGGCGACGATGGCGGTGACGATGGCGGAATCGTCCTTGTCGTCCGGTATGTCACACACGAACGAGCGGTCCACCTTGAGCGTATCGATGGGGAAGTGCTTCAGGTTGTTCAGGGAGGAATAGCCGGTGCCGAAATCATCGATGGCGAGCCGGACGCCCAGGGAGTGAAGCTGCTGGAACATGCCCACCGCGATATCGATGTCCTTCATGATGGTGCTTTCCGTCAGCTCCAGCTCGAGACGTCCGGGATCGGTGCCCGTCTCCTGGATCACCGCGCGATACTGCTCCACCAGATTGCTCTGGCGGAACTGGCGTGCTGACAGATTGATGGAGATGCGGGGGGTCTCCGCACCATCCCGGCCCAGCCGACTAAGGTCCTCGCAGACCTCCTGCAGCACCCACAGGCCCAGTCCTTCGATCAGCCCCGTCTCCTCCGCGATGGCAATGAAATTGGCGGGCGGTTGAATGCCCTTTTCAGGATGACGCCAGCGCAACAGTGCTTCGGCCCCGATCACGCGGCCGGTGTCGAGTTCCACCTGGGGCTGGTAGTAGACCTCGAACTCTTTCCGGGCGAGGGCCTTGACGAGGTCGTTCTCGAGAATAAGCTGGCGATAGGTCTGGGAATTGATCTCCCTGGTGTAGAACCGGAAGCTGTTGCGGCCGCGCTGCTTGGCGTCATACATGGCCGCGTCCGCGTTCTTGATCAGCGTGTCCGCATTCTCGCCGTCATAGGGAAAGACGCTGATGCCCACGCTGCAGGTGAGAAAGACCTGATGCCCCTCGACGTCGTGCTCCCGGCTGATGATGCCGATCAGGTGCTGGACCGCGCGTACCACCAGGTCCAGGGATTCCACGCCATCCAGGATGAGCCCGAACTCGTCGCCGCCCAGGCGCGAGAGGGTGATGCTGGCAGGCTCAAGGTCGAAGCGCCTGGAGATCTCGTCGGTCAGAAAGGTCCTGTGCAGCTCGGTGCCGAGCAGCTTGATGAGCAGGTCCCCGGCCCTGTGGCCCAGAGAGTCGTTGACCCGCTTGAAGTTGTCCAGGTCCAGCAGAATCACGGCCAGGTTGGTGTCCCTGGCGGAACGCCGCGCGATCAACTGTTCCAGCCGGTCCACGAACAACACCCGGTTGGGGAGGTTGGTCAGCAGATCGTGGCTGTACTGGTGCACCAGTTCCTCGGACTGGCGTTCGGTGATCTTCTTGAGTGTGCGCTGCTGCTGGTCCATGAGGCTGTACAGCGCGGCGCTCTCCAGGGCATACGCGGTGTTGAACAGGACGATGGACAGGAGTTTCAGGGCCGCCTCGGTAGTGCCCGCCTGTTCCTCGGACAACCTGCCCGCGAACATGCCGCGAATACGGCTTCGGGTGGAGATCACGTGCAGGATGATGGTGGACTGGCGGTCCCTGGATGGCAGGCAGACCGGATGGTTCTGATTGATGGCCCAGGCAAACATGCCGTTTCGGATAAAGACTTCCACCTCTGCATCGATGCCGGCCTCCGAACCGTCCGGCTGCGCATAGGAGAGATCGAAGCTGGACTCATCATCAACCGTGTAAAAACCGGCCTCGTCGAAGCTGATGATGCGGCTGAGACATTCGTGGGCGTTTCTGAGGATCGACTGGGTGTCGCGATTGCGCTGGTTGTCGCCAAAGATGGCGGTCATGGAACCCAGCACATCCATGGCGTAGCTGTGCCACTGGTTGGTCTTCTCCAGATGTTCGACGCGGCGTTTCATGACTTCCATATCGGGAAGTGCATGATGCCAGGTCTTGGCCACTTCTGATGGCATGGACTTACCCCAGGAAGACCTCGACGGCTTGCCGATAGTGCTGCTCAGTATACCGGATGATCTGCTCCAGTGAAGATTCCGGCAGAGCCAGGCGGCTCCATGCGGCCGAGTCGATGGGTGGAACGTAGCGTTCGCCGCTGGTGCCGAATCGCAGGGCGTTGGCGATACTGTCGGCAACATGCACCACGGCGGCTTCAATGGGATAGCTGACGGCCTGATCAGGCGCGTGATGGCAGCGCACGGCTTCCTCGAACACGGGCGGCAACTGCCAGGCCGCCATCAGCGATCCGCCGAGCCCCGCGTGGTCGAATCCGAGCACCTGATGTTCCACCTTGTAAAGCAGTTCGGTGTGCTCGTCCCGGCGCTTGAGCAGCTGTGTGATCCTGTCTTCGGGCTGCATGAAGATCACCAGCCGACCGACGTCGTGCAGCAGGCCGGCGACGTAGAATCGTTCCACGTTGGGTTCGCGACGAATCGTGGCAATCGCGCGGCAGACGATCGCGCAGGCCACACCGTGGCGCCAGAAACTGTCCATGTTCACACCGTCCAGCGGCGCATGGTTGAAAAACCGGATCACCGTCGCGGCCAGAACCAGGTCTCTCAACTGCTCGGTCCCGATGATACTGATGGCCCGGGAGACGGACTGGATCTTGTAGGGAAAATCGTAGAGGCTGCTGTTGGCAACCTTGAGCATCTGCACGGTGAGCGCGGCATCCTGTTCAATGATGTGCGCCATGGCGTCGAAGGAGGTCGCCGGGTCGTATACCGTTTCCTCCATCCGGTGGTAGGTATCCGGGAGGTTCGTCAGCCTCAGGTTGTTCTTGATCAGATCTCGGGTAATCTGAACCGTCATGAGGGACCTTTCTGAGAGATCTCGAGAACCAGACGCCTGACCGAGGCTTCATAAAGCGCCCGCATCACCGGCATGTCAAGATCACAGTGGCGGAAGGCGTCTCCGGCGAGCGCTTCGGCCTGCGCCAGCAGTTGCGGATCCGGCCCTTCGCCCTGGTCTTCGGACTGTCCTTCGTCCTCCCCGGATCGGACGTCGCCTGTCTCGCACCATGCCACCACTTCGGTGACGCCCCAGGTCATGAGGATGCGCAAGTGCCGTTCCTTCAAGGGCATTCCGGCCGGTAGAAGCAACCGGCCCGAGCGATCATGGACGTCGTCGGCCAGAACCGAGCCCGGTACGAGGTATATCGTACGCAGCTTCTGTTTATTCTTCATAAGCCCTTGAATCCCAAGGCCTCGCGTCCACGCTACAGGTTGTCCGGGAACACCGCAAGCGAGTCCCGGCTCCTCCATGGACCGCCGCCCGGTTACCCAAGCGCCGCGATACCGAGGCGGGTCCCGACGGCTCAGCCCACCAGTTGGCGCAGCACATAGGGCAGGATGCCACCATGCCGGTAGTAATCGACCTCCTGGGGGGTATCCAGCCGCACCCGGGCCTGGAAGGTGATGACCGATCCGCTGTCGTCCGTGGCCTTGACGGTCACCTCCCTGACGGCCCCGTCACCCAGACCCTCGATGTCGATCCTTTCGCGGCCGGTCAGACCCAGTGACTGGGCGTTCTGACCCTCCTGGAACTGCAGCGGGAGTACGCCCATGCCCACCAGATTGGATCGGTGGATGCGCTCAAAGCTCTCCACGATCACGGCACGCACGCCCAGCAGGCACGGCCCTTTGGCGGCCCAGTCACGGGAAGACCCCGAGCCGTATTCCTTGCCGGCCAGGACCACCAGGGGCACACCTTCGGACCGGTACTTCATGGCGGCATCGTAAATGGACATCTGTTCGCCGTCCGGCAAATGCAGCGTCACGCCGCCCTCGGTACCGGGAGCCAGCAGATTGCGCAGACGGACATTGGCAAACGTGCCGCGCATCATCACCTCGTGGTTGCCGCGACGGGACCCGTAGGAGTTGAAATCCGCCGCTTTCACGCCATGCCCGGTCAGGTACAGACCCGCCGGACTGTCGGGCTTGATATTGCCCGCCGGGGAGATGTGGTCGGTGGTGACGCTGTCGCCCAGCAGCGCCAGCACCCGGGCCCCGCTGATGTCCCTGATCGGATCGGGGGTGGCGCTCATGCCGTCGAAGTAGGGCGGGTTGCGCACGTAGGTGGAGTCGTCCTGCCAGTCGAACCGCTGGCCGGCAGGGGCCGGCAGTTTGTTCCAGCGCGTCTCGCCCTGGAACACGTCGTCGTAGGCGGCGCGGAACTTGGCGGCATCCACGTTCTGGCTGACCACCGTGCGGATCTCCTCCTGCGTGGGCCAGATGTCATGCAGATACACGGGGTTGCCATCCGCGTCCTCGCCCAGGGGCTGGTTGTAGATGTCGATGTTCATGCGGCCCGCGAGGGCATAGGCCACCACCAGGGGCGGCGAGGCGAGGAAGTTCATGCGGATCTCGGAGTGGATGCGCCCCTCGAAGTTGCGGTTGCCGGAGAGTACGGAACTGACCACCAGGTCATCCTTCAGAATCGCCTCGCTGATGGGCTCGGGCAGGGGACCGGAGTTGCCGATGCAGGTGGTGCAGCCGTAGCCCACCACATGGAAACCCATGGCCTCCAGGTCATTGAGCAGGCCGGACTGGGTCAGGTAGTCGGTCACCACCCGGGACCCCGGGGCCAGGGAGGTCTTCACCCAGGGCTTGACCGTGAGACCGCGCTCGCGGGCCTTGCGGGCCACGAGCCCCGCCCCGAGCATCACCGAGGGATTGGAGGTGTTGGTGCAGGAGGTGATGGCGGCAATGACCACGGCACCGTGGTCCAGATGGAACTCCTCGCCGTTCATCTTCACGGTGTGGCGGGGCGGCCTGCTCTCGGCCTGGTGCTCCACGCCCACGGCCGTGTGGCCGCCCTCCGCCTCGAAGCGCTCGGCTTCGGCCGGTTCACTGGATTCAGGCTCGCGCTCGGCCAGCATGCTCCGGATGGCGCCCTCGATCACCTGGCCGGCCTCGCCCAGACGGATGCGGTCCTGGGGCCGCTTCGGCCCGGCCAGCGAGGGCTCCACGGTGGACAGATCCAGTTCCAGGAGGCTGGTATAGCGCGCCTCCGCGGCACCGGCCTCGCGGAACATGCCCTGTTCCCGGGCATACGCCTCCACCAGCGCGATCTGGTGCGGATCCCGGCCGGACAGACGCAGATACGTCAGGGTCTCGTCGTCGATGGGGAAGATGCCGCAGGTGGCACCATACTCCGGGGCCATGTTGGCGATGGTGGCCCGGTCTGCCAGGGGCAGGTGGGCGAGACCTTCACCGAAGAATTCAACGAACTTGCCCACCACGCCGTGCTTGCGCAGCATTTCGACAATCATGAGCACCAGATCGGTGGCGGTGGCCCCCTCGGCCAGGTTGCCCACCAGGCGGAAGCCCACCACCTGCGGGATCAGCATGGAGATGGGCTGGCCCAGCATGGCCGCCTCGGCCTCGATGCCGCCCACGCCCCACCCCAGCACGCCCAGACCGTTGATCATGGTGGTGTGGGAGTCCGTGCCGACCAGGGTGTCGGGATAGGCCATGAGCGTGCCATCGGGCTGCTCCTGGGAAAACACCGTGCGCGCCAGGTATTCCAGGTTCACCTGGTGCACGATGCCGGTGTCCGGCGGCACCACGGCGAAGTTGGAGAATGCCTGCTGGCCCCATTTGAGAAAACTGTAGCGCTCCCGGTTGCGGGAGTATTCCAGTTCCGCGTTCAGATTGAATGAATTGGCCGTGCCGAAACTGTCCACCTGCACCGAATGGTCGATCACCAGTTCCGCCGGCTGCAGGGGATTGATGCGCGTGGGGTCGCCCCCGAGACGCTCCATGGCGTCGCGCATGGCGGCGAGGTCCACCACCGCCGGCACCCCGGTGAAATCCTGCAGCAGCACGCGCGCCGGGCGGTAGGCGATCTCCTTGGAAGGCTCGGCGGCGGGATCCCAGTCCAGCAGGGCCTGGATGTCCCCGGGGTGGACGGTCTTGCCGTCCTCGTAGCGAAGCAGGTTCTCCAGCAGGATCTTCAGGGAAAACGGCAGTGTCCCGGTCCCGGGCAGATCGCGCAGGCGATGGATGACGTAGGTCTTGCCCTCGACGTCGAGTCGGGTGCGGGTATTGAAGCTGTCAGTCATGGAAAGATCCCCGTGGTCCGATGTGCGGTGATAAGTAAGTATCCAAGGAAGTGTTCAGTGCGCCATGATGGCCCGTGCCTCGCGCAGCAACCCGCTTCGGGAGAACAACAGGCGCCAGCGCGAACCGCCCGCCTGGCGCCAGAGTACCGCGGCACGGATGCCCGCAAGCAGCAGCGTGCGTATGCGCGCGGCGTTGTCCTCGTTGGAGAGGTGGGCCTGCTCCCCCTGAACGAGGATTCGCGGGCCAAGCTCGCTGATGGTGTCCTGATAGGTCTGAGCCAGCGCCGAGACGACACTTGGATGGGTCGGGTCGTCAAAGTAATCGCGCTGTCGTTCAGCGGACTGGATACCCTCGCGCAGGCGGTTCACCATCTCCGGCTGTTTCATGAGCTTGCGCTCGAGAAAAAGCAGGCCGACCGCGTACCGTGTCAGTTCCATTTCGCCGCCGCGCCCACCCGCCTGCAACTGACTGGCCACCAACTCCATACCCCGCCGAAGGCGGTGCACGTTGCCGTAGATGCCGTCGATCCCGGTCGCCTCGAAACTGAACAGGCTGCCCACCATGGTGCGGAACTCGTCGGCATCGCATCGGCCATGCCAGGCCAGGTCCTTGACCAGAGAAACCGCCTGAAAAAGTGCCGCGAGGGCGATGACACGATTGCGCTGGGTGGATTCCACGAACGGGTGGGCCTTGTGACTGAGTCGGGTTGCGGGTCAGGTCCGGGAGGCCTCGGCGTCCTCGCGGCATCGGCCTAATATACCGTGAATCGGGCGCCGGTATGAATGGCGGACCGGCCTTTGCGTCAACCGGAGCCGGCCCGGGGATTTGAACGGGACACGATGGTGCCGCCCCCAAGGCATTCCTCCGCCCGGTAGAACACCACCGACTGGCCCGGGGTGATGGCCCGCTGGGGCGCGCGGAATGCCACTTCCGCGCGCCCGTCGGGCAGCAGCGCCAGCCGGCAGGACTGCCGGGGCTGGCGGTGGCGGATGCGGGCCTGGCAGTCCAGGGGCGATGCCGGCGCTGCGCCCGAGACCCAGTGGAGCGCGTCCGCGTGCAGGGTGCGATGAAAGAGCAGCGGATGGTCATGCCCCTGGGCGACGATCAGCCGGTTGCCCCGCATGTCCTTGTCGACCACGTACCAGGGCTGTTCGGTGCCCGCGCGCACGCCGCCGATCCCCAGCCCCTGGCGCTGCCCGAAGGTGTAATACATGAGTCCCTGGTGCTCGCCCAGCACCGTGCCCTCCAGATCCACGATCGGACCCGGTCGGGCGGGCAGGTAGCGCATGAGAAAATCCCGGAAACGGCGCTCGCCGATGAAACAGATACCCGTGCTGTCCTTCTTGGCATGGACGGGAAGGCCGCGTTCCAGGGCGATCGCCCGGACCCGGCCCTTCTCCAGTTCACCGACCGGGAAGAGACTCCGTGCAAGCTGCGTCTGGTCCAGGGTATAGAGAAAGTAGGACTGGTCCTTGTCGGCATCGCGGCCGGCAAGCAGGGTATAGCGGGCCCCGTCGCGGCCGATCCGGGCATAGTGGCCCGTGGCGATGCGCGCCGCACCGAGCGCCCGCGCATGATCCAGAAACGCGCGAAACTTGATCTCCTTGTTGCACAGGATGTCCGGATTCGGTGTGCGCCCCGCCTCGTATTCATGGAGAAAATGTCTGAACACCCGGTCCCAGTAATGGTGGGCGAAGTTCACCTTGTGCAGCGGGATCTCCAGCAGGTCGCACACCGCCTGGGCATCGGCCAGATCCTCCGCGGCAGCGCAATAGCCCGGTTCGTCATCCTCCTCCCAGTTCTTCATGAACAGGCCTTCCACCCGGTAACCGTCCTCCAGCAGACGCATGGCCGCCACGGAGGAGTCCACGCCGCCGGACATGCCCACGATGATTCGTTCGGCCCGGCGGCTCATGATCCCGTCTCATCGTGGAGCAGATCCAGGGCGTGGCGCCGACCCGCCAGATAATCATCCACGCAGCGCAGCACCAGCGGGCTCCTCAATTGTGCCCGCCGCTCGAGCAGTGCCGTGCGATCCATCCACAGCACGCGGCGGATCCCGCGATCCAGGGCGCGGTTGTCGTCGTGGTCGCGCACGGTGCCGCAGAAGGCGAAGCGCAGGTAGGTGTCGCCGCTGCCGGGGTGGCGCCAGCGGTATACGCCCACGATGGCCTCGGGCACGAAGTGCCAGGCGGTCTCCTCCAGGGTTTCACGCACCACCGCCGCCAGAATGGATTCGCCGTCTTCCAGGTGACCGGCCGGCTGGTTCAGACGCAATCCGCCGGCCACGGATTCCTCCACCAGCAGAAAACGCCCGGCTTCCTCCACCACGGCGGCCACGGTCACGCGTGGCGTCCAGGGCATGGGCTCGTGCGGGTCTTGATGCAGTACGGACATGGCGGCTGACCGGATAAGGACGCGGAACAGGGCGGTTGGGTGACGGGACGATCAAACCTTCCATAGGAGCAGGTGGGACCGGAGTGTATAATTGCGTGACATCACAGAAAGTCACACCAGGGAGTCCCCATGGCCTACCAGCATATCAAGATCCCGGACAATGGCGCCAAGATCACCGCCAATGACGATAATTCGCTGAACGTCCCTGACAATCCCATCATCCCCTACATCGAAGGGGACGGTATCGGCGTGGACATCTCCCCGGTCATGAAGACCGTGGTGGATGCCGCCGTGGAGAAGGCCTACGGCGGCAAACGTGCCATCTCGTGGATGGAAATCTATGCCGGAGAGAAGGCCACCCGGGTCTACGACAAGGATACCTGGATGCCGGCCGAGACACTGGACGCCGTGCGCGACTACCTGATCTCCATCAAGGGGCCGCTGACCACGCCGGTCGGCGGCGGCATCCGTTCATTGAACGTGGCGCTTCGCCAGGAACTGGACCTTTACGTCTGCCTGCGCCCGGTGCGCTATTTCGCCGGCACGCCCAGCCCCCTGCGTGAGCCGGAGAAGACCGACATGGTGATCTTCCGGGAGAACTCCGAGGACATCTACGCGGGCATCGAATGGGAGTCCGGCAGCGCCGAGGCCCGCAAGGTGATCGATTTCCTGGTCAAGGACATGGGCGTGAGAAAGATCCGTTTCCCGGAGACCAGCGGCATCGGCGTCAAGCCGGTTTCCCGGGACGGCACCCGGCGCCTTGTGCGCAAGGCCATCCAGTATGCCATCGACAACGACCGTGACTCCGTGACCCTGGTACACAAGGGCAACATCATGAAATTCACGGAAGGGGCCTTCAAGAGCTGGGGCTACGAACTGGCCAAAGAGGAGTTCGGCGCCACGGAGATCGACGGCGGCCCCTGGTGCAGTTTCAGAAACCCGGTCACGGGCACGGAGATCGTGGTCAAGGACGTGATCGCCGACGCGTTCCTGCAGCAGATTCTGCTCCGTCCGGCGGAATACAGCGTAATCGCCACGTTGAACCTGAACGGTGACTATATCTCGGACGCCCTCGCCGCGCAGGTGGGCGGCATAGGCATCGCCCCTGGGGCCAACCTGTCGGACACCGTGGCCATGTTCGAGGCCACCCACGGCACGGCACCCAAATATGCCGGGCAGGACAAGGTCAATCCCGGCTCCCTGATCCTCTCTGCGGAGATGATGCTCCGGCACATGGGCTGGAGCGAAGCGGCGGATCTGGTCATCAAGGGGCTGGAGGGGGCCATCACCTCCGGGCGGGTCACCTACGACTTCGCTCGCCTGAAGGAGGGCGCCACGGAACTGTCCTGCTCCGAATTCGGCCAGAACATGATCGATCACATGGCCTGAGAGGCCGATCATCCGGCCGCATCCCCGCGCCGCCTTCAAAGCCCCCGCGCACCCAGGGGTTTCAGCGTCGGTGTCTGGGCTATAATCGGGGCGTCTGGCCGGTGATCATTCCGCGACCTGCCTGTTTTTTTCGGCACGAACCGTTGAACCACTGTCAAAAGACACCACTGTCAAGCCATGGGAGATGAAAGGAAACAACCCGACCAGGAGCTGGCCCTCGAGGAGGCCCGCCCCAAGATCAAGCCACCGCCGCAGTTTCAGGTCGTGCTTCTCAACGACGACTACACGCCCATGGAGTTCGTCGTGGAAGTCCTGGAAGGATTCTTCGGGATGGACAGGGAGAAGGCCACGCGGATCATGTTGCACGTGCACACCCGGGGCAAGGGCGTATGCGGCATCTATCCGCGGGATATCGCCGAGACCAAGGTAGCGCAGGTCAACGACTACTCTCGCCAGCACAACCACCCGCTCCTGTGCGCAATGGAACAGGCGTAACGACCCTGACGGGGTGACACCATGTTGAACAAAGAGCTTGAATTCTCCCTGAACACGGCCTTCAAGGCCGCCCGCGACAAGCGCCACGAGTTCATGACCGTGGAGCACCTGTTGCTTGCCCTGACGGAGAATCCCACGGCTGCCGGGGTGATGCGCGCCTGCGGCGTCGATCTGGACAAGCTGCGCAGCGAGCTGGCCCAGTTCGTGGATACCAACACCCCGCGCCTGCCGCCCAAGGACCTGCGCGATACCCAACCCACCCTTGGTTTTCAACGCGTGCTTCAGCGTGCGGTCTTCCATGTGCAGTCATCCGGGCGCAAGGAGGTCACGGGCGCGAACGTGCTGGTCGCCATCTTCGGTGAGCAGGAGTCCCAGGCCGTCTATCTGCTGTCCCAGCACGATGTGGCGCGTCTGGACGTGGTCAACTACATCTCTCACGGTATCTCCAAGGTGCCGGAGGAGCATCCGGACGAGGACGCGGCCGCGCGGCAGGAATCCGCCACGGAAGGCGAGGAAGGTCAGCGGACCAATCCGCTTGAGGCCTATGCCACCAATCTCAACGAGCAGGCCCGCCTGGGCAAGATTGACCCGCTCATCGGCCGGGCTCACGAGGTGGAGCGCACCGTGCAGATCCTGTGCCGCCGGCGCAAGAACAACCCCCTGTACGTGGGCGAGGCCGGCGTGGGCAAGACCGCCATTGCCGAGGGGCTCGCCAAGAAGATCGTGGACGAGGAGGTGCCCGAGATCCTCAAGGATGCGGTCATCTATTCCCTGGATCTGGGCGCCCTGGTGGCCGGCACCAAGTACCGGGGCGACTTCGAGAAACGCCTGAAGGGTGTGCTCTCCCAGCTCAAGCGCCGCCCGGGTTCAGTGCTGTTCATCGACGAGATCCACACGGTCATCGGGGCGGGCGCCGCCTCCGGCGGTGTCATGGATGCCTCCAACCTGATCAAGCCCATGCTGGCATCCGGTGAACTGAAGTGTGTCGGCTCCACCACCTACCAGGAGTACCGCGGCATCTTCGAGAAGGACCGGGCGCTGGCCCGCCGGTTCCAGAAGATCGACGTGAACGAACCCACGGTGGATGAGACGGTGGAGATACTCAAGGGGCTCAAGTCGCGTTTCGAATCCCACCATGACGTGCGCTACACCCAGAAGGCGCTCAAAGCGGCGGCGGAGCTGTCCAGCCGGTATATCACCGATCGGCACCTGCCGGATAAGGCCATCGACGTGATCGACGAGGCCGGCGCCAACCGCCGTCTGCAACCGCCGGGCAGCCGCAAGAAGACCATCTCGGTGCAGGACGTGGAGAGCATTGTCGCCAAGATTGCACGCATTCCGCCCAAGAGCGTGTCGGCATCCGACATGGAGACCCTCAAGCACCTGGAGCGCAACCTGAACATGGTGGTGTTCGGCCAGGAGGAGGCCATCTCCACGCTGGCGTCAGCCATCAAGATGGCCCGCTCCGGCCTGGGCGACGGCCACAAGCCCATCGGCTCGTTCCTGTTCTCGGGGCCCACGGGTGTGGGCAAGACGGAAGTCACGCGTCAACTCGCCGATCTGCTGGGCATCGAACTGGTGCGCTTCGACATGTCCGAGTACATGGAGCGCCACACGGTGTCGCGCCTGATCGGCGCACCGCCAGGCTACGTCGGTTACGACGAGGGCGGACTGCTCACCGACGCCATCCTCAAGCACCCCCACGCGGTGCTCCTGCTAGACGAGATCGAGAAGGCCCATCCGGACGTGTTCAACCTGCTGCTTCAGGTCATGGACCACGGCACGCTCACCGACACCAACGGGCGCAAGGTGGATTTCCGGAACGTGATCATGGTGATGACCAGCAACGTGGGGGCGGAACTCTCCGCCCGGGCGACCATGGGATTCACCCAGCAGGATCATTCCACCGACGCCATGGAAGTGCTCAAGCGCACCTTCAGTCCGGAGTTCCGCAACCGTCTCGACGGCATCATCCAGTTCCGCGCCCTGGCGCCGGAGACCATTGCCAGCGTGGTGGACAAGTTTCTCACACAGCTCCAGGCCCAACTGGACGAGAAGAAGGTGGTGCTGGACGTGGACGAGGAGGCGCGCCTGTGGCTCGCCCAGCACGGTTACGATCCGCGCATGGGCGCCCGCCCCATGGCCCGTGTCATCCAGGAGCACATCAAGAAGCCGCTGGCCGAGGAGATCCTGTTCGGCCGCCTGACCGGCGGCGGCGAGGTGCACGTCACCGTGCGCGACGGCTCACTGGTGCTCGACTACCAGGAAGAGGCGGTGCATTGAGATTGATAAAGCCGCCGCAGAGGCGCGGACGCGCAGAGAATTGAACAATCAATCCGATCGTTCTCTGCGCCTCTGCGGCAAGTTTTTGTTCTTTGGAAGGGAGATCCCCAGGGGATATCACTTATTGCGGTAGGTGATGCGGCCCTTGGTGAGGTCGTAGGGGGTCATCTGCACCGTGACGCGGTCACCCGTAAGGATGCGGATGTAGTGTTTGCGCATGCGCCCGGAGATGTGGGCCGTCACGATGTGGCCATTGTCAAGCTGCACCCGGAACATGGTGTTGGGCAGGGTGTCGAGCACCGTGCCTTCCATTTCGATATGGTCTTCTTTGGCCATAAGAACCTAATTTGTCAGGTCGAACCAAGCCGCCCATTATCAACAACCGGCTCCATAAAACAAGGGCGGATTCACGTTATTTGCCCGGACATCCACAGTTTAACTACACTACGCGGCCTGCGGGCGTGTCGCATGCCGGACGGGCTCCTTCCGTCCGGGGCGCCAGCCTCCGATGAGGTTGCAGGGCGCCCGGGGTTGCGCACGCCCCGCACACTGTCGAGGCCGATCCGTCGGACCGACATGTTCCTTCACCGCCACAGAGGCCATCCATTGATATGACGTTTGCCTGTGTATTCCCCGGCCAGGGGTCCCAGTCCCTGGGCATGCTGAGTGCGCTTTCCGACGCACACCCGCAAGTGCGCGAGGCCTTTGAGGAGGCGTCCGACGCCCTGGGCTCTGACCTGTGGAATCTGGCGCAGAACGGCCCGGAGGAAGATCTGAACCGCACCGAGATGACCCAGCCTGCCATGCTGGCCGCGGGCGTGGCCGCATGGCGCGTCTGGCAGGCTTCAGGGGGCAGGACACCGGCCATCCTGGCGGGCCACAGTCTGGGTGAATACACGGCGCTGGTGTGCGCCGGTGCACTGGCCTTCGGCAATACCGTGCAACTGGTCGCCGAACGCGGCCGCCTGATGCAGGGGGCGGTGGCGCCGGGTGAGGGTGCCATGGCGGCGATCCTGGGTCTGGATGACGGACAGGTCATGGACATCTGCGCCCGGGCCGCCCAGGGCGGTGTCGTGGAAGCCGTGAATTTCAACTCCCCCGGCCAGGTGGTGATCGCGGGGGACACCGCCGCCGTGGACCGTGCCGTGGCCCTGGCCGCGGAGGTGGGGGCCAGGCGCAGCGTGAAACTGCCGGTCAGTGTGCCGTCCCATTGCCGGCTCATGGAGGATGCGGCGGCCCGTCTGGCCGATCGCCTGGCGGACACGGCGGTCACCGCTCCGGGCATCCCGGTGATCCATAACGTGGATGCCTCCGCCCATGATGCGCCCGATGATATCCGCGCTGCCCTGGCGGCACAGCTTCACCGCCCCGTGCGCTGGGTGGACAGCGTGCGGCACATGGCCGCGCAGGGTGTATCCGCCATCGTGGAGCTGGGTCCGGGCAGGGTGCTCACCGGCCTCAACAAACGAATCGACAAGGGCCTGGGCGTGATCTGCGTCCAGGACCCGGAAAGCCTGCGCCAGGCCCTGGACCTGGTTGGCGCCTGACATCCCCGCAGGCAGCGAAGACACTAATTGCCACAGAAGTTCTCAGCGATCACAGCGTAAAGGACAGGCACGGTGCGCTGATCCAGGATCCTGCCCGAATCCCTGTGAACCCGGTGGCCGGAAAATGAACCGTTGCGTGATACCACGCGGCGATGAGCAGTCACGCGAGGAGAGTGGACCCATGACCCTTGAAAACGAGATCGCACTGGTCTCCGGCGCCAGCCGGGGCATCGGCAAGGCCATTGCCCTGGCGCTGGCCAGGCAGGGCGCCACCGTGGTGGGCACCGCCACCAGCGAATCCGGCGCCGAATCCATCACGGCTTACCTGCGCGAGGGCGGCTTCAAGGGCCGCGGCATGGCACTGGATGTCACCGACGCGGATGCCGTCGATTCGGTCATCCGGCAGATCACCGAGGATGTGGGCGGCATCACCATCCTGGTGAACAATGCCGGCATTACCCGGGACAACCTCATGATGCGCATGAAGGACGAGGAGTGGGACGCCATCATACAGACGAACCTCACCGCCGTCTGGCGTGTGACCCGGGGGGTGCTGCGCGGCATGATGAAGGCGCGCAAGGGACGCATCATCAACGTGGGCTCCGTGGTGGGCTCCACGGGGAATGCCGGACAGACCAACTACGCGGCGGCCAAGGCGGGCCTGCTGGGCCTGGGCAAATCACTGGCCCGGGAGGTCGGTTCCCGGGGCATCACCGTCAACACGGTGGCGCCGGGTTTCATCGATACGGACATGACCCGGGCCCTGCCCGATGCCCAGCGCGATGCGCTGCTGGGGCAGATACCGCTGGGCCGGCTGGGACGCCCCGAGGAGATCGCCTCGGTGGTGGCCTTCCTCGCTTCACCGGCGGCCGCCTATGTCACCGGGGAGACCCTGCACGTGAACGGCGGCATGTACATGGCTTGAGAAACGGGCCATAACAGACTCTTTATGAAGGGATTAGTGGTGCGGCTCGCTGGCCGGGACAGGGCCACGAAACGACGCCCGAAAGGTTTACAGGAGACAGGACACGCGCCATACTCGCGCCCCTTGAAAAGTCCTGAGGCACCAGGCCGGCGTGATCCATATCACTTCAAGTGGAAGGGCCTGGGGGTTTTCACTAAAATGGCTGCCCAGCAGCGGCTGCTTATCCAATCAATGGGGATACTCTGACCATGAGCAACATCGAAGAACGCGTCAAGAAGATCGTTGTGGAACAACTGGGCGTGAAGGAAGAGGAAGTGAAGACGACCTCCTCCTTCGTGGATGATCTGGGCGCGGACTCCCTGGACACCGTTGAACTCGTCATGGCGCTGGAAGAGGAATTCGAGACCGAGATTCCGGACGAGGAAGCGGAGAAGATCACCACCGTGCAGCAGGCGATTGATTACATCAACGCTCACCTGCAGGGTTGATCGGGGCGGGATTACGGCCCACGATCCAAGGTCTTAACCCGTGGCCGCGAGCGGAACCCCCTGTTCGCGGCCACGGGTGTTTTGATCCGGCAGGAAATCCAATTTTCCGAGGACAAGAGCTTGTCTAAACGGCGCGTCGTCATCACCGGACTGGGGATCGTCTCCCCGGTCGGATCAACCATCCCCACAGCATGGGACAATATCACCGCGGGCCGTAGCGGGATCTCGCCCATCGAGGTCTTCGACGCCTCCGAGATGCCCGTGCGGATTTCCGGCGAGGTGCGGGATTTCAATGCGGACGATTACATCTCGCCCAAGGAACAGCGGAAGATGGACACCTTCGTCCATTACGGCATCGCCGCGGGCCTCCAGGCCATACAGGACTCCGGGCTGGAGGTGACCGAGGCCAACGCCGAGCGTATCGGCGTGGCCATAGGCTCGGGTATCGGAGGCCTGCCCTACATCGAGAAGAGCTACGGCGCCTACCTCAAGGGGGGTGCGCGCAAGATCTCGCCGTTCTTCGTGCCCAGCGCCATCATCAACATGGTGGCCGGCAACCTGTCCATCATGTGCGGCCTTCAGGGGCCGAACATCTCCATTGTCTCCGCCTGTGCCACCGGCACCCACAACATCGGCGACGCCGCGCGCATGATCATGTACGGCGACGTGGACGTGATGGTCGCCGGCGGTGCCGAGATGGCGACCACGCCGCTGGGCATCGGCGGGTTTGCCGCCGCCCGCGCCCTGTCCACCCGCAACGATGATCCCGAAAGGGCCAGCCGCCCCTGGGACCGGGACCGGGACGGCTTCGTGCTCGGCGACGGTGCCGGCGTGCTGGTGGTGGAGGAGTACGAACACGCCCGCGCCCGCGGCGCACCGATCTACTGCGAACTCGCCGGGTTCGGGTGGAACAGCGACGCCTTCCACATGACCCAGCCCTCCGAGGGCGGGGAAGGGGCCGCCAAGTGCATGCTCATGGCGCTGCGTGATGCCGGGCTCAACGCGGATGAGGTGGACTACATCAATGCCCACGGCACCTCGACACCCGCCGGCGACAAGGCGGAAACCATGGCGGCCAAGCGCGCCCTGGGCGATCACGCCTACAAGACGGCCATCAGCTCCACCAAGTCCATGACCGGACATCTGCTGGGTGCCGCAGGGGGGGTCGAGGCGGTGTTTCTGGCCCTGGCCATCAAGCATGGCATTGCCCCGCCCACCATCAACCTCGACAACCCCGACCCGGAGTGCGATCTGGACTACGTGCCCAACACCGCCCGTGAGATGAACATCCGGGTGGGCCTGTCCAATTCCTTCGGATTCGGTGGCACCAACGGCACCCTCATCTTCCGGGCCCTCTGACGCCATCCAGGCATGGGGCGGCGATGCCCCCTGCCTGGAGTCGGTTGCGGATTTGCTGGCGCTTCACCGGCGCTGGCCCGGGCGATATCCCCACCTCCTGGAAAGCGCCCTGCGGGGCACGCCCCAGGCGCGCTACAGCATCCTGTTCGCATTCCCGGGGGACCGACTGGTCCTCGAATCCATGGATCGATCCCCGGACTTTCTGCACCGGCTCGATGCCTGCTGGCACAGGGAACGCATCGAGCGCCCGCCCGGTGATCCCGAACGCCTGCCGTTTCGGGGCGGCTGGTTTCTCTTTCTGGGCTACGAGCTGGCCGGCCAGGTGGAGCCGGTGCTGAATCTCCCGTCGGATCCCTGCGGATTGCCGGTGGCCTTCGCGCAGCGCTTTCCGTGCGCCATGGTGGTGGACCATGCCCTGGCGCGAACGTACCTGGTGGCTGAACCGGGACACGAGGATGCCCTTGCGCAGATGCGCGCCGACCTCGCCTCCCTGGACGCCGTGCGTCCGCCGCCCCCGGTCCCGTGGCCGGAATCCCTGGACGAGGATCCGCCACAGCGCTATCTGGACGGAGTGGCGCAGGTCATCCGTTATATTCGCGACGGCGATGTCTTCCAGGTGAACCTGTCCCGCGCCTGGCAGGCCCGGCTGGGAGAGGACATGCCGGCGGCCGACCTGTACGACAGACTGCGGGACTGCAATCCGGCGCCGTTCGCGGCCCTGGCCACCCTTCCGGGCGGGCAGATCGTCAGTTCCTCCCCGGAGCGGCTGGTGCGCGTGCGCGGCGACCGTGTCGATACACGTCCCATCGCCGGCACTCGCCCCCGGGGAGCCCGGCTGGAGGCGGACCGCGCATTGGCGACACAGCTCCTGGGCAATGCCAAGGAACGGGCCGAGCACATCATGCTCCTGGACCTGGAGCGCAACGACCTGGGACGTCTGTGCCGGCCCGGCAGCATCCGGGTGGACGAGCTGATGACCCTGGAAACCTATCCCCATGTCCATCACATCGTCTCCAACGTCACCGGCAGGCTGCGCGCGGAGGTCACCCCCGGTGAGGTCATCCGCGCGGTCTTTCCCGGCGGCACCATCACCGGCTGCCCCAAGGTGCGCTGCATGGAGATCATCGCGGAACTGGAAGGGCAGGGACGGGGCGCCTACACCGGTTCCCTGGGCTACCTGAACCGGGACGGGGACATGGACCTGAACATTCTCATCAGGACCCTGGTGCATCAGGGCCGGGAAATCCGCTTTCGCACCGGGGCCGGCATCGTCGCCGACTCCGACCCCCGGCGGGAACTGGAGGAGACCCGCCACAAGGCCGAAGGCCTGCGCCGGATGCTGGTGTCATGATCCTGGTGAACGGTGAAGCCCGGGAGGACGTGCCGGTGACCGATCGCGGCCTCGCCTATGGCGACGGCCTGTTCGAGACACTGGCCGTGCAGCGCCGTGAACCCGGGCACTGGCAACGGCACATGACACGCATGGCCGCGGGCTGTGCGCGCCTGGACCTGCCCATGCCGGACCCCGCCCTGTGGCTGACCGAGGCGCGCACGGTACTCGCGTCCGGCACACACGGCGCCCTCAAGCTGATGCTCACCCGGGGTAGCGGGCCCCGGGGCTACCGGCCACCCCCGTCACCCGAGCCGACACGCATCCTGATGGCCCTGGACATCCCCGCGTACCCGGCGGCCTGGCGCGAGGAGGGTGTCCCTGTCCGCGTCTGCCGGACGCGCCTGGCACGCCACCCCTTGCTGGCGGGCATCAAGCATCTCAATCGCCTGGAGCAGGTGCTGGCGCGCAACGAATGGCAGGACGGGTTTCAGGAAGGCATCATGCTGGACACGGAGGACCACGTGGTGGAAGGGACCATGAGCAACCTGTTCCTGATCCGGGACGGCGCCCTGCACACGCCCCTGCTGGATCAATGCGGCGTGGCGGGTGTCACCCGGGCCCGGGTCATGGCGTGTGCACGGGGGCTGGGGATTCCCGTCCATGAGGGGCGCTACGGCCTGGACGACCTGTTCGGGGCCGACGGGCTTCTGCTCACCAACACGCTGATCGGCCTGTGGCCGGTGCAGGCGCTGGACGGGCATCCGCTGCCGGTGCCCCCCCTGGTCGGCCTGCTGCAACGTGCCCTGGACGGAGACGGGCCGTGAGGTGGCTGGTGGCGAGCCTGGTGTTGCTTGCGGTGGCGGCTGCGGCGGGCCTGACCGTGGATTACCTGCGTTTCATGGACCGGCCCCTGGCCCTGGACGAGCCCCGGGTCTATGACCTGCCGGCCGGCGCCTCGGTACGCCGCGTAGCCCGCGAACTCCATGAAGCGGGCTGGCTCGAACGTCCCCTCTACTGGGAGTTCCATGCCCGGGTTGAAGCGGGTTCCACCAATGTCCGGACCGGGGAGTACCGCCTGGAACCGGGGCTGACGCCGCGCGGCCTGCTGGCACTGTTTCTCGGCGGGCGCACGATCCAGTACAGCCTGACCATCCCGGAGGGATGGACCTTCGCACAACTCATGCATGCCGTTCGCGCGCATCCCCATCTGAAGCAGACCCTGATGCCGGAGGAGGATATGGAGATCATGGCGCGGCTCGGCCGCCCCGGCGAACATCCCGAGGGCTGGTTCTATCCGGACACCTATCTGTTTCCACGCGGGACCACGGATCTGGAGTTTCTGGATCGGGCGCATAGGCGCATGGTGAGTGTCCTGGAATCAGCCTGGGCGGAGCGTCAGCAGGACCTGCCGCTGGAAACGCCCTACGAGGCCCTGATCCTGGCATCCATCGTGGAAAGGGAGACCGGTGTACCCGATGAGCGGGAACTGGTCGCGGCGGTGTTCACCACGCGCCTGCGCCGGGGCATGCGACTGCAGACCGATCCCACGGTCATCTACGGGACACAGGTGTATGGAGGGCAGGTCAGTGATGGCAGGCTGCGCCGGCGCGACCTGCGGACCGACACCCCGTACAACACCTATACGCGGGCGGGCCTGCCGCCCACGCCCATTGCACTGCCGGGGGGTGATGCCATTCGCGCCGCCCTCAATCCCGCCGACTCCGAGGTGCTGTTCTTTGTCTCCCGGGGCGACGGCAGTCATCATTTCTCCACCACCTACCGGGAACACCGGGAGGCGGTGATCCGGTATCAGCTGGGAGGCGATGCCGGTCGCTATCCGGGGAGCGCACGACCATGAACCAGCCGTCACCGAAACGACGGGGCCGCTTCATCACGCTGGAAGGGGGCGAGGGCGCGGGCAAGTCCACCCAGGTGGAGGGGCTCAAGCGGTTTCTGGAGGATCAGGGCATCGCGCTGGTCACCACGCGTGAGCCGGGGGGCACGCCCGTGGCCGAGGCGATTCGCGGCCTGCTGCTGTCCAGGGATCACCCGGCCATGCATCCGGATACCGAACTGCTGCTCATGTTCGCGGCCCGGGCGGAGCATCTGCGCACACTGATCCTGCCGGCCCTGGAGGCGGGCAGGTGGGTGCTGTGCGACCGGTTCACCGATGCCACCTATGCCTACCAGGGTGGCGGGCGCGGTGTCGACCCCGCCCGCATCGCCGCCCTGGAGGTCTGGGTGCAGGGCCCCGTACGGCCGGATCTCACGCTGCTGCTGGACATGGACGTGAAAACAGGCCTTGCCCGTGCCCGAGGCCGAAGCGAGGCGGACCGCTTCGAACAGGAGGCCGTGGAGTTTTTCGAGCGGGTGCGCGAGGCCTACCTGGAACGCGCCCGCAGCGAACCGGCCCGCTATCGCATCATCGACGCCTCCCGTTCCGTGGAAGCAGTGGCCGGTGACCTGCAACAGGCAGTCTCATCCCTGATGGGAACAGGGCAGGGGACATGAGCCCGCCGGCCCCCTATCCATGGCTGGAATCCACATGGCGTCAACTGCTGGGGCGCCTGGCGGCCGATCGCATGCCCCATGCACTGCTGCTCACGGGCCCCGGGGGCATCGGCAAGCTGGCCCTGGCGGAGGCCCTGGCCGGCGCCGCCCTGTGCACTGAACCCGGTCCGCAGGGAGATCCGTGCGGCCGCTGTCCGAGTTGCCGCCTGCACGATGCGGGCACCCATCCGGACCAGGTGCGCCTGACCGTCCCCGAGGACAAGACGCAGATCCTCGTGGATCAGATCCGCGAACTGGCAGAAACCATGGGCCTGAGCCGCTCCATGGGTGCCCACCGGGTGGCTGTCCTGTGGCCGGCGGACGCCATGAACATCAGTGCCGCAAACAGCCTGCTCAAGACCCTGGAAGAACCGCCCGAGCACACGCTCCTGATCCTGGTCACGGCGGACCCCTCCCGCCTGCCCGCCACCATTCGCAGCCGCTGCCAGATCATCTCCGTGCCCCTGCCCGGCGAGACGGATACACGTGCCTGGCTGACGGCTCAGGGTTTGCCGGAGGCGGATATGGACGTGCTGCTGTGCATGGCGCGGGGCGCCCCATTGACGGCCCGGACGCTGGCAGAGGAGGGGGCCGCGGAACACTGGCGGGCCCTGGTGCGTGATCTGGCCGAATTGTCCGCCGGCAGGCGCGGCATCGTGGAACTGGCGGAACACTGGAAGGGCCAGGAGACCGAGCGTCTCATTCGCTGGATACAGATCGCCCTGTGGGAATGCGCGCGTCAGGCATGGGCCGGGCAGACCGCCGATACGCGGATCAAGGATTTGCAGCCACTGGCAAAGGCGTTAGACTTGGGTCGAACCTTTCCATTGCAGGATCGCCTCGCCGAATGGCGGCGACTGGCCCGCACCACCGTCAATCCGCAGCTTCTGCTGGAAGACGTGTTTGCGGATCTCGCCCCCGGCAGGCCGTGACGGAGCCACCGCCATGTCGTCAGGACAGGGTATTCTCTCGCTATCCATCAAGGACAAGAACTCCTTGTATGCCGCATACATGCCGTTCGTGAAGAACGGCGGGCTGTTCATCCCCACCCAGAAGCCCTACAAGCTGGGAGACGAGGTGTTCATGCTGCTCACGCTCATGGAGGAACGGGAGCGCATGCCGGTGGCCGGCCGAATCATCTGGCTGACGCCGCCCCGCGCCCAGGGCAACCGCACCCCCGGCATCGGTGTGCAGTTCAACCCCCAGGACAACGGCGCCACCCGCAACAAGATCGAAGGCCTGCTCGCCGGCGCCCTGCAGGCCGATCGCCCGACACATACCATGTGAACTGAGGTTCAAGGTTCAAAGTTCAAGATTCAATGAAGGGCACGTTGGCTCTGGATGACCGCCAACTGATACGGTCCGGCCTTGAGCCTTGAACCTTGAACATTAAACCTTGAACTTTGAATGTCCTTCATGCTCATCGACTCCCACTGCCATCTGGATCGCATCGATCTGGAGAAATTCGACGGTTCCCTGGACAACCTGCTCGCGGCGGCCCGCGACGCGGGTGTGGTGCACATGCTGTGCGTGAACATCTCGCTGGAAGGGTATCCGACGGTGCGCGGCATCGCGGAACGTTACCCGCAGGTGTCGTGCTCCGTGGGGGTGCATCCTGGAGAGTCCGGGGGTGCCGAGCCCACCGTGGAAGACCTGGTCACCCGGGGTCGCGACCCCCTGGTGGCAGCAGTGGGGGAGACCGGGCTCGACTACCACTACCACCCGGACGATAATGAATGGCAGCGCGAGCGCTTCCGGGTGCATGTGCGCGCCGCCCGGGAACTGGGCAAGCCGCTGATCATCCACACCCGCGATGCCCGTGACGACACCATCAGCATCCTGCGCGAGGAAGGTGCCGACGGCCCGCGCGGTGTGATGCACTGCTTCACCGAGACCTGGGAGATGGCACGGGCCGCCCTGGACCTGGGCTTTTATATCTCGTTTTCCGGAATCGTCACGTTTCGCAATGCCGAGGCACTGCGGGACGTAGCCCGGCGCGTGCCGGACGACCGTCTGCTGGTGGAGACCGATGCGCCCTACCTGGCTCCCGTGCCCCACCGCGGCAAGACCAACCATCCCGCCTGGGTGCGCGACGTGGCCGCCAGGGTGGCCGAGGTGCGCGGCAGCGATCTCGAAACCATCGCCGAACTGACGACGCGCAATTACCACGCCCTGTTCGGGCGCGGCTGACGCTTCGGTTCATCACGAAACGCACGAAGGCAAGGGATATCTCTCACCAGGAAGCGCTCACGGTGCCGGGCGGGGCAGCGCGCCGTTCACCAGGAAGCGTTCCAGCGGGAGGGTGCGCAGTTGCCCGCCTGCATCGCGCAGGAAGGACACCCGCTCACCCGCCGTTTCGCAAGTCCATTGTTCCTGGTTGCGCGGGCGACGGCTGGCAAGCGCACCGGGAGTGAACAGGGCCGCGTCGAGCCCCGGGTCACGCGCCGAACGATACTCGAACGCTTCGATCCCGGCTGCACGCATGGCGGAGCCCAGGCGCTGCGTCGCGCCATAGGCGGATGGATGGGTCAGCACATCCCGGAAGCGGTCGAAAGGGGGCTCCTGAAGCTGCAGACCGCGGTCGCTTCGATAGCTGGCCTCGAAGATCGTGTGCCGCGTGATGAACGGCCGCGTGGGCGGCGTTTCCATGGCGTACCAGAAGTGGAACCGGTAGAAGGCCGCTTCGGCCAGCAGCGTGGGCAGGGACAGCGAACCGTAGAAGATGCTCGGCTCGAATCGTGCGCCGAATCTCGAGCCATGGCGCAGCGGCGGATAACGGAACGGGGTGCTGAGCAGATAGTGGCGTGGCGCTCCGGCCGGGATCGCCGGCTTGGTCCCTTCCAGCAGGGCCTCCAGGACGGCCTGTTCCTCAAGGGAATCCACGAGACTCGCCGTGGCTACCTGTTCCTGGCTCTCAACGATGCGAAGGAGGGTACCACGCAGGCTGCCCGGCCGGGCGTCCCTCGCACAGGCATCCCAGATGTCCGGTTCGGTCATGGTGGGGTGCCGCCCGCTCAGACCTTTCCGCGCATGGCGTCCAGGTACTCGGTGACGCGAATCAGACCCTGCACGGTACACACCTGCGCGGCCGGGACACCGCCGATGTCCCTGTTCGGCGTGTGCATCCAGTGGCGCATCTGCTCCGGCTCACCGCCCACCAGCACGAACAGGGCCCGGTAGCAGCGCACCAGCAGCAAAGCCAGCTCGCCCGCCTTGCTGGCCGGGTCAATCCGGCCCCGGACCAGGGTGCTGCGATCCTTTCCGATCACCTGGCCAAGTACGGTACGGCTCAACCCCAGGGCCTTTCCGGCCTTGAGAAAGGCCGTGGTCAGTGTTTGTGCCGGATCGATGCGAACCGGGCTGGCTGCCTGGGACATGGGACACCCCCGAAATGTTGCATAAACTGATTATCCGACTCCAATGACGCATATGCAACATTCCGTCAGCATGCGGTTTCGAGTCGCTCCACGGCCTCTGCCAGGTCCGCCTCCCCGTTATGGAAATGCGGGCTGAACCGTATCCCGCCGCCCCGATGGGCACACAGCACGTTGGCGTCCATCAATTGCCGATACCGCTTCTCCATGTCTTCGCCGGCGCGGCGGAAGGTCACGATCCCCGCACGCCTTTCCGGGGCCTTTGGCGACAGGATCTCGAAGGATCTCGCTTCCAGCAGGTCGATCAGACAGGACACATTGCCGGAGACACGCTCAGCGATGCTTTCCAGCCCTGTCTCCAGCAACAGGTCCAGGCTCGCCGCCAGGGCATGCACGCCCAGCATGTTGGGGCTGCCGCACTCGAAGCGGCGTGCGCTCGCCGCCGGCTGCCAGTCCGGCCGTTCGTGGTCGCCCGGGTACTCCAGCATGTGCCAGCCGAACTGGTTGAGGCTGAGGCGCTCGCGCACCTCCGGGCGCACGTAGAAGACCGCCAGACCCTCGGGCCCCAGCATCCACTTGTGTCCGTCCGCAGCCACGAAATCGGCTTGGCATGCCCGGGCATCGAAGGGCAGGGCGCCGAGCTGCTGAATGGCATCCACGCAGAACAGAACGCCGCGTCTGCGACAGGCCTCGCCCAGCCGTTCGAGATCCAGGCGAAGCCCCCGGGCGTACTGAACGGCGCTCACCGAAAGCAGACGGGTCCGGCCATCCATGGCCTCGATCAGTGCGGCCTCGGGGTCCGGGGCCGTTTCCAGATCCACCAGCCGGGTCCGGACACCGAATCGGGGCAACAGGGACTGCCAGACGACCCGGTTGGAAGGAAACTCCTGGGCCGCACTGACGATAGTGTCCCCGGAGGCCCAGTCCAGGCCGTACGCGACCACGGACAGTGCCTCGGAGGTGTTCTTCAGCAGGGCGATGTCATCGGGGGACGGGGCATTGATAAGGCGGGCCAGGAGTCCGCGCAGACGGGTCTCTTCTCCGATCCACCGGGCATAGGAGCGGGAACCTTCCCGCATGTTGGCCTCGGCGAATCGCTCGACCGCCGCCACGGTCCGGCGGGGCCAGGGCGCCACGGCGGCATGATTCAGGTGGATCAGACCGGGTTCCAGGGGGAATTCCGGGTGCATCGTCACGGCCTCCGGCCTTGAACACATCGGTGAGTCGTTGGCCCGGGGTGATCGGGCCGGCTGTGTGAGCGCAGGTTGGTATTCACAATGTTCCACATGAGATATACGTCATATACTATTCATTTAATGAAGAAAAATATGGGTAAACAGATCGGCAAAGGGGCCCGGCTCCGGGCCACGCAGCCTACTGAGGACACTGTGCCCCCGGGCGGCGGTCGCGGCAAGGGCCGGTTTGCATCCTGCAACGCCCATGGGGTAAGTTAACCGGCCTTTACCCATCCACTGACCGGCGGCGCGCGGAGTCCGCTCCAGGTACGCGTGCCGGTCATTCCATGACTCGGCTTGCACGCCTGCGGGGCCCTGTCATCACCCCGGAGCCGAAGGGGACCCGAGTTCCCCGGGATCCGGAAGCAATCGGAGGCGCGACATGAGCTCAGTCCTCAAGTTCTATAACGACAAAGCCCTGGGTGAGATCGAGGCCCGCAACTTCAAGGTCTTCAACGACCGCAGCCTGGAGAAGATTCCGCAATTGGCCCGCCTGTCCGACGCCCGGCGGTTCGAGATGAAGGTGGTGTCCAGCGTACTGCCGTTCCGCGTCAACGAATACGTGATCAACGAACTGATCGACTGGGACCGGGTGCCGGACGATCCCATGTTTCAGTTGACCTTTCCCCAGCGGGGCATGCTGGCCCCCGATAGCTTCGAGCGTATGGCGGAGCTGCACCGCAGGGGTGCCGACAAAACGGAGATTGCCGCGCTCGCCCGGGAATTGCGCGAGGAATTGAATCCCCATCCCGCGGGCCAGCTGGACATGAATCTGCCCAGGATGGACGGGGAGGTGGTCGAGGGCCTCCAGCACAAGTACCGGGAAACGGTGCTGTTTTTTCCCAGTCAGGGTCAGACCTGCCACTCCTACTGCACCTTCTGCTTCCGGTGGGCCCAGTTCGTGGGCGACAAGGAGCTGCGCATCGCATCCAGCCAGTGTGACCAGGTGCTGGGATACCTGCGCCGCCATCCGCGCGTGACCGACCTGCTGGTCACGGGGGGCGACCCCATGGTCATGAAGACCCGAAACCTCGCCCAGTACCTGGAGCCGTTGCTGGAGGACGCCGGACTCTCTCACGTGCAGACCATCCGCATCGGCACCAAGGCGCTCACCTTCTGGCCGCATCGATTCGTCACCGACAATGACGCCGACGAGCTGCTGGACCTCTTCGAGCGCCTGGTGAAGGCGGGCCGGCACGTGGCCATCATGGCGCACTACAACCACTGGCGTGAACTCGAGACGCCCATCGCCCGGGAGGCCATCCGCCGGCTGCGGGAGACGGGTGTGGAGATCCGCAGCCAGGGACCGCTGCTGGCACACATCAATGATGACCCCGATGTCTGGGTGCGCCTGTGGAAGACCCAGGTGCAACTCGGCATCATCCCGTACTACATGTTCGTGGAGCGCGACACCGGTGCGCGGCGCTACTTCGAAGTGCCGCTGGCCAGGGCGGCCCGGATCTACCGGGAGGCCATGCAGCATGTTTCCGGCCTCGGCCGCACCGCCCGGGGCCCGTCCATGAGCGCCGGGCCCGGCAAGGTGGAAGTCCAGGGCGTGGCCGAGATCCAGGGTGAGAAGGTGTTCGTACTGCGCTTCATCCAGGCTCGCAATCCGGAATGGGTCCAGCGCCCCTTCTTCGCCAGGTACGACGAAGAGGCCACATGGCTCAACCACCTCAAGCCGGCATTCGGCGAGGAGAAGTTCTTCTTCGAGGACGAGTACGAAGCCATGCGGGCGGGCAACGGTTGAGGCCTGGGGCAGAACCGCGACGCAAAGACGCAATGACGCGAAGATCCGCAAAGGTTTTTTGAACGCAGTCGACAGGGCATCCCGAGCGACGGAGTCGTCTCCTCAGTCTTGGGACAGCCTGTCAGCCTTCTCAAGAATCAGTTTTGCGATCCTTTGCGTCATTGCGTCATTGCGTCTTTGCGTCGAAAATGCCTTTCCCATGAACAACGACAACCTCACCCGCCGCGACCTGTCGGTCGTCTGGCATCCCTGCACCCAGATGAAGGACCACGAGCACCTGCCCATGACGCCGATCCGGCGGGGGGAGGGCGTGTGGCTGGAAGATTTCGACGGCAATCGGTACATCGATGCCGTCAGTTCCTGGTGGGTGAACCTGTTCGGCCATGCGAATCCCCGCATCAACCAGGCCATCCGCGACCAGCTGGATCGACTGGAGCACGTGATCCTGGCCGGGTTTACCCATGAACCGGTAATCCGGCTGTCCGAGAAGCTCGTGGCAATCACCCCGCCAGGCCTGAGCCGTTGCTTCTTCGCGGACAGCGGCTCGGCCGCCGTGGAGGTGGCGCTCAAGATGAGCTACCACTACTGGCGCAACCGGGGGCAGGGTGGGAAGACCCGCTTCATCTGCCTCACCAACAGCTACCACGGCGAAACCCTGGGTGCATTATCCGTCGGAGATGTTCCTTTATACAAAGAGACTTACAAATCTCTTTTAATGCAATCTATCACTGTTCAGGCACCCGACTGCTACCTGCGGGAAGCAGGCGAGGACTGTGCACAGTTGGCCGAACGGATGTTCGTGCACATGGAACAGGCCCTGGCGCGGCACGCCCACGAGACCTGTGCCGTGATCGTGGAACCCCTGGTGCAGTGCGCCGGGGGCATGCGCATGTACGACCCCCGATACCTCTCCTTGCTGCGAGAGGCCTGTGACCGCCATGGCATGCACCTGATTGCCGACGAGATCGCCGTGGGTTTCGGCCGCACCGGGACGATGTTCGCCTGCGAGCAGGCCGGGATCACGCCGGATTTCCTGTGTCTCTCCAAGGGGCTCACCGGCGGCTACCTGCCGCTGTCGGCGGTGGTGACCACGGAGGGCGTCTATCAGGCTTTCTACGACGAATACGAAAAGCTCAATGCCTTCCTGCATTCTCATTCGTATACCGGCAACCCGTTGGCCTGCGCGGCGGCCCTGGGCACCCTGGGCATCTTCGAGGGCGAAGACGTCATCGGCAACAACCGGCATCTGGCCAAAGTCATGGCCGAGGCGCTCGCGCCGCTCCAGGACCATCCGAACGTCGCCGAGGTACGCCAGACCGGCATGATCGCCGCTGTGGAGATGGTCCGTGACAAGGCCACGCGGGAACCCTATCCGTGGCAGGAGCGGCGCGGACTGGCCATCTACCGCCATGCGCTGCAGCGCGGCGCATTGCTGCGGCCCCTGGGCAATGTCAGTTACCTCATGCCGCCCTACGTGATCAACGAAGAGCAGATCCGGTTTCTCGCCGAGGTGATGCGCGAGGGCATCGATGTCGCCACGCAGGATCAACCCCCGCGGGCAAATCGGACCCGTCGCGGTTGACAGATCCGCGGACCGACTTCCGGGAGGTGTGAAGTGAGATTCAAGGCGCTCGTGACGATCCTGCTGATGTCCCTGTCCCTGGCGGCACCGGCGTGGGCGGACACCCGGGAAGTGACACTCGACGTCATGGGCATGGTATGCCCGGCATGCCCGCCCAACGTGAAGTACGCACTGGAATCGGTGGATGGGGTCACTCATGCCGAAATGAATCCCCGTGAGCGCCAGGCCATCGTCCGTTTTGATCCGGCCCGAACGAACGTGGAAGCCTTGCTGCAGGCCACCGACGATGCCGGCTACCCCTCGACCCTGAAGCACTAACCGGCCGGAACGGTTCACGTACGGGGACTAACGAAAGCAATCCCCATGGTCTGTGTGGGCACGTGAGTTGCCGATAAAACAGGCTAGACTCCCCCCATGCAGCCCGAGCTTGTCTCCAGCGAACACCCTGAAAGCGCCTTGCAGGAATCACGATGGTTCCGGGCAATCTTCGAGAATGCCACCGACGGCATCATTATCGCCGAAGTGGAAAGCCGAAGGATGCTGTTCGGCAATACCGCAATATGCTGGATGCTGGGCCGGCGCCCGGAGGAGATCAGGGGACTGACCCTCCGGGACATTCACCCGGAGAGTTTCCTGGCGCATGCGGAACGTGACTTCGCGCGTCTCGCCGAGAATCAGGGTGGTCTGTCGGAGAATATCCCGATGAAGCGCAAGGACGGCAGTATCTTCTACGCCGACATCACCGTGGCACCCATCAAGATCGGGGCGAAGCGTTACCTGGCCGGCTTCTTCAGGGACATCACGGAGCGCAAGCTGGCAGAGCAGCTGGTCAGGGACAGGGAGGCCGACTTCACGGCCATCGTCGAACATTCGCCCATCGCGATGCTCGTGAGCGTGGGAAGTGGTGCCGATGACAGAATCATGGTGATGAATCAGGCTGCTTCCGCGATGATGGGATACACGCTGGATGACATTCCTGATCTGCGACAATGGTGGATACGCGCCTATCCGGACGAGAAATACCGCGAAGAAGTCCGCACCGAATGGACGAGGCGGACAGCAAGCGCCATTGAACGCGTCGGCAGCATCGAACCCATGGAGACCACGGTCACCTGCAAGGACGGGACGACACGCTGCGTGAGATTCTCCTTCGCATCCATCGGGGACAGGAACATCATCACGGGTGAAGATCTGACCGCGCGCAGGCAGGCCGAAATAGCCTTGCGCGAGAGCGAGGCGCGCTACCGGAACATATTCAATGCCGCCTACGACGTTATCTATACGATCGAACCGGATGGCACACTGTCATCCATCAGTCCATCCGCCGAGCGGATGACCGGGTGGCGGCCGGAGGAGTGGATAGGGAAGCATTTCGCGCCCGCGGTCCACCCCGAAGACCAGCCCAGGGCTCAGGAGGTCCTAGAACGCTTGTTTGCAGGTGAGGCTGACCCCGGCGCCGAGATTCGCATCCTGACGAAATCCGGCGCGTACCTGGATACCGAATTCACGGTCGGCGTGCTCCGCGATATCTCCGCCCGCAAGCGGGCGGAAGAGGAAGTTCAGCGCCTTGCGACAACGGATGAACTCACGGGCATTGCAAATCGCCGGGAGTTCACCCGGATACTGAACAGAGAACTGGATCGTGCAAGGCGATATGGCACGCCCCTGTCCCTGATCATGTATGACCTTGACCATTTCAAACGGGTGAACGATTCGTTCGGTCATGACGTGGGCGACCACGTGTTGCAGAAGGTCGCCCGCCTGGTGAACGACAACATCCGCAGCGTGGATACGGCGGGTCGGTGGGGCGGCGAGGAGTTCATGATCCTGATGCCGCAGTCGGTCGCGGCCGCGGCGCGGATCGCGGCGGAAAAGCTGCGCCAGACCATTGCACAGTACCGCTTTGATGGGGTTGGCACCGTCATCACGGCGAGTTTCGGCGTCGCGCTGTTTACGCAGCAGGACGATCGCGACTCGCTGCTCAAGAAGGCGGATCAGGCGCTCTACCAGGCAAAGGCGCGCGGGCGGAACCGGGTCGAAACCGTGATTGACGGCGAAGACATGCACAGCGGGTAAGTACCCGCGCACACGAAGTGTCCCGGTCTCGCTCAGGACCTCCCGGGCAAGCCCGCAAACCCCGGGCTCGGTTGGACGGGGAGGTGCCCTTGGATCAACTCATCCCTGGGGTTTATCCATCATCTCTCTGGCCAAGAATAACCGCTCCTTGCCAATAGGATATGATCACACGGGACCTGACACTTAATCTTTACTTCAGAAGGTGACAACAACGTGGTGGGACGACAGTCAGAGTCTCTCGGTGTGCTTCTTCAGGCGTGAAAGCCCCATTTTCTTCAGCATCCACCGTTCATAGAATGGCTCGCTGACTCCCTTTCTGAGCTTGCGCAGAAAGTACTTCTCGAATGCAATCTTGGCCAGGTGTACCCACTTGCCCTGGCTCGACCAGGTGATGTTCCGGGGCGGGATCTGTGGATCGGCGAGAAACGCGATGCCCGTATCGCCCAGATCGGCAAGACACAGTGCCACCCAGGTCCCTTCGTTGTCAGGCTCGTGCCCGTCGAGTTCGGCGCGGATGTTGCGGGCGGTCGCCGCGACCATGGATTCGATCATGTACCCCGTCTTCGGAGCTCCCACGGGAAGCGGCGTCTTCTCCACCGGGGGGATGGCGATACAGGCACCCACCGAATAGATGTTCTTGAAGGTGGGATTGCGCTGATGGTTATCAACGATCACGAGCCCGCGCGGATTCACCAGACCTTTAATATCCCGAACCGCATCGATGCCGGTAAAGGCAGGAATCATCATGGAATACTTGAACGGAAGTTCGTGGTGATCTCTGTCGTTGCCTTCGTCATCCACCACGGTCACATACATCTTTCCGGGTTCGACGCGATTCACCCTGGCGTTGGTAATCCATTTGATGTGCCGGTCTCGGAAAACGCTTTCGAACATGCCTTTGGTGTCACCCACGCCACCAAGTCCGAGATGACCAACATAGGGCTCGGCAGTCACAAAGGTCATAGGCACCCGATCGCGAATCTTGCGTTTGCGCAACTCGGTTTCCACGATCAATGCAAATTCATAGGCAGGCCCGTAGCAGGAAGCGCCCTGAACAGCCCCCATGATGATGGGGCCGGGGTCGGCCACAAAGGCGTCCCACTTTGCCGCGGCGGCGTCGGCCTCGTCCACATGGACCACTGATTCGGTAAATCCGTCCGGACCCAGTCCCGGCACTTCATCGAATGCCGACCGGGGACCCGTGGCGATGACGAGATAATCGTAGTCGACAGAACTGCCGTCTGCCAGGACTACCCGATTGGCCTCCGGCTCCACCCTGGCGGCAGCCTTCTGGATGAACTCGATCCCCTTTTTTCTGAAGATCGGTGCAAGCTCAACCTTGATGTCCTTCGGCCTTCGCCAGTTCACGGCCACCCAGGGGTTCGAAGGTACGAAGTGGAATGTAGGACTATCGGATACAACGATCACCTCATCTCCCTTACGGGCGAGTTCCTTCATTTCGAATGCCATCGGAACTCCGCCGATGCCTGCACCTAGAATGGCTATCCGGCTCATGTCGATCACCTCGCTGGTCTAATACACACCTGAATGAATGACGAACGTCACCTCGAACGTGACCACGGGGCAGCCATAGGTTGGCCGTTGTGAACAGCGTCCTATCCTTGTACCCCCGGCAAGTTCGGCCCGTGGTCGGCTCATAAGCTGTACCTGACCCGGAGGAAAATGCTGGAATCATCCCGGAACTGACCGTAGAAGGTCTGTCGCCCGGTTCCGCCAAAGAAATGGGCGCCGCCGCTCACACGCAGGCGATCGCTGTGGCGGTACTCGATGGTTGGGCGCAGAAAGTAGTCCTCGTCACTTGGTGAGTAGAAGTTCATCAGTGACAGCACGAGGTTGTCACGCAGCATGCGGTAGGTGAGCCGCAGCGTGACCAGATGCCGGTACTCGTCGGGGCGCAGCGCCGGATCGAATGGCCAGGCCGGCCGGAGACGGTCGTGGTTCTGGATCCACTCGAGGTAATACTGGCCGCCCAGAGTCAGGTTGGTCGCCATCTCACGCTCGTAGCCCGCCAACAGACGCAGCTCCGAGTTGGGGATATCAGGATTGTCCCCGCGGCGATCGTCCACCGAGTCATACCAGGCGAGTTCCAGGTTGTAGAGCCCGCCGCCCAGTGGGCCGCGCAGGCTTGAGCCATAGGCATTGAGCCGGGCGAACGTCGGGCGGCCGCGCCCAGGATCGAAAGCGGTGGGCTGACCGAAGAACCCCCGGTAGCCGTACAGCGCCCATTCGGTGGCACCGACAAGGCCGTGCACGCGCAGCGCGAGTTCGCCATTACTGAAGGTGCGGGGTGGCTCGTAGGCGTGCAGCCGGGGAGGGGCGGCGACCATCTCGCCGCGTACCTTATCGAAGTAGGCGACACGCGTACCGTCCACGAAGCGATCCGGTTCGAAGACGGGCGTCCAGACAGCGTCCAGACTGGCGTGCTCGCTGAACCAAACGAGGCGCAGGGCGTCGCTGGGTACCTTCAGGTAATCATCGTCACGCCCGATCAGGAACGATGGCCAATCTTTCGGAAACAGGTCGTTCAGAAACAACAAGTCTCCGGTGCCCCAGGTCAATACCTGCCGGCCCAGGCGAAGGTCGAATTGCCCCCCCAAGGGCAGGCTGACGTTCGCCTCGCGCAGCTCGCCGTCGAGGGAGTCCTCCACACGGTCGGCGATTCCGTCGGCCTTGAAGCGCCAGGTGACGCGATCGCCCCGGTATATGGCCTCCAATTGCAGGCGCAGCTCGCCCAGGGACGCATCACCGGAGATCAGGGGCTGATGCCGGGTACGCATGCCCGCCGCACCTTCCACAAAACCATGCAGCACCCACGGAGAGTCGGTTGATTCTGCCCATGGGTCATCGTCCTGTGCCGCCGCCGGCACGGCAGCGGCTACGAACCAGGCCGCGAGCAAATGGTGAAGCATATGGCGCATGGAGATCATTGCTGCCTTCGCTCCTGTCCTGATGGAGCTGAAACCGCCACACGAAGAACACGCGCGGCACGCATGGAATCGATGCGTTTCATGGGATCATTGTCCTCTCGGCGACCACCGTTCAAGGCCGTCGCAACCACTTCCGGGGCGGGTTGCGCAGCGAGCGCTCGCTGAAGACCCCCTCCGGAATCTCCAGGTCGTAGGCGGTGAAACGCATCTCGGCCAGCGTATGGCCGCCGCTGTCAAGATCGGACATGCGCATGCGTGTGGCGGTCGGATAACCCTGGATCTGTTCGATCTCCAGCACCTCCATGCGCCGATATATGTTGCCCTGCGCGTTCTCGTACTCGGCCCGCGCCGGCAACCATGTCTCCCGGTCGATCCAGGTGGTGTAGGCGGCGAACTCCACTGTGCCGGAATCCATCGGGGTACTGCGGATGACGTAGTGCTCGTCTGTGACATCAGCCAATGTGTGTTCGTCGTCTTCCAGGTGGCGCCCGGAGACGTCCTCGTAGAAGAAGTGTGAGCCGACAAAGCTGGTGCGCTTGTCGCCGGGGGCGATGCGCCGCACCAGGTCGAGCCCTGGAAGGTAGAGCCAGCGGTGGTCGTCGGCGCCGGGGCGCTTGTGCACCAGGAATGTGGTGCCACGCACGTCCGCCGGGTGGCTGAACACGACCAGATAATGCTGCTCGCCTTTCTCGCCATTGCGCCGCAGCATCGTGAACTGGCGGGTCTGCTCGCGCCCGCGCCCGTCGACGATCTGCATGCGTGCCTCGGTGCGCCCGTCGTGTCCGGCATAGTAGGCGGCCAGGTGCGCGCGGCTCACGATCTCACGGGCAGTTGGCAGTTCCGCGGAAAGAGGTCCCGAGAGGATCACAGCGAGGAGCAGGCTCGCAGTCATTTTGATTCGCATGTTCGTCACTCCTGTGTGCGGGCGGTCGGCACACCTTCGGCGTGCCCGAAGAACAACCGGGGCCACGTTTCGAAGAGGGTGGGAAGCATGACCAGCGTGATTACTGTCGATGCAATCATGATGCTGGCCATGAATACACCCACGGTGACGTAGGTCAGCAGCGGCGCGGTCAGCAGCGGCAGAAAGCCGGCGCCGATCACCACGGCGTTGCGGGTGATGGCGCGGGCGGGTTCGGTGAATACGTAGGCGAGTGCCGTGCGCCAGTCGCCCGAGTCGGCCAGCGACACGCGCAGGCGCTGGATGAAGTGAATGGCGAAGTCGACCGACAGCCCTAGGCTGAGAGATGACAGCACCGCCACCGGCATGTCGTAGTCCTTGCCGATCAGACCCATGACGCCGTAGATCAGCGCGATGGAGAGTGTCAGCGGCAGCATCGCCAGCACACCGAAGGTCAGCGAGCGAAACAACAGGATCATCATGAACAGCACCACGACGAAGGCGGAGAGCAACGCGAACAGCATGCCGACCACCATCTCTCCCTGCCAGACCAGGTTGATGTAGGTCATGCCGCCCCATTGCAGCCGTACGCCATCCGGAAGAGGGTGCGCAGCCGTGAACTCCGCCACCGCGTCAAGTACGCGCTGCATGTCCTGATTGTCGCCGCTTGGGAGCTGAAGCCAGATGCTGGCGGCGCGGTAGTCCTGGGTGACGAAGTGCCACAGATCGTGCGGGCGGTGCGAGGACTGAAAGGTCAGCAGCGCCTGCGCGACGCCCGCCGGGCTGTCAGGGATGCGATAGTCCACGGGATCGCCGCTCACCAGTTCCCGGTAGACCGTGCGCACGAGATCGGCAAGCGAATTGCTTTTCCCCACGACGCCGCCTTCCTCGAGGTGCGTCTGGAGCCGGGCCATGTAGGCGAGCGCCCGGGGGCTCTGGAAGTAGAGCAACTCGGTGCGCAGCCCCTCGGTCGCCTCCAACAGCTGCTCCCACACGCTCGCCTGCAGGGCAGGCGATTCATAGACCTTGTCCTCGAGCGCGAAGAGCAGGTTGTCCAGCCAAGTGCCTAGATCGTCCTTGCGACTCTGCTCGAGCAGCGCGCGCCACTGCCCGCGCATGTCCGCCGATGGCGCATCCTCCAGAATTGGAGCGACCCGCTTGTCGAGCTGTGTCTCTGGATCGGCGCCGGCGTGCTGTTCGAGTACCAGATAGGCCTCGTAGGTGCCGGAGAAGTGCTCGTTGAGCACGGTATCGGCGACTCGGATATTGTGGCTTTGCTTGAACCACCGTGTGGGATTGTCGTTGACCTGGATCTGGCTGATCCCGGCCACGGCAAGCACCAGCAGGCCGACGAATACCACGAGCAGGGTGCGGGCACGGGCCATGGCGAAGCGCCCGAGTGCTTCCACGGTCACGCACAGGCGGCAGCCGGCGCTGTGGCCCTCGTCGTCCTGATGGCGACGAACGCGCGTGACCATGCGCGTGACCACATGTCGCGGCAGTGCCGCGGTGTAGGCGGGGATGAAGGTGAACGTGAGCGCCATGGAGAGCACCACGCCAAAGGCGACGAACGCACCAAACACCTGCACCGGTGGAATCGGCGTCAGGGTCAGGGAGGCGAAGCCGACGGCGGTGGTAAGCGCGGTGAACAGCACGGGTTTGAAGAGCGTATCCATCACCTCCGCTATCACCGCCTGTGGGTTGTCATTCGGGCGGCAGCGGTCGGCAAAGGTGGAGAGCACGTGCACGGATGCGATCACCGCGATGGGCATCAGGAAGATCGGGATCATGGAACTCATGATGTGCACAGTGAAGCCCGCGCCGATCAGCAGTCCCATGGTAATGATCACCGTGGCCATTGCCAGCAGCATGGGCGCCATCACCAGAGCGACGCTGCGGAAGAAATAGAACATCAGGAGGAATATCACCAGCCCGGCCAGTGGCGCGGAAATCGCCATCTGCTCAAACATTTGCACGCCGAAAGTGTCCTGGGCAACCGGTTGCCCGGTGATGTGAAAGGCGTCTCCGGTCTCCAATGTGTCGATCACCGCCTGGATCTCTTGCGAGATCCGGTAGCTCTCGTTCTTGTCGACGATGGGTACGTAGATGCCTGCTGCTCGCCCGTCCTCGGAGACCAGAGTGCCGTGGAACATCGGTAGGCGCTCGACGGCTGCCCGGATAGCCAGTGACGCCTCGCGGTCAGCGGGCGGGCGACTCATCATCCAGTCGAAGCTGATGGTGCCGGGGGTTACCTGCTCCACGTTGTCCACCGTGGTGAGCGAGAGCAGATCGCGTGCCACCACGCCGTCGATACGCTCGATGGCACGGGTCAGCGTGTACAGCGCCCCCAGGGAGGCCGGGTTGTAGATCCCATCCGGATGGCCGTCATTGACCACGCCCACCACGATCATGTCGTGCAGGTCGAAGCGCTCCTTGATCGCGTTGTGCAGCACCCGGTCGGCCTGGTCCGCAGCGAGCATGTTCTCGGGATCGGTGTCGATGTTGATCCGCGGCATCATCGCACCCATGACCAACACCAACGCGACGAGGGACCCGAAAACCCAGCGCCGGTTCCGCATCGAGAATATCGCCAGTACTCTGCCCATATCGTTGATCCCCCTTCGGGAAAAGGGCCGCTCGACGTGCGGCCTGCTGCCGACGCGCTGGCACTCCGAGCGGAAAACGGCTCGTCTCTTGGGGCCGACTCCAGTGCGGCTAGAACACGAGGACCTTGTCCGCGTCCACCGTCCACGCGGTCAGTCGATCTAGCGTCGAACGCTGTGCGCCGTCGGCGAGCTCCTCGTCGGCGATCCCGCGAGCATCCATGCAGGTTCCGCAGACGCCGACCTCTCCGCCACGGCGCGTGACGACAGAGAGCAGGTGCTCGACGCTGTAGTAACCTGGCGGCACCTTCTGTCCGGACTTGGCGCAGGCCGCTGCATCGCCCAGAAGAAATATGCGGGCCTCAACTCCTTCTTGCTTGATCAGAGCGCCGCCAAGACGCAGGCCATTGTAGGAACGTTCGGTGCCGTATGGGGGGTCGTTCAGGATAAGAAGGACTTTCATATCGCTCTCTCCGGCTGGGATCCCGGCTGTATGTGCCGGGACGCTGGATGGGCCGAACCTCTGTGTTCCTGTCGTCGGTCGGACGACAATCGATCTGTGTGAGGCTCAGTCATTCTTGAGGGCACCACGCGGCGCGCCTCATCCGTAGCCTAATACTCAATTGTCCAATTGATCGTTAGAGTTTTCGATTAATTGATTTTAGTCAAGCATAGAGACTATTTGATCCTGCTCTGGGGTTTTCCCGGCGTCCGCCGGCGACGTAGATCGTGCGCTTGAGTCCCGATCAATTCGTGCAAAGAGGGCTCTACGGGGTTGTGGCTTGCACCAGTGCGCATCATGGACATAAATATCCACTGCCAAGTTACTGTGATCTAGAGAAAAAGCTATGTCTGCTCGGCGGATTGAGGCGCTCCGGAGCCGCGCGCATGTGCGGCATCTGAACGCAGCGGGCGCGCCTACGAGACCGGCGAGCGTGCCACGCCGTTGCCGGTCCGGGCATTGCTGTGCCTGCACGTGGACGCGTGCCGCTTGCCAAGGAGTGGCGGGGCTGGAGGATTCATGGCAATGCCCTGATCTCGCCGGACGGGCTGGAGTTCGGCCCCAAAAGAGATCGCCGTTTGTGCGCCAGGTGCTGCGCGGGCAACGCAACTGCCGACCCTACGAATGAAACTAAGTGGCGGTGTTACCGGGACCGCCACTTGCAAGCGCCCGGGCACGAGCGCCGAGGGCTCCGCCAAGTCGACGGTGCCGGGAGGGCCGCATGATGAGTTCTGCCCTGTCTAGTTCGCATAATGTATATTATGGTAAATCCTGTACCGAAGACCGGGGTCCTGACAAGGCGCTGTCCCCGACAGCGCCATTATACGGCATGACCCGAAGGCACTGTGATTCCGCCGCCTCTACCAAGCACCCACCTCGCTGATGTCAGGGATGATCACGGTCAACCCGAGCATCTGCCAGTTCTGCATGCCACCGCGATAGTAGTGCAGCTTTTCGGGCGGATAACCCAGATCCACAAGCGCCCGGATCGCCCGGGGCGACTGGTCGCACCAAGGGCCGTTGCACCACAGCGCCAGCTCTTTGGCCTCGCTGAAGTCCCATATGCCCTGCCCCTGCTGCGAGGCTTCTGCCGTTTCGATCAGGCTACGGACCCTGGTCCAAAGGCTGCTCCACCAGGAGGTCGCCTTCGGCTGGGCCGGCTTTGCCCCCAAGCGCATGAGCAGGTTGCGCATGGCCTCCGATTCCGGGTCGTCCTCGAATCGGGTGAACGCGATGTTCACGGAGCCCGGGATAGTGCCGCGCTCGAAAAAGCTGGCGGTCCGGGCATCCACCAGCAGGCCCCTGCCAATGGCCACCCGGGTGCGGAGAAAATCGAAGATCTCCAGTTCCCCGATACCATGAACACCGGGGGCGGGTATCGCGGGCGTAACACAGAACGGCGGGCACTTGCGTGATGTCCTCGCGTAGCCACCCGACAGTTCATGCTCCTCGTCCTGTATCCTTTGCACGCGCACCAGCTGGTCGCCGTGATTGACGTAGATATAAGGTCTGTCCTCTGTGATCCTGACCTCGGCATGGGTCGTCAAGGCCAGCATGACCCCCAGCAGAATCGGCAAAATGATTGATATGGTTTTCATCTATGTATCCCCCCTGTTTGCCCGCCACGGGCCCCGGCGTTCTGCTACATGGAGAACGCCGCTTTCCTTCGTATGACCGATATGCGGTTATCGTTCTGATATTCGCGGTAGACCGCCTCCTTGGCCTTTTTCGACAAACTTTGAAAGATGATGTTGGTTCCGGCAAAACGCTGATTGAGTTCCTGCTCGAACTCTTCCCTGGTCAGCCCGGGAGTCACGTACCTGCGCTCCATCACGGCCTCGGACCTGGATCCGTCGGATCTGTCGAGGGGTGCCGCGTTGTCCAGATGCTTGATTGATCCGGCTTCTTGCTCGAGTGCCTCGAGATATGCGTCAGCGCCCCCATGGGCGAGCATGGGACCCATTAAGACCCACGGGATCACAACCGCCATGACGTACCGGGACATCCTCCCGACAACAAACCCTTTGTGTATCTTCATTGTTTCCAGCATCCCCCGCCCGGACGACACCCCCCGCCAACGACCGGCCACTGCCCTTACCGGCGCCATCGACTTGCGGAGAGTTTCCCGCCGCCTGTTCCATTGCCCTGTGCTCCGTGCCCCGCGTCCACCCGCCCAACCTGTCGTCGGGCTCCATGTCCAGGGTGTGTATCGCACATTCCTATAGAAACGAAGTGGTTATGATTGATCTGGGTCAATCGACCGAAACGGCCCGGGACAAGCGGTGTCGATTCAGGGGACAGGCGGTCGCCGAAATGCGACACCCCGTTCGCCGCCGCCACGATCCCCGGGGTGAAGATCCGGCCGGGCAACGGCACCACCTACGACTCAACCTGAACCCTCGGGCCACCCTGCCCCACTTCCTTTCCTGCTCCTTCCCTCACCCCCCCCGGACGCTCCCTGCAAGATAGTTCCACACTGCTGCAAGAAACTCCTAGCGAGGACGCGCAGCGCGACCGACAGTTATACAGGGGGCATTCCCCCCGTGAGGCTGACGGCACATGTCCGTCGGGAATCGGACGATTCTTTTGGAGACGAGAGCCATGAACAACAGGCTGAGTGTTGAAGTGAAACGATTCCTTCGCGAGGAGGAAGGCACGGAAGTCGTGGAGTGGGCCCTGGTTGCGGGGCTGGTCATCGCCGTGGGCGCTGCGATTTTCGCCACCATCGGCGGACATGTTCAGACGCACCTGACCAACCTCGCGAACATGCTCGGTGGCGGGGGTGGCGGCGGCGAAGGCGGCTGAGCGGAAAGGATCACCACCCGGGCCAGGAAGGCCCCGCCCACCGCAACCGCCTTTCGTGGCGTTTTTCAGCAGGAAACGGAGACCGGACTGATGCCTGTCGGGGTCGATGCTGTCCATATCGTGCTGCCCGCGATGCTTCTTGGGGTGGTGTGGATCGCGCTTGTCATCGACCTGTGTCAGCACCGTGTTCCCAACGTCCTGACATTCGGTGCAGCGACGGCCGGGATCACCCTGCAATCGGCACTCGGAGGCACCGCCGGCCTGCTCACGGCCCTGGCGGGGCTGGGTGTCGGTCTGGTCATCCTGCTTCCGGGGTACCTGGCACGCACCACCGGTGCCGGTGACCTCAAGCTGATGGCGGCTGCCGGCACGCTTCTTGGCCCCTATTGGGTACTGGTGGCCGGGATCGTCAGCATCCTTGTCGGCGCCCTGATTGCGGCGGCATATGCCGCATCCACGCTGTTCTCGAGAACCGGCCCGGCCCCCTGGCCACGTTACGGCCTCATGCTCAAGACCCTGGTGACCACGGGGCGGGTGTCCTACGTGGCGCCCGCGGAGGGCGAGGTCATGGGCCGGAAACTTCCCTTTGCCGTGTCCATCGCGCTGGGCACGACGTTGACCCTGGTGCTGTGGTGGCCGGACCTGAACGCGCGCTGGGCGGGGTGACGGCATGGACATGAACCTCAACGGCATGCACAGTTCTGGCAGTGATGCCCGCCCTCACCCGGTCAATGGATCGAGACCTGGCTCTGCGGCCGCGGCCCATGCACCCGGGCGGCCACGCACCGCCGCCGACACGGGGCTCACGGAAGCCTTCCTGGGGGACCTGGTATGCAAGCACCTGTTTGAAGGAGGCGTGCTGGATCTCCGTGAGCTGACACGCCGCACAGCGCTGTCGGGCGCCCTCCTCCAGGATGTTTGCGCATTCCTGCGCACCGACGGGCAGGTGGAAGCGCGCGGCACCCATCCCGATTCCGCCATGCTCCGCTTCGGGCTGACGGACCGGGGGCGTGCCAGCGCCTTGGAAGCACTGGGCCGGGACGGCTACGTCGGGCCGGCGCCGGTACCGCTGGCTCAGTATGCACGCACCGTGGAGAACCAGAGCCTGAGCGCGCGCACGGTCGATTTCGACACCCTGCGAACCGGTTTCGCCGACACGGTGATCCAACCGAAACTGCTCGACCAGCTCGGCCCTGCGCTGCACTCGGGTCGGGCCATGTTCATCTACGGCCCCCCGGGCACCGGAAAGAGCTTCATCGCCCGTCGGCTGGCCCGACTGTTGGCGGGCGAAGTACTGGTTCCTCACGCGATCACGGTCTCCGGAAAGACCATTCAGTGCTTCGACCCCGGGATGCACGAAGCGCTGCATCCGCCGCACGAGGGAGATCACGTCAAGTTCGATCAGGGCGACGATCCCCGCTATGTGAGATGCCGGCGTCCGCTGGCCATCACGGGCGGCGAACTGACCATGGATATGCTCGAGGTGCAATACGATGAGACCACACGGTCATTCCGGGCGCCGGTGCAGCTTCTGGCCAACAACGGGATGCTGGTGATCGATGACCTGGGCCGGCAACGTCTCGAACCACAGCAACTCCTTAACCGGTGGATCGTGCCGCTGGAAGAGCGCCACGACTACCTGATGCTGCGCAACGGGCAGCACTTCCGGGTTCCGTTCGACGTGGTCCTGGTGTTCTCCACCAACCGCAATCCACTGGAACTCGCCGACCAGGCGTTTCTGCGCCGGATTGGCTACAAGATCCGCTTCGAGCCTCTGGAAGAGGCCGACTATCTCACCATCTGGCAGCAGGAGTGCCGGCATCGCGGCATCGACTACGACCCGGCGCTGGCACGTTTCGTTCTGGACGAACTGCACGCCCGTCACGGCGTACCTCTGCTGCCCTGTCATCCGCGGGATCTCATCGACCTGTCGGTGGACTATGGCCGCTACATGAATCAAGAACCGCTCTCAACCGAGGCCTTGTGCCGCGCATGGGAGACCTATTTTGTCGGGCTCGATGAGCCCGGGGGGATGGCGTCATGAAGAAACGTGGAATTGTGGTGATGCTGCTGATTTCCCTGATGATGGCCATGGGCGCCTCCGCCCTTGCGATGACCTGGCTTCAGGAACGGATGACCGATCGGGACGCAGTCGACGAATCGTCCGTGGTGGTGGCAGCCATGCAGATCCCCTTCGGCCAGAAGGTCGAGGCCGCGGACCTGCGCATGATGGAACTGCCGCCCCACGCGATTCCCAGGGGCAGCTTCAAGCGTGTCGATGAGGTGGTCGGCCGGGTGGCATCGCAGACCATTTATGCCGGCGAGGTGATTCTCAAGGAACGGGTCGCAGAGCATCTGGGCGGCAGCGCACTGGCCGCGGTTCTGGATCACGGCATGCGTGCCATCACGGTGCGTGTCGACGACGTGGTGGGCGTGGCCGGTTTCCTGTTGCCGGGCAACCGGGTGGACGTAGTATCCAGCCAGCGCACGGGCGGAAACCGCTTGGTGCAATCCGAGACCATCCTCACCGCTATCAAGGTACTGGCGGTCGACCAGATCGCCTCGCCGGAACGGGACGGCCCGGTCATCGTGCGGGCGGTGACGCTGGAGGTTACGCCGTCCCAGGCAGAACGCCTGGTCAAGGCCACCCAGGAAGGAAGGGTCCAGCTGACGTTGCGCAACCCGCTGGACCAGGAGCCGGGGCCGATACAGGAAGTGGCCGTGGCTGAGCCACCGCCGGAACCTGAGGTCCGGCCCGCACCGGTGAGGTCGCGTCCGGCGCCGCAACGGCCTCGAAACCTGCAGATCACCGTGATCCGCGGCACCGACAGCAGTACCACCACCGTCAAAGAGTAACGCCACACCGGGAACGCAGAACAATCAGAGGGGTGGGTGCGATGAACAAGCAAAGAACAGGATCATGGATGCATCTTCGGCTCGTGCTCGGCGTTGTGGCGCTGCTCACACTGGCATTAGCAATGGGCACCCAGGCCCGGACCGCGAACGCGGAAACCCGACCGGGCGCCGGTGCCATGGAGTCCATTGCCCAGGACCAGGCCACCCGCACGATTCGCGTCGCGGTGAACAAGTCCCAGGTACTGGAGTTCGGCTACCCGGTCAGCGTGGTATCCATCGGGAACCCGGACGTGGCGGACGTGGTTGTCATGCGGGCCCGGCAGATCTATGTACTGGGCAGGTCGCTCGGCACCACGAATGTGGTGCTATGGGATGACGACAACCGCGTTCAGGGGATGCTCAACGTCGAAGTGACCCACGACCTGGACACCCTCAAGGCCAATCTGCATGAGATCCTTCCGGGAGAGTCCATAGAGGTACGCTCCGCCCAAGGCAGTCTCATCCTTGGCGGTGCTGTCTCAAGCACCGCACGGATGGATGCCGCACTGCGACTCGCCAACAGCTTTGCCGCGGCGTCCGGGGGCGGCAACCCCGTGCTCAACATGATGGAGGTGGGCGGATCCCACCAGGTCATGCTGGATGTCAAGGTGGCGGAGGTGTCGCGCACCCTGGTGAAGCGTCTGGGCGTTCAGTTCAACGCGTTTGACTCCGGTTCCCCCTGGAAGATAGGGGCGGTTCAGGGAGGCGCCAGCTTTCCGGATGCCGTATTCACCGGCGGCGAGCGCATTCCGTTCTTCAGCCATGGCACACCCATAGGTCCGGTGATCGGCGAGTTCGCGCCGGTGACACCGTCGATCGAGAACACCGGTATCTTCGCGAGCTACCACAGCGGCGATTTTCTCTTCAACATGGTCATCGACGCGGCCGAACGCGAAGGCGTCGCGAAGATCCTTGCGGAGCCCAACCTCACCACCCTGAGCGGCCAGGAAGCTCATTTCCTGGCCGGGGGCGAGTTCCCTATCCCGGTGCCCCAGGATCTGGGGCGAGTCACCATCGAGCACAAGGAATTCGGTGTGGGTCTGAGGTTTCTGCCGCTTGTCCTGGACTCCGGGCAGATCAACCTCAAGGTGGATGTCTCCGTGTCCGATCTGACGCGTGAAGGCAGTATTGTCATCGGGGTCGGCGACCAGGCCCAGCAGCAGTTCTTCGTGCCCGCGCTCGTCAAGCGCAGCGCCAGCTCCACCGTGGAGCTTGGGCACGGCCAGACCATCGCCATCGCCGGCATGATCAACGAGAACCTGCGGGACAACGTGGAAAAGTTTCCCGGCCTGGGGGATCTGCCGATCCTCGGGCTGCTTTTCCGCAGTCAGGACTTCGCCAAGGACCAGACCGAACTGGTGATCTTCGTGACCCCGCGGCTGGCCCGTCCGATCACACCGCAGCAGGCCCGATTGCCCACCGGCAGCTTCGTCGCGCCCACCAATCTCGAGTTCTACCTGCTTGGCAACGAACCGTGGCATGACGCCGATGCCGGCGAAGACCGCCAGGACGGTGATGCCCTTTCGAATCGCCGCGATGGCGGCACCGCGGGACGTTTCGGTCACGACATGTGAGCGCGTTGCGTACCCATATACGAGGACAATCGCATGCACACCGTTCGAGTCATGATGCTGATATCGCTATCCGTTGCACTCACGGCATGCGCCGCCCTGACACCCGGAGGCGAGCGCCCGGAGTTCGGCGAATCCGTACGCCACATGATACAGATGCAGACGTACGCGCCCGGCGATGAGGTGCCATCACTGCGGGGAGACACGGGGGCCGAGGCCATGGAGGCACACCGCCGGGATACGGGCACCCCGGAGCGCTTCGGAAAGGGACTGATGGGCCTGGATTAGCGCGAGGGGGGGACCCGCGCAACCGCGCGCTGCGGGAATGCCGGGAAAGACACTGACGAGGATTGCCATTCAAGGCGGATGAAACATCATGCGCTATCGACTAGAAATTCTGGTGGTTGGACGTTCCAGGGAACAGCTGCTGATGCTGCAGGACCTTCTGGGGCGGCAGGGTGACGTCAACGTAAGGATCCGGCACGTCGGGAACGGCCATACCGATCCGCTGTACGAGGTGGACCCGTTGCCCGATGCGCTGGTGCTGGTGCTCAGCGAGAACTGGCATGCCGAACTGTCGGCGCTGATGGAGCGCCGCGCCACCGAACGCCCTCCGTTGCTGGTGGTTGGGCACGACGGCAACGTCGACCTGATCCGCGAGGCAATGCGTGCCGGTGCGAGGGACTTTTTCACCCCGCCCATCTCCGAGAGCGAGCTCACGCAGTCTCTCCAGAAACTCATGCGCGACCGGATGGCGGAGGCGTCCCGGCACACGGCTCACCTGACGGCCGTCATCAACGCCAAGGGAGGCTCCGGAGCCAGCATGATTGCCGCCAATATCGCGCACCTTCTGGCCGTTACCGCGTCCGATCGTCGCACGGCACTCATGGACATGGATCTGCAGTTCGGCGCCCTGCCCCTGTACTTCAACATGACCCCGCGCAACGGCATGGTCAGGGCGCTGGAGTCTGTTGACAGCCTGGACACGATGGCCCTGGAAGGCTACGTGCAGCCCCACCAGAGCGGCCTGGACCTGCTGGCGTCCGCCCCCGACGAGTTGGTGAGCGTGGCCGATGTTCCGGAGTCGCGCGTGGAACTGCTGTTGCAGGTCATGAGTGAGGCCTACGACGACATCGTGGTGGATCTGCCGCGTTGGATCGGCGGTTCAACGGCCATGGTGCTGGAGCGTGCGGACCGGGTTCTCGTGGTCCTTCAACAGGGTGTGGCGCACCTGCGCGATGCGAAGCGCCTGATCGGCATTCTCCGGCAGGAGATCCACATCAGCGGCCCCCGGATCATCATCGTCGTGAACCGGTACGACAAGCGCAATGCGGTGAGTCTCCGGGATATCCAGGATGCACTGCCGGACCAGGATATCGTGACCTTGCCCAATGATTTCCGTCAGGTCACGCAAAGCATCAATATCGGCAGCCCGCTGCCGGAACACGCCGCCCGGGCTCCGGTGACGCGCGAGCTGGCAAAGCTGTCCCGCCGTCTGCATGAGGACCGGCCGGGTGATGACGGCAGGAAGAGCGGCGGCTGGAGCCTGTTCGGCCTGGGCCGGAGAAGCTGATTGAGGAGTAGACCGTCATGGGCCTGAAGGAACGGTTCGGAAATGGTGATGGCCGCAGTGCCGAGAACGGGCGAACGGCCTGGGCACAGCGCAGCCAGCGTTCCGGGATGCTGAGTCTCACGGCGCCGGAACAGGAATGCAAACAGCAGCTCTTCAAGCAGCTTGTGAAGGTCCTGGACCTCTCCCTTCTCGGCGGTCTGGATGACAAGGACGCGCGCGCCGAGATACAGCAGGTCTGCGAGAACCTCATGGCCGAGGAGGCGCTGCCAATCAATGCCGGCGTCCGCCAGCGTATCATCTCCGAGCTGCAGGACGAGGTGCTGGGACTGGGTCCACTGGAAACGCTGCTGGCGGACAGGACCGTAGCGGACATCCTGGTCAACGGAGCCAACCAGGTCTACGTGGAGCGGCAAGGGAAGCTGGAACAGACCGCCCTGCGCTTTGACAGCGACCGGCACCTGATGACCATCATCGACCGCATCGTCTCAAGCGTGGGTCGCCGGATCGATGAATCCTCCCCCATGGTGGACGCGCGCCTGCGGGACGGTTCCCGTGTCAACGCCATCATCCCTCCCCTGGCGGTCGACGGGCCCATGCTCTCCATTCGCCGCTTCGCCGTGGATCGGCTGACCGCGGAGAATCTGGTCGAGATCGGCACGTTGACGCCGGTCGCGGCACGGTTGCTGGAATCGGTGGTGAAAGCGCGGCTGAACGTGCTGATCTCCGGGGGCACCGGGGCCGGCAAGACCACCCTTCTCAATGTCCTGTCGGGCTTCATTCCGCACCGGGAACGCATCGTCACCATCGAGGATTCCGCAGAGCTTCAGCTCCAGCAACCCCACGTGGTGCGCTTGGAGACCCGTCCTCCCAACATCGAAGGCAAGGGCGAAGTGAGCCAGCGCGACCTGGTACGCAACAGCCTGCGCATGCGCCCGGATCGTATCATCGTGGGCGAGGTGCGCGGTGGCGAAGCGCTGGACATGCTTCAGGCCATGAATACCGGTCACGACGGATCCCTGACCACAGTCCATGCCAACAGCCCCCGCGATGCATTGACCCGGGTGGAGAGCATGGTGGCCATGAGCGGCGTCAACCTCCCTTCACGACCTCTGAGGGCCCAGATCGCGTCCGCCATCGATGTGGTCCTGCAGGTGGAGCGCCTGGAGGACGGCAGGCGCCGGGTGGTGAGCATGCAGGAGATCAACGGCCTGGAGGGAGAGATCATCACCATGTCGGAGATCTTCCGGTTCCAGCGCGAGGGGCTGGATCAGGATGGCAACGTGCTGGGCCAGCTCAAGGCCACCGGCATCGTGCCCAGATTCCATGACCATCTCAAGCGCAGGGGCCTTGACCCCGGCCTTGACGTGTTCGAACCCGGACGCTAGCCATGTCCTGGACCATCTCCGATGAAGTGATCTTCCTCGTCATGATATTCGTGGCGGCGTTCCTGCTGGTGCAGAGTTTCATGCTGCCCGTCTTCGGCGAGAACCGGCGGGCACGCAAACGCCTCAGGAAACGGCTTAAGTCCATGGAAGGCATGGAGGGCCAGGCCGGTCATATCTCGCTGGTGCGCAGCAGGTTCCTGCGGGAACTCTCCCCGTTGGAGCGCTGGCTGGAGGCTCTGCCGGGAATGCAATCCCTGGAACGGCTGATCGAACAGGCCGGGCACGAGACACCGGCCTATCGGGTGGTCCTCAGGGCCCTGTTGCTGGGCGTCGGCACCGGGCTGGCGTTCGGCTACCTGCTTCCCCATCCGGCGATGGCCCTGATCGTCGCGTTGTTGGCGGGTGCCTACCCCTTCATCCGGTTGTCCATGGACAAGTCCCGGCGTCTGGCCAGGTTCGAGGAGCAACTGCCGGATGCCCTGATCATCATGTCCCGGGGTCTGCGGGCCGGGCATCCGTTCGCGGATGCCTTGCGTCTGGTAGCCGAAGAGATGCCCGACCCGATCGGCAGCGAGTTCCGAACCACCTTCATGGAGATCAACTACGGCGGTGATGTCCGCATGGCCCTGGGCGGCCTGTTGAACCGGGTGCAAAGCGTGACCGTCATGGTCTTCGTGACCTCGGTGCTGATCCAGAAGGACACCGGGGGCAATCTCGCCGAGCTTCTGGACGGGCTCGCGGGAGTCGTTCGTGACCGATTCCGCTTTCACCGCAAGCTGCGGACCCTCTCGGCCCAGGGGCGGATGGCCGGCTGGGTCCTGTCACTCATACCATTCGCGCTGGCTGCGGTGCTCTCGGTGGTCAATCCGAAGTTTCTGCCCATGCTGACCCAGGATCCCACGGGCCGACAACTGGTCGTGGCCGCATTCGTTCTCATGGTCATCGGCATCATCTGGATGCGGAAGATCGTGCGGATCGACGTATGAACGGAGACATGTCATGGAACCGCTAGGCAACCTGATCGCCCTGCTCGACGAGCTCATGACTAACCCCGAAGCGGCACAAATCGGGTTCGCCGCCATGATGGGGCTGGCGGCCTTTACCCTGATGGTGGCGATGATGCTGTTGCTCGCGGGTCTGGCAGACCCATTGCGCCGCCGGCTCCAGCATCTCGAGCAGGACGAGGGCGAAAAGCGCACAGGGTCGATCATGATGCGGCTGTTCGCACCCGTGGGCGATTACCTGGTGCCCACCGAGCGTGAAAACCGCTCCAGGGCGGCCCTGCGCCTGCGCCACGCAGGGATTCGTTCACCCACCGCATTGCGGGCTTTCTACGGAGCAAAACTGGCCCTCGCCGCTTTGCTGCCGCTGGTCGTCCTCGGCGTTGTCACCACCTTCTTCCGGGTATCGGTAACCGCAACCCTGCTGTTCGCCATCTCCGCCGCCCTCGGCGGCTACCTTCTGCCTACCCTGTGGCTGGAGCGGGCCATCCGCCGGCGCACCCGCGCACTGCGCCGCGGCCTGGCGGATGCCCTGGATCTGCTGGTGGTCTGCAGCGAAGCCGGGCTCGGACTGGGACAGGGAATCCAGCGTGTCGCGGAGGATCTGGAGGTCAGCCACCCGGAGTTGTCGGACGAACTGCTGCTGTTCAACATGCAGACGCGCGCCGGTATGGACAACCGGGAGGCGTTGCGGGATCTGGAGGAGCGTACCGGTGTGGAGGACATCCGGGGCCTGGTGACCACGCTCCTGCAGAGCATGCGGTTCGGCACGAGTATCGCGGCAACGCTGCGGATCTTCGCCGCCGAGATGCGTGACAAGCGCACGCAGGAGGCCGAGGAAAAGGCGGCCAAGGTCAGCACCAAGATGCTCTTTCCGCTTGTCTTCTGCGTGTTTCCAAGCTTCTTCGTGGTCGCGTTGGGGCCGCCGATGCTGGGCGCCATGGCGGCGCTGGGCGCACGCTGAACCCCTGTCGCCGACCCCGCGGTCGAGGACCATATCATGAGCCTGAAGAAAACCGGTTCCAGGAAGCTTCTTCCGGCACTGGCGTTGAGCGCGATCCTGGCCGGATGCGCCAGCATTCCCCGAAACGAAAGTCCGGATGTCTACGGGATGCTGTACGACGGTGAATCCACCGCCGCCTATGCCACCGCGTTCCCGGTAGGGAGCCCCGCGGAAGCTTACGGGAACGGTGACATGGCCGCGCGGGCGGGGGATTTCGACCGCGCCCTTTTCGAGTATATCCGCGGTCTGCGTCTCGAGTCGGAACCGGTGGCGGAACCCCTGTACCGGATCGGCACCATACATCACCAGCGGGAGAATCACCGGTTGGCCGAACTGGCCTATCGCTGGGCACTGGAGGTGGATCCGGATCACGGGGCGGGCGCCACCGCGCTCGGCATCATGCAACTGGAGAAGCGCCAGTATGTCGAGGCGGCGGCGCAGCTTGAGTCTGTCACCCGAAGCGGCAACGCGAACTGGCGCACCTACAATGCCCTGGGAATCCTGTCGGACCTTCACGGGGACTTCGAGGAGGCCGCGCGCCACTTCAGCGATGCCCTGAACGCCAGTCCCGGGAACCCGGTCGTCCTCAATAACCTCGGATACTCCCGCTACCTGGCGGGAGACCTGGAAGGTGCGCGCGCGGCACTGCGCCAGGCACTGCGCGGCAATCCACGTTACGAACTGGCGTGGCGAAATCTCGGTCTGGTGCACGCACGCGAAGGCAATTACGACGCCGCGCTGGATGCCCTTGCCAGAAGCGGCACCGAGGCAGAGGCCTACAACGATATCGGCTACGTGTCCATGGTAGGCGGACGGTATTCCGAAGCAACCTTCTTTTTCCAGGAAGCGATGCGCCGATCGCCCGCGTTCTATGCAACCGCCAGCGAGAATGCCAGACACCTGGAACGCCGAATCCGAAGAAAGGCGGCTTCCCGGCAGGACTGAGGGCACCCGCCGCGGATCTCGCCCGGAGTCACGACGATGAGAATCGGCATACGAAGGAAACAACGGGGATCCGAACTGGTGGAGTTCGCCATTACGGCATGGCTCCTGTTCGTGCTCCTGTTCGGCATCATCGAGTTCAGCGTGGCGCTCTTCGACAAGGCCACAATAACGAACGCCGCCCGGGAGGGTGCACGCCACGGCATCCTGTTCCGCCCGGATCCGCGTGACCTGGCGGCCGAGAATGCCGCCATCACGCAGGCCATCAACGACTACGCGTCCTCCTACCTCATCTCGCTGGGCGGAGAGGCCGAGATGGCGATCGCCATTCAGCGCTCGAACGGAGGCGGCACCTTCAATGTGGGTGATGAACTTACCGTGACTGTCACCTATCCATACCAGTTCATGCTCATTCCGGGATTCATCGCGGGCTTGGGCGGCGGCATCGACCTCTCCTCAACATCGGTCATGCGGGCGGAATAGACATGCTTCACAATCACGTCTCCCGGCACCGGTTTGCAGCGTCGCGGCCGCGCCAGCGCGGGGCCTCCATCGTGCTGGTGGCCGTATCGCTGGTCGTCCTTTTGGGGTTGGGTGCCCTGACCCTGGACGGCGGCAACCTCTACGTGGCCCGTAACGAACTGCAGAACGCATCGGATGCGGGTGCGCTCGCCGGTACCCGCATGCTCTACCTTCCTGACGGTTCCATGGTGAATGCGGGCGCCAACCAGATTGCACACGATGCCGCCATCGCCAACAGCAGCCAGGGCACACCGGTGGAAGTGGTCAGCGTACAGCGGGGACACTGGAGCTTCACCACCAGGACCTTCACGCCCAATCCTTCCCTGGAACCGGTGGATCTGTTCAACGCATCGACGACCGAACTGGACCTGAACCTGAACTTCATCAACGCCATGGAAGTGATCACGCAGAGAAGTGCTACACCGGTCCAGGCGTTTCTTGGCTCTGTGTTCGGATTCAGCGGCTACTCCGTATCGGCCCGGGCGGTCGCCTACATCGGTTTCGCGGGGACTCTGCGGCCCGAGGATGTCGACCAACCCATCGCCATCTGTAGCGATGCCATTACGGATGGAAACGAGTTCTCATGTAACGTGGGGCGTTTCATTCCGGATCATTCGGACACCGGCGGCTGGACCAACTTCCGGCATGACGACAGCGGCGCCACCAATGCCAACGAACTCAATCAACTGATCTGCAGCAGCGGCAACCCCGATGAAATGCACTTCGGCGATGATATTGCAACCAACAACGGACAGGTGCAGTCAGCCTTCAACTCACTGTATGCCTGCTGGAAGGAAGAGACCGAGCAGGAGCGGCTATGGAACCTGACTCTTCCGGTGATCGACTGCTCGGGCGGCATCGCCCCCAGCAATCCGCTCGTCGGCGCGGTCAACCTCAATATCGTGTGGATCGAGGACAGGGGCATTGCCAACAGGATAGACGATGATGCGCCCTGGCAGATGGAACTGCCCCCACTCGATGGCAACGATGTGTCTCCGGGCTCCTGGAGCAACGATGACCCTGACGGGACCCGGCGCTGGGATGACTTTGTGGAAACCTTCAATATCCGCATGCCGGATGGAAGCCATGCCTACTGGAGCGATGATCCCCAGGAACGGGGCTGGAAGCAGAAGACCATCTACTTTCTTCCCGATTGCGCCCCGCACGAACCGATCGGACGCACGGGTGGAGAGAACTTCGGCGTGCTCGCCCAGATCCCGGTGCTGGTGGACTGATTGCCGGACGCGAGGGTGGGCGACCCATCGGGTGACCGTGGTACCTCAAGGACCGATTCAAGCCGGCTGGAGCGAGTACACCCCCGCCACAGCACGCAGAACGGCTGCCGCAGTAGAAAAGGGTGGCGAGATATGCGGGCTAGTCGCCCGGACGCGGCTCTGGTTTCGGCAATCCCAATGTCAGACCCTGATGCCGCGTGCTGGCCGGGACAGGCTGTAATCGCGCTTCCGCACCCGGCTGCCCACCCCCGGTCGACCTCCCCTGCCGGGCCGCCGCCACACGGTAATGCGAGGGGGTATCGCCCACGTAACGATGGAACGTACGTGTGAAATACGACAGATCGTGAAAGCCGACATTGAAGCAGACATCGGTGACCGAAGCTCCCGGATGGGCGAGCATGCGCTTCGCCTCCTCGATGCGCGTGCGTTGCACGTACTCCTGAAATGTCATCTGGTAGTGACGCTTGAAGATGCGGCTGAACTGAAACGGGCTCAGCCTGCAGATCGCGGCCGCCTCCGCCTGAACGATCTTCCCGTGCAGATTGCGCGCTACATACGTGGAAATCGGGTCCAGGGCAGACGAGTCACCCGGTGCGCCGACACCTCTCATTCGTGCCTCTGGCGGAATCACATTAGGGGGCGTCAATGTGCCCCGCAGCGGCCGTCGCCCCATGTCGTGGTCCGGCCGGATGGTCGACAACTCGTTGAGTACACACAGGAACCTGTCAACATCCACGGGTTGGACGAAGAAGTCCCGTACACCCGCGCGAAATGCCCAGACCGCCAGCGGTTCCGAATGCGCCTGGGTGATCATGAGCAGCGGCACGGAGGGCATGCGTTCCTTCACCAGGCGCAATTCCGCCAGCCCGGGAAGGTCTGGGTAGTCGTACTGAAAACAGGCCACCAGCGGCGCTTCCTGCGCCAGGATCGGCAACGGCGACTCGCCCGGAAGGATCCGCCGAACCCGGTAGCCGCTCTCCTGCATTCCCGCAATGTATGCGTCGTTCGTGGCATCCCTGATATTGCGTACCACGATCAGGACGCGACCCCCTGTTTCCATGACCGGTACTCCCTGACATGCGCTGCCCGATGTCCCGGATGGCAGCCATCGTGGCCGGCGCTGCGGCATGGCAAAAGTCGTGCGTAGGTACTTGTTGTCCGCCTGGTGCCCCGGTCTTGTGTGATTGCTTAAGAAAGTTTTCCAATGATATGAAAAGCAAAGATATTCGAGGCTATCGCGCGTTTGTCCGGAAACCTGACGCAATGCCATCGATAAATGTGACGGGGACACTTGACATAAGTGTAGGCAATGTAATAGGGAATTCAAGCATGAACACTACGGACGAAGGTCCGGGGCCAACGGTCCTGGCGATGGTCGACCCCGGACACGAAGCACGCTCAGCAAACCGTTTTCACGGCGGGGTTGCGCGGCAAACCGCGCCTGCGGGTCGTTGCCATCCCCGTCGCCCGGTTCACCACCTTCGGCGGCATCTTGAGATCGCCATTGCCCGGCCGCCATTAGCTGGGCTCCCGAGGTGATCCCGTAGGCCGCCAGCCACACCCCATCCTTCCGGCTTCCTGTACCGGGGAGTGCCCTCACCACCCATGCGGTGGTGCAGGAACGCTATCCACGCAATGGCCGATGGGCCCCGAAGCGGGGAATCCCGGAGAACCAGGGAGTCCGGCGGCGGCGCGTGGTGCGTCGCTTCGGGAGAATTCCAAGGGTGTTTGTGATAGCTTGGACACGAAATGATCACATACGATTTTTCTGCCCTGATCATGTCCCTGGAGCGGCGATCCGACTTCTCCTCTGCAGGAAGTCAGGTTCAGGTATGCGCTGATCCGGCTCCGGACGAACACCCATCAATGACCCGCGGATGAAAGGAACCACGTAACTCCGAGCCACGTCGTAATTGTGAGAAGACACCTACATGGACAAGACCACACTCGATCAAGCCGCCCTCGACTACCACCTGCTCCCCACTCCCGGGAAGATCTCGGTGGTACCCACCAAGGGACTTACCAACCAGCGAGACCTGGCACTGGCCTATTCGCCGGGCGTGGCGGCCGCCTGCAAGGCGATCGAGGCCGATCCCGCGCAGGCGGCAAGGCTTACGGCACGGGGCAACCTGGTGGCCGTGGTGACCAACGGCACGGCGGTACTGGGCCTGGGGGCCATCGGACCCCTGGCGGCCAAGCCGGTGATGGAAGGCAAGGCGGTTCTGTTCAAGAAGTTCGCCAACATCGACGTGTTCGATCTGGAGCTCGACGAACGGGATCCGGACAAGCTGGTGGACATGATTGCCGCGCTGGAGCCGACCTTCGGCGGCATCAACCTGGAAGACATCAAGGCGCCCGAATGCTTCCAGATCGAAAGCCGCCTGCGCGAGCGCATGAATATCCCCGTGTTCCACGACGATCAGCACGGCACGGCCATCGTTGTGGCGGCTACGGTGCTCAATGGCCTCACCCTGGCCCGCAAGGAGATCAGCGAGGTCAAGCTGGTCACTTCCGGCGCCGGGGCCGCCGCCCTCGCCTGCCTGGATCTGCTGGTCACCCTGGGCTTGCGCATGGAGAACATCTGGGTGACCGATCGACAGGGCGTCGTCTACAAGGGGCGTGCCGACGAGATGGAGCCCTTCAAGGCACGCTATGCCCAGGAGACCGAGGCACGCACCCTGGGAGAGGCCATCGATGACGCTGACGTATTCCTGGGCCTGTCCGCCGGCGGCGTGCTCAAGCCCGAGATGGTGGCGCGCATGGCCCCCTCCCCGCTCATTCTGGCCCTGGCCAATCCGGATCCGGAGATCCTGCCCGAGGAGGTGGCCACGGTACGCGACGATGCCATGATGGCCACCGGGCGCTCCGATTACCCCAATCAGGTGAACAATGTCCTGTGTTTTCCGTTCATCTTCCGCGGCGCCCTGGACGTGGGCGCGAAGGCCATCACCGAGGAGATGAAGGTGGCCGCCGTGCGTGCCCTGGCCGACCTGGCGCGCGCCGAGCCCTCCGATCTGGTTGCCAAGGCCTACGGCGAGGACAACCTGCGCTTCGGACCTTCCTACCTGATACCCAAGCCCTTCGACCCCCGGTTGATCGTGAAGATCGCGCCCATGGTGGCCAAGGCGGCCATGGAGTCCGGGGTCGCCACCGCGCCCATCGACGACCTCTGGAGCTATCGCGACCAACTGAACAACTTCGTCTACCAGTCAGGCTTCATCATGAAACCGGTGTTCGCCGCCGCAAAGGCCGCCCCCCGGCGCGTTGTGTTTGCGGAGGGTGAGGAAGAGCGGGTACTCAGGGCCATTCAGACGGTGCTCGAGGAGGGGCTGGCGGAACCCGTGCTGATCGGCCGGCCGGACGTGGTGCAGATGCGCATCGACCGGATCGGACTGAAACTGGAGCCGGGCAAGGATTTCGAACTGGTGAACCCCGATTCCGATCCCCGCTACCGGCCGCTGTGGACCGATTACCATGAACTCATGGGCCGCAAGGGCGTCACCCCGGAGATCGCCAAGCAACTGATGCGCAGCGACACCACGCTGATCGGCTGCATGCTGCTGCGTCATGGCTATGTGGATTCGCTGATCTGCGGCGTGACGGGAAGCCTCGCCACCCATCTGCAGCACGTGTCCGACGTCATCGGACTGGCACCGGAGCAGCGCAACTTTGCCACCATGAACCTGCTGATGCTGCCGCGCGGCACCATGTTCATCTGCGACACCTACGTGAACGAGGATCCCGATGCCGAGACCATTGCCGAGATCACCGTCATGGCCGCGGAAGAGGTGCGCCGCTTCGGGCTGACACCCAAGGTCGCCCTGGTGTCACACTCCAACTTCGGCAGTGTCCGATCTGCCGCGGCCCGCAAGATGAGCGAGGCGCGGGCCATCATCGAGCGCATGGCGCCGGGACTGGAGGTGGACGGCGAGATGCATGCGGACGCCGCCCTCAAGGAAGAACTTCGCGAGCGCCTGTATCACGGTTGTCAGCTCAAGGGCGAGGCCAATCTGCTGATCATGCCCAACGTCGGCGCCGCCAACATCTCCTTCAACCTGCTCAAGGCCTCCAGTGGCGAAGGGGTGAGCGTCGGTCCGATCCTGCTCGGTGCGGCGCGGCCGGTGCATGTACTCACGGAGACCGCCTCCGTGCGGCGCCTGGTGAACATGACGGCGCTGGCGGTGGTGGAGGCGCAGAAAGAGAGTTGAACGATCCGGTGAACCGATCTCTGGTGAGATGCAGGCCCGGACATCGGCGCACGGATGAAGACGACGCGAAGGGCACCACCTGTCCCCTTGCGTGGCGATGTCGTCGATGCACGTCCGCACTCGACGTCCCTTTGCATCTCCCGCAACTTCCGGGCAAACCCGGGGTCAACGGCGTATTGGGCCCGTGCAGCGTCCTGATGCCCCGCCTCATGCACGGAACGGACGATGCCCCCTCGACAGAACACCCGGGTCAACGACCCGCGCCTCTCATGCGTTAGGCTCACAAGGCCCTCCGACGCCGGAACACAGCGAATCCCGATGAAAAAGCTGGCACTCCCCCTGATCCTGATCGTCGCTGCGGGCGCTCTCCTGTGGTGGTGGACCTCCCCCGGTGATGACCCCGGCCGCTCCTCCGCCCCTGCGGGCCCCGCGGCCGTTCAGGGGGCCCGGGACCGGGTCGTGGCCGTGACCGCCGCGCCGGTCGAGAACAGGGACATACGGGATATCGCCCGGTTCACGGGGTCTCTGACGGCGGCCAGCCGGGTTGAGATCACCCCCCGCGTCACGGGGCGGCTGGATCGACTCCACGTGGACATCGGCGACACGGTGCGCCGAGGCGACCTTCTCGCGAGCCTTGAGACGGACATGTTCGAACAGGAGTTGCAACAGGCCCGCGCGGAACTGGCCGTGGCACGGGCGAGCCTGTCCGAGGCCGAGGCATCCCTGGAAGCGGCACGCCGCGCGCTGACCCGCACCCGTGAGCTGCGGGAGCAGCGGGTGGCTTCCCAGTCCGAGCTGGATGCCGCCGAAACCGAGGTCCAGGCCCAGGCCGCGCGGCTGGAGCTGGCCCGCTCACAGATCGCTCAGCGGGAGGCCGCCCTGCAGGGCGCCCAGATCCGTTTCTCCTACACGGAGCTGCGGGCGGTCTGGCACGGGGATGATTCCGAGCGCCTGGTGGCGGAGCGCTTCGCCGATGAAGGCAGCATCCTGCAGGCAAACAGCCCGCTGCTGGCCCTGGTGGAACCGCACCCGCTGCGGGCGGTCGTGTTCGTCACCGAGCGCGACTATGCGAAATTGCAGCCGGGGCAAACCGTCTCACTCACCACGGAGGCCTACCCGGGGGAACACTTCCACGGGATCGTTTCGCGGCTGGCACCCGAGTTCCGGGAAACTTCGCGCCAAGCCCGGGTGGAGATCAATGTGCCGAACCCGGACCTGCGGCTGCGCCCGGGCATGTTCGTGGAGGTCCGCATCCAGGTCCGTCACGTGGAAAACGCCACAGTGGTTCCGGTGGACGCCCTGGTTGAGCGGGACGGGGCGCCGGGCGTGTTCCGTCTGCAGGATGCTGAAGACGGTGCGCGGGCCCGGTTTGTGCCGGTGGGCACCGGGATTCGCGACGGCACATGGGTGGAGATCCGCACACCGGAACTGGAGGGCCGGGTGGTGACGCTCGGGCACCACATGCTCAGTGACAGCAGCCGTGTGCAGGTGGTGGACACCGACCAGATGGATGTTCAGGGTGCCCGCCGATGAACGTGGCGCGGTTTACAGTCCCGCGGCCGGTCTTCACCGTCATGGTCACCCTGATCGTGGTGACCCTTGGACTGATGGCCCTTTCGCGACTTCCCATCGACCTGCTGCCCGACATCACTTACCCCACCATCACCGTGGCCACCAGCTACGCCAATGCCGGCCCCGAGGAGATGGAGCAACTGGTGACCCGCCCGGTCGAGGAGGCGGTGGCGGCCGTGCCCGGGGTTCAGGAGATCACGTCAACTTCCGCGGAAGGCAGCAGCAACGTGCGAATCTCCTTTGGCTGGGGTGCCAACCTGGACGAGGCCACGAACGACGTGCGCGACCGCCTGGAGCGCATCGTCAACCGCCTTCCCGAGAACGCGGATCGCCCCAGGGTACGCAAGTTCGACACCGCCCAGTCCCCGGTGATGCTGCTGGGTGTCTCGGGCCGCCTGGACCCCATCGAGATGCGCGAGATCATCGACGACCGCATCCGTCCGCGCCTGGAGCGGGTACCGGGCGTGGCGGCTGTGGACGTCTGGGGCGGCCTGGAACGCGAGATCCGCGTGGAGGCCTTTCCGGAGCGGCTCCAGGCCCTGGGGCTGAGCCTTGAGGACATCCGGACCGCATTGCGCGACGCGAACGTCAATGTGCCGGCAGGCGACATCGCGCACGGTCGCCTGGACCTGCGGGTACGCACACCGGGAGAGTTCACCAGCCTGGAGGAGCTTCGCGGCACGGTGGTAGCGGTGCGCGAGGGCGCGCCCATCACCCTGCATCAGGTAGCCCAGGTGCGCGACACCCATCAGCGCATCACGCGCATCATCCGCATTGACGGGGAACCGGGCGTACGCCTGGCCGTGCGCAAGCAGTCCGACGCCAATACCGTGGAGGTGGCGCGCGCCGTGCAGCGGGAGGTGTACCGCCTGAACGCGGATTTTCCCCAGCTCGGCATCACCGTGCCCATCAATAATGCGCGTTATATCGAGCGTTCCATCGAGAACGTGAGCCGCTCCATCCTGTACGGCGGCAGTCTGGCGCTGCTGGTGCTGCTGTTTTTCCTGCGCAACCTGCGCTTCACGCTGGTGGCGGCCACCGCCATCCCGGTATCGGTCATCGCCACCTTCGGCCTCATTCATTTCGGCGGGTTCACCCTCAATCTGATGACCCTGGGCGGGCTTGCCCTGGGCGTCGGGCTGATGGTGGACAATGCCATCGTGGTGATCGAGAACATCGCCCGCCGGCGGGCTGAAGACGATCTGGAGCCGGCGGAGGCCGCGGTGCACGGCACGGGGGATGTGTCTGCCGCCATCATCGCCAGCACCCTGACCACGCTCGCCATCTTCCTGCCCATGTTCTTTGCGCAGGAACTGGCGGGCATCCTGTTCAGGCAACTGGCGTTCGTGGTCGCCTTCTCTCTCTTCTGTTCCCTGCTGGTGGCACTCACCCTGGTGCCCATGCTCATGGGCCGGCGGGTCACCATCACCCCGCGCAAGACGATCGGCCCCGTCTCCGCCCTCGGGGCCGGTGCGAGGCGGATGGTGGAGGAACTGGAGTCCGGCTACCTGCGGGCGCTGGACGCCAACCTGCGCCAGCGCTGGTTCATCATCGTGCTTAGTGCGGGTCTGTTCGTCCTCGCCCTGGCCCTCGTCCCCCGGCTCGGCACGGAGTTCATGCCGCCCACGGACGAAGGCGAGCTGCGCGTGGGTATCGAGATGGCGCCCGGGACACGCCTGGAGGTGATGGATGCCCAGGTACGGCGCATCGAGGAGATCGTACAGGAGCAGGTCCCCGAGATACGGAGCACGGTCGTGAGCGTGGGCACTTCCGGATTATGGGCAACATCGCCGGCAACCGCCCGGATCCGGCTGGCCCTCGCGCCGCTGGCGGAACGCTCCCGCTCCAGCGAGGCCATCGCCGCCGATCTGCGCCGCCATCTTTCGGGCATGCCGGGCACAACGATCCGGGTTCGGGCCAGTCAGGGAATGATCCTCCGCGGACTCGGCGGAGAGGAAGGCGAACGGCTCACCGTGGAGGTGCGCGGATTTGATCTGACGCAGCTGGACGGCATCGCCCGGGAGGTGGCGGCGCGACTGCGCACGGTGGAGGGGATCACCGACGTGCGCATGGGCCGCGACGAAGCACAGCCCCAGCAGATGGTGCGCATCGACCGGGCCCGGGCGGCGGATCTGGGCGTGAGTGTCGCGCAGATCGCCCGCACCCTGGAAACGGCGCTGGGCGGTGGCGGCGCCGGCGAATTCCGGGCGGGAGGCACCGAGACCCGAATCTGGGTGCAGCTTGATGATGCCGAGCGCCTGTCCCTGGACGATATCCTTCGCCTCACCCTGCCCGGCCGCGACGGGGAGCCCGTTGCCATGCGCAACCTGATCACCTTCGAACTGGGCGAAGGTCCCACCACGATCCAGCGCAAGGAACAGCAACGCATCAGTACCGTATCCGCCAATATCGCGGGGCGGGATCTGGGCTCCGTGGTGACCGATGCCCGCGTACGGATCGGGGAACTCCCGCTGCCCCGCAACGTGGACGTGCTCTTCGCCGGCGACTTCGAGGAACAGGAGCGGGCCTTCTCGGAGCTCGCCGTGGCACTTATGATGGCCGTTGCGCTGGTTTACATGGTCATGGCGAGCCTCTACGAATCCCTGCGCGATCCGCTGATCGTGATGATGGCCGTGCCGATGGCGCTCATCGGCGTGGTGAGCCTGCTGCTTGTGACCGGCTCCACCATCAATGTGCAGTCCATGATCGGCGTGATCATGCTGGTGGGCATTGCCGTGAACAATGCGATCCTGCTGGTTGATCAGAGTGCCCGGCTGCACCGCGGTGACGGCTGGGCGGTCGCGGATGCAGTGCGCGAAGCGTCCCGCCGGCGCATGCGCCCCATCCTCATGACCTCGCTGACCACGATTCTCGCGCTGCTCCCGCTGGCCATCGGTATCGGTGAAGGCGGTGAGGCCCAGGCGCCCATGGCCAGGGCGGTGATCGGCGGGCTGATCAGCTCCACACTCATCACCCTGTTTCTGATCCCGGCCCTGTATACCCTGTTTCATGGCAACCGTACCCGGACAGTCAAAGGACCCGCTGCATGCGCCACAACCTGACTTTCCTCATTCTCCCGCTGGCGATGCTGGCCCTGCCCCTCGCGGCACAGCAGGCCGGTGAGGACACGCGCCCCGGTGACGCGGGCCGCGCGCAGGTGGAAACGCGCGGTGTGGATCTGCACACATCGGACGCGGATCCACAGGCGCATCGGGTGGATGCGGACGGCGCGGCAACCGGAGATGACGACCCGAGTATCGGATTGCGCCTGGGTCTGCCCGAGGACTGGAAGCCCGGTGCGCCGTCCGCCGAGGCGCTGCAGATCTCGGTGGAGAATGCGGTGTATCTGGCGCTGCGCCACAACCGCGCTCTGTCCGTGGAACAGTTGCGTCCGTTGATCGCGGGAACCTTTGAGGCCACGGAGCGCGCCGTGTTCGATCCGATCCTCTTCGCGGAGGCCGGTACCGGGCGGGACCGCGTGGTACGGCAGCTCGAGGAGGTCGAGGAAGTGGACCTGATCTCTTCCGAGCGGGATTTTCTCGAAGGGGGCATCAGTCAGCGCTTTCCCACGGGCACCCAGGTGGAACTGAGCCTGCGCAGCGTGCGCACCGATTCCAGCCGCATCGAGGAACAGCAGTTCAGCGCCCGGGCTGGGGTGACCCTTACCCAGGCCCTGCTGCGCGGCGCCCGGGTGGAATCCAACATGGCCCGGCTGCGGCAGGCGGAGCTGGACACTCTTGCCTCGGAGTACGAACTGCGCGGGTTCGCCGAGGCCCTGGTGGCGGACGTGGAACAGGCCTACTGGGAGTACGTCCTGGCTGATCGCCGCACGGAGATCTTCGCCGAGGCCCTGGCGGTGGCCGAGCAGCAGCTGGACGAGACGCGCAGCCGCATTGCGGTGGGTCAGCGTGCGGAGACAGAAGAGACGGCCGCCCTGGCGGAGGTGGCCCTGCGCCGGCAGGGGCTTATCGATGCGCGTGCCGGCAAGGCCGGTGCACGGATGCGCCTGCTGCGGCTGGTCAACCCGGCGGGCGCGGACTGGACCACGGAGATCGTGCTCGAGGACGTGCCCGAGGCGGCCGGTGCCGCCCCGGACCCGGTCGGTATGCACGTTCAGCTGGCACGCCAGCTGCGACCCGAGCTCAACGAGTCGCGCATCCGCGCGCGCCGTGGCGAACTGGAGGTCATCCGCACCCGTCAAGGTCTGCTGCCGCGCCTGGATCTTTTCATCACCCTCGGCGAATCCGGCTACGCCAATGCCTTCGGCCGCGCCTGGCGGGACGTGGACGGCCCCGGCTATGACTACAGCCTCGGCCTGCGGTTCGAGGTGCCCTTCGGCAACCGGGCCGCCCATGCCGAATCCCGGCGCGCACGCCTGACCCGTCAGCAATCACTGGAAGCAGTGGCCAATCTCGCCCAACTCACGGCCCTGGACGTGCAGACCGCATGGCTCGAAACGGAACGTACCCGTGAACAGATCAACGCCACCCGGGTAACGCGCGAACTGCAAGAAGAGGTCCTGCGCGCCGAGCAGGCGCGTTTCCGTGTGGGCACCGGCACCGCCCTGGCCCTCGCCCAGGCGCAGCGGGACCTGCTGGAGGGACAGCTCGAAGAGGTGGAGGCCATCATCCGTCACCGCCAGGCCCGCACCGACCTCTACCGCCGCAGCGGCACGCTGCTCATACGGCGCGGCATCTCGGCACCGGGGGATGAAGAGGTGGTGCTCTGAGCCGACAGTCAGACGTGATCGACATGGCGTAGTGAGTGGCCACCCCTTTCGCCCGGAGGACCGGGCTCCTACAGGGGGATCAAGGCACGCGTAGGAGCCCGGTCCTCCGGGCGATTCTGCCCGCCCCAAACCCCGTTCGCCCGCCACCGGCAATGCGAGCGCATGGGCGAAACTCCGGACGGGTTGTATCCCGAGGCCGGGTCCTGTGACGGGATTCCGGTTCAATGCGAGGTGTCGGCACAGGTGTGGATCCCGGGCCGTTGTCCCACACCATACACTCAGCCGTTGGCAAGCGCCTGAATCTTTTCCATCAGCGCGTCCGGGACCTCCACGCCATTCTCCCGAGCCGCCTGTTCCAGCTGATAGCGACGGGCGCCTGGCAGGCGGACACCCTCGTCCTCGAGCATCTTCGTGATCAGCGTCTCCATGCGCTCCAGGTAGACCTGGCGGCCGGCAAGGGCCTCCGGGTCAATGATCAGGAACGCCTGGCCGATGCGCGGCTGGTTGCCCTCGTCGCTGAAGAAGGAATCCGCCTCGAAGCCGAAGGCGGCACCGGTCAATGCGCAGCACAGGAGTTCCACCGTCAGCGCCAGCATGGCGCCCTTCACCCCGCCGGCCGGCGCCATGCTGCCGGACAGGCCGGCCTGGGCATCCGTGGTGGGGTTGCCTTCGGCGTCCATGGCCCAGCCCTCGGGGATGGGCTCTCCCTTCTGGGCCGCCACCATGATCTTGCCCCGGGCCACCTGGGACAGGGACAGGTCCACCATCAGTGGCAGTCCGTCCTGGCGCGGAAACACGGCGGCGATGGGGTTGGTGCCGAACAGCGGCGTCTGCCCGCCCCAGGGGGCAATGGCGGCCGGCGAATTGCCGAAGGCCAGCGCCACCATGCCGGCCTCGGCGGCGGCACGCAGGTGCAGAGCCGCTGCGCCGAAGTGGTTGCTGTTGGTCACACCCACGAATGCGACACCATGATCCCTGGCACGGTGAATACCCTCCTGCACGGCCAGCGCGCAGGCCGGATAGGCCATGCCGCAGGCGGCGTCCACCAGGCAGGCACCACCATGTTCGCGGATCACCTTCGGTACCGCCGAGCCGTCCGTTCGCCCGTTCTTCAGATGGGCGCAGTAGAGCGGCGTGCGCGAGACGCCGTGGGAGGCAAGCCCCTGGGCATCGGCGTCCACGAGGGCGCGGGCAGCGCTGGCCGCCATGGCGGGGTTGGCGCCGCAGTTCTCGAACGCGCGGGTCACCAGTTCGGTCAGTTCATCAAGGGCGATCTGTGTCATGGTCTTCCTCGGGGTGTCTTACAATTATTGAGCCACAGAGGGCACAGAGGCAGGCACGGGATCCTGGGTCGTCGAAGGTTCTCCCGTCTTTATTCTCTGTGACCTCTGTGACCTCTGTGGCAGATGTCTTTTTCTGCATGCCTGTGCGCCAATGGGAGCGGATCAGCCCAGGGCTTCGGCCACCCGCTCGGCGATCAGGCGGCTCACCCGGGTGTTGGATTCCTCGGTCACGCCGGCGATATGGGGCGTGAGCACCAGATTGGGCACATCGGCCAGCACACTGCCCGCCGCCAGGGGCTCCTTGTCGAACACGTCCAGCGCGGCGCCGGCCAGATGGCCGTCCTTGAGCGCGCGGGCCAGGGCGAATTCGTCGATGATACCGCCTCGCGCCGAATTGATGAGCACCGCCCCCCCGCGCATGGCGGCAATGCGTTCTGCATCAAACAGGTTACGGGTCTCGTCTGTGAGCGGAATGTGCAGGGAGATCACGTCGGACTCGGCCAGCAGCCCGTCCATGTCCAGCAGCCGGGTGCCGGTCTGCGCGAGCACGGGGGCATCGGCCTCGATATACGGGTCGTAGGCCACCGTCTCCATGCCGAGGCCCCGGGCCAGCTTCGCTGTGAGCTGACCGATACCGCCAAAACCGGCAAGCCCCAGTGTCTTGCCGGCCAGTTCACGGCCCCTGGAGAGCGCGGGTCGCGGCCACTCGCCGGCGGCCACCCGGTCACTGGACAGGTAGGCGCCGCGCAGCAGCATCATGGCGGTGCAGATCACGTACTCGGCCACGGCCAGCGCATTGGCACCGGTGGCGGGAATCACCTGTACGCCGCGCTCGGCGCAGGCGGGCTGATCGATGTTGTCCAGCCCCACACCCAGGCGGCCCACCACCTTCAGTCCGGGGGCCTGCTCGAGCAGTTCCGGGCGCACCTGGGTGCGGTTGCGCACGATGAGGGCTTCGCAATCGGCCAGCAGCGGCGCGAGCTTGTCGGGCTCGTCCACCAGCGTGGGCCCGTAATGGGTGTCCAGACGCGAGGAAAGCCATTCCACCGCGTCGGTGTCCATGAACTCGGTAATGACGATACGAGGCATTGTTTCAGGTTCCTGTGGATTCTTCGGGATTCAGAAGGGACTCACCGGGCGCCACCCGTGTAAAGCGCACCTGCCCGGTGTCCATGATGAACTGCTCATCCCGGTATCGGATCTGGGTGAATACGGAGCTGCCGAGATCACCGGCGTCCGTGAAATCTTCGCGGTAGTGGGCGCCGCGGGAGTTCTCGCGCCTGAAGGCCGCCGTGGCGATGGTGCGGCTGACCATGATGAGATTTCGCAGGTTCATCCAGTCGTGCCAGCTCACGTTGTACGCCCGGCTGCCATTGCCGACGCCGACCTCTTCGAGGCTCCCCGCCAGGTCATCCAACTCGCCCAGGGCGCGCCTGAGGTCCACCTCGTTGCGCATGATGCCCACCCGGTCCCACATGATGTCGAAGAGCGATTCCCGCAGGGGCGTGAGATCGCTCATGGGCTTGTCCAGGGGACGCATGCATTCGTCCACCACCTGTTCGATCACGGCATTGTCCGGATCGCGGAAGGCGCCCTCCCGGGGCACCCACCCGGCCATGCTGTCACCCGCCACCCCGCCGAACACGGTGGAGTTGGCCACCCCGTTTCCGCCCAGGCGGTTGGCCCCGTGCACGCCGCCGGTGTCCTCGCCCGCGGCGAACAGGCCGGGCATGGCCGTGGTGCAGTCCGGATTGAACGTCACGCCGCCCATCATGTAGTGCGCGGTGGGCACCACTTCGACCAGTCCGCCGGCCAGGTCAAAGCCGCAATCGGCACAGCGTTCCACCATGCCCTTGAATCTTGTGCGCACATCGTCAGGACCCAGATGGCTCATGCGGATATGCACGCCCCCGTTGGGGGTGGTGCGGCCGGCGCGCATCTCGCTGTAGATGCCCCGGGATACGATGTCGCGGGTGGCACGCTCGGCACGCGCGTCATACTGTTCCATGAAACGCTCACCGTTGCCGTTGAGCAGATGCCCGCCGGCACCGCGCAGGCCCTCCTCCAGCACGGTCCCGGTCATGCGCGTATGGTCCCCCGCCAGCAGGCCGGTGGGATGGAACTGCACCATCTCCATGTCCCGCAATGCCAGGCCGGCGCGCAATGCCATGGCCATGCCATCACAGCTCTTGTCGCCGCTGGGGGTATGGTACTTGTACATGGTGGGGCCACCCCCGGTGGCCAGCAGCACGGCGCGGGCCTGCACGAACCGGAAACCGCCGCTGCGCATGTCGATCATGAGCACGCCGGAGATGCCGGAGCCGTCCTTCGCCGGGACGATCGCAACGGCCCGGTGCTCCTCCATGCGCTCCACATCCCTGGCCCAGACCTGCTCGGCCAGGCGGTTGATGATCTCGATGCCGGTGAGATCGCCCTTGTGCACGGTGCGGTCAAAGGTCTGCCCGGCAAAGGCCTTCTGGTGCAGGGAACCGTCCGGATTCCGGTCGAAGAAGCAACCGAGCTCGTTCTCGAGTTCGTGGACCCGCTCGACGGCGGTGGTGACGAGCTTCCAGGCGAGATCCTGGTCCGGCAGCCACTTGCCGCCCTCGATGGTGTCCATGAAGTGGCGCTCGATGGAATCGCCCGGCGCCAGGGCCACGTTGTAGCCCCCCTGCACCATGCGCGTGCAGCCGCACTTGCCCAGCAGGCCCTTTACGGCCACGGTGACCTTGAGGTCCGGCGCGGCGCGCTTGGCGTGCAGGGCGGCGAACAGGCCTGCCCCGCCCGATCCCAGGATCAGGATGTCGGTCTTGACGGTGTCCATGAAGCCCTCTTCCGGTGACAGTGAATGGGTTTGAACCAGCGGCTACCTGGAGGCGACGCCCAGGCTCGCCAGCACTGCGTCACGCCGTTTGGCTCCTTCCTCGCGCACATGGTCGTAGAGACTGTTGCCGGTGCTGTCCATGGCCACAAGAAGCGGGCCGAATCCCTTGATGCGGAACTTCCACAGGGACTCCGGGTTGAGATCGTCCAGATCCACGTCCTCGATGGCCTCCACCCAGGTGGTCTCGAGCGCCGCGGTTCCACCCACGATGGCGAGATACACGCCGCCCAGATCCTGGAACGCCTGCAGCGAGTCATTGAGCAGTCCGCCCTTGCCGATGATCATGCGCACCCCGTACTGCTCCATGAGCGGTCGGGTGAAGCGTTCCATGCGTGCGCTGGTGGTCGTGCCGATGCACACCGGTGCATAACCGGCCGGATACTCATCGCTCTTCTCCACCTTGCGCACGTTGGGCGCGGTGTGGATGACCGCGTGGCCGTTGAGGTCAAAGTGCGTGGTGCGCCCCCGGTCGAACATGTGGATCTGGGTGGCGTCGCGGATCCCGAACAGGGTCCCGTTGAGGGTGACCGTGTCGTTCACACGCCAACTGCGGATGGTCTCCTCGGAGACCGGGGTTGTGATGTCGTGATGTGCCATTTGCGTGCTCCTAGAAGCCGTAGGTAACGCCTTCCGGCGTGAACCGGGCCGAGGCCCGGCGCGCGGAATGGCATTGCATGTTGACGGCCACCGGATTCATGGTGATGTGGGTCGCGGCCAGTTCCACGTGCACGGCAAAAGCCGTCGAATCGCCGCCCAGACCCTGGGCGCCCACACCCAGCTCGTTGACCACCGCCGAGAGTTCCTCCTCGAGCTTGCGCCCCTCGGGATCCTGGCAGTGGGAGCCCAGCGGACGGGTGGCGGCCATCTTGGCCATGTGCACGCACAGTTCCGAGGTGCCGCCCACGCCCACACCCACGATGGTGGGCGGGCAGGTCTTGCCGCCCGCTTCCAGCACGCGATCGACCACGAACGCCTTCACCGCGTCGATGCCTTCCGCCGGAATCGCCATGCGCAGCCAGGAATTGTTCTCTGAGCCGCTGCCCTTGGGGATCATCTCCAGGCGCAGTTCATCGCTGGTGTCGTCAAAGTCGAAATGGATCACCGGCACCCGCACGCCCGTGGAAGTGTGGTTGTTCTTCCGGGTCAGGGGATGCACCACGGAGGACCGCAGCGGATGTTCCGTGGTGGCCCGCTCGCAACCCCTGCGAATGGCTTCCTTCAGCATGGCCCCGTCGAACTGCACGTTGCGGCCGACGATGACATTGTAGATGGGCACGCCCGTGTCCTGGCACAGCAGGTTGTCGGTATCCTCGGCGACGGCGATATTCTGGATCATCGTGCCGAGCACCGCCTTGCCGGTATCGGAGGTCTCCCGCTCGCTGAGCCGGTCAAATCCTTCCTTGATATCGGGAGGAAGGACCTTGAGGGCGCGGATGTAGAGTTCCCTCGCGGCCTCCTCCACAGCATTCGGATCGATGTTCATGTGTGTGACTCCATCTTTCTCTCGGGGCCCGCCGGCGCATCCGGCGTACGGCCCATCGGTGAATCGCCCTGCACCGGCCGTGCATGCGGCCAGGCGCGCAGGGTCCTGACAGTCTCGCGGTCTGGTGCCTTCATGGAGCGCCCCATGGGCGCCCGAACGCACCGGATCACCTTTTCAACCCTGCGGTCAGATCAACAGCAGGGCGCCGGAGACGATGAACAGCCCCAGCATCAATCGGCGGAATCCGGCCTCGCTGGTGCGCTGAAACAACTGCAGGCCGATATAGCCGCCGGCGGCCACGAACGGCACGCACCACAGGATGTCGTAGAGGGTCTGCCTGCCGAGTGTGCCGGTACCGCCGAACCACGCCAGCGTATAGAGATGAACCAGCAGCACGTAGGGCTGGAACACCCCCCGCTGCTCCTGGGCGCTCCAGCCGCGAAGCCCGCACCAGAGGCTGGGGAATACCCCGTTCAGGCTCGTGGAGCCGCCCATGAAACCACCCAGCCCGCCGACGCCGGCATCCAGTACCCTGCCCGTGCGGCGGGACAGCGGCAGCACCGGCATCGCCGCCCGGCTGAGCATATACAGACTGTAGACGATCAGCAGCGCCCCCACAGTCTGGCGGATCAGGGCCGGATCCACGTGCCGCAGCGCCGCCACGCCCAGGGGCACCCCCAGCGCCGCGCCGATCAGGAACGGATTCAGACGCTTCATGTCCACGGAGGACCACAGCCGCCAGATGAGCGCGAGGTTCAATACCGTCGAACAAAGGATCACCAGGGGCACGGCCCGTTCCGGGGAGATGGCATGCAGCCAGATGGCCATGCCCACCAGCCCGAAGGCGAAGCCCGAGGCGCCGGCTGCCAGCGAGGCCGCGAAGGCCCCGAAGGTCAGCACCGTCAACTCAAACCACATAGGCAAAGACCACGCCGGCGATGACCGTCAGTCCGGCGGCCACTGCCAGCAGGTCTTTCTGCCACCCGCGCCAGGCGAGGAACTCAAGCGCCATGAGACGCAATCCGCCGGTCAGGTGGGCGGCCAGCAGAATCACCAGGCCGGCTTCGGCAAACTTCACCAGAGGCCGGTCGGCCCAGGCGAAAAACTCATCCATGCGTGCCGCCTCGTTCAACGCCATGCCCAGCACCCAGAAATGGAACGGCAGGAACAGGGTCAACACGATGCCCGAGATCCGATGCACCAGGAAGGCCCACCAGGCCGGATGATTGCGCGCACGCCAGTCGGTCTTCATGCGAACACCCCCCAGACGGCGCGCATGCCCCAGATGCCAAGGGCGAGCGCGAGAATCACCAGCAGGATGTCGACCCAGGCACCGCGCCGGCCCAGCCATTCATCCAGAACGGCGCGCATGCCCACTGGCGCGTGTACGACCACCGCCAAAAGGAACACCACGTAGAACAGGAACCAGAGCCAGTTGCCCTGGGTACGCTCCAGGATGGCGGCCGCCGACAGGTCACCCCGCATGGCGACGATGATGGTCACCAGGTGAATGAACACGCACACGCCCAGCACCATGGCGCTGATGCGCTGAGCCGCCCACAATCGCGCCTGGGTGCCGGTTCTCACAGATCACCCCGCAGCGCCGCCTTCATGACGGCGCGTTTGAGTCCGGCAATCCCGGCGGTGGGGGAAATGTGCTTCGGGCAGCGTTCCGTACAACTTACATGGGTATGGCAGGCGAGGCAGCCGGCGTCGTCTCCCACGGCGCGCAGGCGCTCGTTGCGGGCACCGTCACGCTCATCGTTGATCAGAGTCCAGGCGCGATTGAGCGCGGCCGGGCCAAGGTAATCGGGCCGCCACTGCACCACGTCGCAGGACGCGTAGCACACGCCGCAGCCGATGCACTCGATGCCGGCATCGGCATTCCTGCGTTCCGGGGAATCCGGCCTGACCCGGGCGAAAGGGTCCTCGCGGGTGGCGGTGGGATGGAACTGCCCACGCGCCCTCGCCCACTTGTCGAAAAACGCCGACATGTCCGTGACCAGGTCACGGACAACCGGCAGGTGCGCCAGGGGCGCCAGTTCCAGTGCGCCGTCCTTTGCCACCTTGGAGACATGGGTCCGGCAGGTCCATCGGGCCACGCCGTTGACGGTCATGGCACAGGAGCCGCACATGCCCACCCGGCAGGCGAAACGGTACGCAAGCGTGGGGTCCATGTGACGCTGAATGTGGCTCACCACATCCAGCACGGTCTGGCTCTCGAGCCGCGGCACCTCGAATGTCTGGTACTCGCCCTGCTCGTCTCCCCGCCACACGCGGACCTGCAGGATATCCGACATGGAAAATGACTCCGGATGGTGACTGGAACGGGCCACGCAAGAACAGCCGGCCTGACCACATGACGGGCCAGGCCGGTGTACAGCGTGCTTACGCGCTTCGGTACAAGCGCGTCAGGACGAACTCACGATGACCCAGGGCCTCGGCCGCGGTCATGCGGCCATTGGCGGTGCGGATCATGCACTCGAGCAGGGCCTGACCCGCGTCGTCCATGTTCATGGTCTTCTGCAGCAGACCCGTGACGTCCACGTCCACGTGTTCGCTCATGGTGCGCACCGTGCGGGGGTTGGCCGTGATCTTGATCACCGGCACGATCGGGTTGCCAATCACGTTGCCCTGCCCCGTGGGGAAGAAGTGCACCACGTAACCGCCGGCGGCCACGAGGGTGACCATCTCGGCCGCAGCGGATGAAGAGTCCATGAAGAACAGACCGTCACCCTTGGGCTCCTCGGCGGGCTCCAGCACCCCGTGCACCTTGCACTTCTTGCCGATCTTCTGGATGTTGCCCAGGGCCTTCTCCTCGATGGTGGTCAGACCACCCTCGATATTGCCCTTGGTGGGCTGGGAGTCGGACAGGTCGTTGGTCTTGTTCTCGTTGATGAAATCGTTGTAGGCGCTCCAGGTGGCCATGAAGTGATCCGCCACCTCCTTGCTGATGCAGCGATCGCGCACCAGGTGTTCGCCGCCGGTGATCTCGGAGGTCTCCCCGAACACCAGGGTGTTGCCGTTCTCATAGAGCCGGTCGAAGGCCGCGCCGACACAGGGGTTGGCACCCAGGCCGGAGGTGGTGTCGGACTCGCCGCACTTGGTGGACACCCACAGTTCCTTGATGGGGCACGGCTCGCGTTGCAGCTCGCTGGCCCACTGCACGAACTCCTTCGCCTTGCGGGAGGCGGCGGCGATGGTGTTGATATCGCCATTCTGTTCGATGCTGAAACCGGCAACCGGCTTGCCGCTCTCGGCAATGCCGTCGACCACCTTCTGGGTCCAGCCGGGTTCGATGCCGATGACCACCACGGCGGCCACGTTGGGGTTGCGCCCGGTGCCAATCAGGGTGCGGAAGTGAAGTTCCAGATCCTTGCCGAACTGCAGGCGGCCATAGGGATGCGGCAACGCCAGGGTGCCCTTGATGTTGTTCGCAACGGCCTCACTGGCGGCATTGGACAGATCGTCGAGGGGAAGGATGATCACGTGGTTGCGGACACCCACGCGGCCGTTCTCACGGCGATAACCGAGAATTGTCTGATCAAGCATGTGTGTTACCACCGTTTCGTCTTGAGGTTGTGAACATGCACGTGCTCGCCTGCCTGGGCAGGCTTCACCATGCGCCCGATGTCCGTGCTGTACTTGATGACGGTGTCACCGTCAGCCAAGTCGCGGATCGCGAATTTATGGCCAATGGGGATGTCGTTACGGACCTTGACCTTGAGGTCCTTGTCCTGGTCCATGATCCAGCCATTGACCTCCTGGCCGGCCTTGACCCCCTCAACCACGACGACCCCCACTGAGTCGTTCTGGTCATGAACGATGAAATGAATCATGTTTCCTCCGGTACCTGGCGTTGTACAGTTGATGCCCTTCCGCATGAAAATCACCGTCCGGGCACCGCCATTTCTGGCGGTGCAGCCCCGGTTCGGCGGCGGCATTCCGACAAGCGTAGTACGCCTCGAAAAATAATTCAACTATATGACCTAGCTGAGTAAGGTGATTTTGTGCTCAGGCCCCGGATTTCCCCCGCTCTTGGCCCCGGTGAAGGGTCGCAGTCAGATATCTCGGTAATTCGTTGGATCCCTGTCTACACTTGCAATTCGGGCCGCCACGCATGAGGCCGCCCGGTTCACCGGGTCCGGATTGACAAAACAAACATATCAACTATATGACCTAGACTTGTTAAATGACTCGTGCTAGCTTCCAAAAACCCGTGCACCGGGGATAAAAAGCCCATAGGGAAAACGAGGAAGGATCCTGCATGCCGCGATCCATTGGTTTTCGGGATCTCACCGGGGCCCTGGCAATCGGCATGCGCAGGTATCAATCAAAAGACGGTTGGCAAACCATCGAGAAGAATGTAACTGGAGGAAAACCATGTTCAAGCTATTGAAACGATCCGCCCTGGTGGGCGCCTGCCTGGCCGGCGCCCTCGGTATGGCGGCCGGTCCCGCCGCTGCCGCGTTCCCGGAGCGCACGGTCACCTACGTGAACCCGTTCAGCCCCGGCGGTGAGTGCGACATCGTCCAGCGCATGCAGCAGGAACCCCTCAAGCAGGAACTGGGGCAGGACGTGGTCATCGAGTACCGTGAAGGCGGCGGCGGCGCCGTGGGTTGGGCGCACGTGAGCCGGCAGCGGGCCGACGGCTACACCTTCGCCTGCTTCAGTATCCCGCATATCATCGCCCAGCCGATGGTCCGCAATCCCGGTTACCAGACCGACGATCTGCAGATCATCTACACCTACCACTCCACGCCGCAGGTCCTTGTGGTCCGCGAAGACAGCCCCTTCAAGACCCTCGAGGACTTCATCAACGCCGCCAAGGAAAACCCCGGTTCCATCACCGTGGGCGGCACCGGTACGGCCAGCGGCAACCACCTCGGCGCCGTGCGTCTCATGAGGGCGGCGGACATCCGCCTGACCTGGATTCCGTTCCCGGGTTCCGGCCCGACCATCCCGGCGCTCCAAGGTGGCCACGTGGGTGCGTTGATGACCAACTCCACCATGTACGTTCAGAACAAGGACCGGTTCCGTGCCCTGGCCGTGTCGACCGAGGAGCGCGTGCCGTTCATCCCGGACGTGCCCACCTTCAAGGAACTGGGTTACGACGTGATCGAGGCCATCTACCGCGGCGCCCTGGGTCCCGCGGGCATGCCTGAGGAGGCCGTCAACCGCATCGCCGAGGCCCTGGACAAGGTGAACCGCGCCCAGGCAGAGCGCAAGCAGGAGATGGGCTTCCAGATGCACTATTACGGTCCGAAGGAAAGTGCCGAGCTCGTGGAGCGTCTGAAGGTCGATTACGGGGCGCTGCTCGAAGAACTGGGCATGGCCCGGTAATCACCATCTTTATGTAGGAACTGAACCGTTGAACGGGGTCCCCAGGGACCCCGTTCAACGATTTCAGGAGGCATCCCGTGCTTCCGGGCCGCCTCAATGGTTCTCACCCGTACCGTTCAAAGCGGGCGGAGATGTACCGGGACAACGTCCCGCAAACACGTACGATACCTATCCAGACTCAGAGGCGACGCCGACGTGATCGAATCTGTCATTTCCGGCTTGATGGCCGTTCTCGGCTGGGAAGCCCTGTTGCTGGTCGTCGCGGGCACGATCGTCGGCCTGTTCGTCGGCTCGGTGCCCGGGCTCACGGCCACCATGGCCCTGGCGCTGCTGGTGCCGTTCACATTCACCATGGATCCGCTCAGCGCGATGGTGCTGCTCGGAGCGGTCTACGTATCTTCCATGTATGGCGGAGCATTCACCGCCATCCTGATCAACACGCCGGGAACGCCGGGGGCCATCGCAACGACCCTCGACGGATATCCCATGGCACAACAAGGCAAGGCGGAACTGGCCATTCTGGCCGCCACCGTGGCATCGGTGGTGGGCGGCATCATCAGCGTCATCTTCGTTTTGCTGCTTGCAGCACCGCTGACCGAGATCGCCATCCGGTTCGGGCCTGCGGAGTATTTCTGGGTGGCGGTCCTGGGCCTCAGCCTGATCGGCGCGCTGTCCACGGGCTCCCTGGTCAAGGGCCTCCTCGGCGGCGCTATCGGCATGCTCATCGGCACCATCGGAGTGTCACCCCTGGGCGGCGAATCGCGATTCCTGTTCGGCACGTCCACCCTGCAGGGGGGCGTGAACCTACTGGTGGCCCTGATCGGCATCTTCGCCATACCCGAACTCATCCGGCTCGCGGCAACCGCCATGCGTACGGTCGACGTCGATTACTCGCGAGGCGGCGAAAAACTCAGTCACGTCTTCAGGATCACCCTGGCAAAGCCTTTCAACGTCATCCGGTCATCGGTGATCGGGCTGATCATCGGCATCATCCCGGGCGCGGGCAACAACGTGGCGGGCCTGGTGGCCTACAACGAGGCGAAGCGTGCCTCCAGTGACTCCCAGAGTTTCGGCAAGGGCAACGTGGACGGGGTGATCGCCTCGGAAGCCAGCAACAACGCGGCCGTGGCAGGCAGTGTCGTGCCCCTGCTCACGCTGGGTGTCCCCGGTTCGCCGCCGGCGGCAGTGATGCTGGGCGCGCTCATGCTGCACGGTATCCGGCCCGGCACGGCCCTGTTTGTGGAGACCGGCACCCTCGCCTACGGGTTCATATTCTCCCTTGGCGTATCCGCGATCGCACTGCTGGTGGTGGGCGTGATCGGCGGCCGGCTCATCTGCCGGGCGGTCTGCTCGGTACCGCTCGGCTACCTGGTTCCGACGATCGCGTTCATGACCATCCTGGGCGCCTACTCGATGCGCAACAGCCTGGTGGACGTGTTCATGATGATCGGACTCGGGGTGTTCGCCTACGTGGTGCGCTACTTCGGCATCCAGGCTGCACCGATCGCTCTGGGGCTCATTCTCGGGCCGATCGCCGAAGACGGGTTCGGCATGGCCATGCTTCAGGGCACCGCCCGCTTCGGCCCGGACGCGGCCGCACTGGCGCTGTTCACCAATCCGTTATCGTGGATGCTGATCGCCCTGACGGTACTGACCCTGATCTGGCCCGCGGTCCAGAACTACCGTGGCCGCAAACGTATCCTGGTACAAGGCGAGTGATGACATGACGAACATGAAATCTTACAACACCGATCTCATCGCCGGCGCCGGGGCCCTGGCCATCGCCGCCCTGTTCGGCTTTGCGCGCGAGCCCTGGACACCGTTGAGTGCACGCTGGCCCAACGCCATCCTGGTGTTCATCCTGATCTGCGCCGTGTTCCTGCTCATCCGTGCCTTTATCAAGCCGGAGCGCTCCCCGCTGTTCGATGAAGGCAGCCGGGTGCGCATGGCGGTCTCGGTCGTCCTGCTGCTGGTGTGGGCAACAATGATGGAGTATCTGGGTTTTGTCGTCACCAGCGTCCTGATCTTCTACGCCTTCTGGTGGTATGTGACCCGGGCCGCCAAGAAAGTGGAGGGCGATGCTTCCCCCATCGGCCTGATCGCCTATCTCCGGGCCGCCGGGGTCGTTATCGCGCTGGTCGGCACGTTCTATTTCATATTTGCCAGGTATCTCTATGTGCCGCTCCCGCGGGGAATCCTCATCTAGGGTGCGCCCGGAGAATCGTTAACTCAAAGGAGAGTCCGTTTCATGCACCTGTCCCGCTATCCCCGTCTGCACTTCGCGCATCTCCCGACTCCGCTGGAGCCCATGGAGGCCCTGTCGAAGGAACTCGGAGGGCCCCGGTTATGGATCAAGCGCGATGATTGCACCGGGCTGGCCACCGGCGGCAACAAGACCCGCAAACTGGAGTTCCTGATGGCCGATGCCCTGGACCAGGGCTGCGACACGGTGATCACCCAAGGGGCGGTCCAGTCCAACCACGCCCGCCAGACGGCGGCCATCTCTGCCAAGCTGGGATTGCAGTGCCACATCCTGTTGGAGAACCGTACCGGCTCCTCTGACCCGGATTACCTGGGCAACGGCAATGTACTGCTGGACAGGCTGCTGGGCGCCAGTGTCTCCACCCGTCCGGGCGGTGCGGACATGGCCCGCGAGATGGACCTGCTCGCGGACCAACTGCGCGCGGACGGACACAAGCCCTACATCATCCCGGGCGGCGGTTCCAATCCGGTGGGTGCCCTGGGCTACGTGAATGCCGCGCTGGAGCTGCTCACCCAGGCCAATGCCATGGGGCTTCGCATCGACCACGTGGTCCATGCGACCGGCAGTGCGGGCACCCAGGCCGGTCTCGTCACCGGGCTGTCGGGCGCGCGCAGCGGCATCCCCGTACTGGGCATCAGCGTCCGTGCGCCCCGGGAGGTTCAGGAAAAGGCGGTGTTCGAACTCGCGCGGCGTACGGCAGAGCATCTGGGCATCGGTGACGTGATCGCCCGGGAGGACGTGGTGGCCAACAGTGACTACGTAGGCGAAGGCTATGCCCTGCCCACGGAGGGCATGGTGGAGGCCGTCAAGCTGCTGGGCCGCACCGAGGCGATCCTGCTTGATCCCGTCTATTCCGGCAAGGGCATGGCGGGCCTGATCGATCTGGTCCGCAAGGGTCACTTCAGGAAGACCGACAACGTGGTGTTCCTGCATACCGGGGGCAGCGCTGCCTTGTTCGGTTATCCGGACATCTACGGGTTATCGCCGGAGGGTTGACCAGGTATCCGTCCCGCGTTTCCAAATATCCAGATGATTCGGGTAACATAACTCAGTTGTAGAGGCTGCCCGGGTCCGCCGGAAAGGCCACTGAACCCTGGTGATCACGGACATGGAGATCCACGCATGATAGATGGGACGATCAGCGCGGCCGATATCGGACACGGCCCCCTGTACAAGCGGGTCAAGAGCCTGTTGACCCAGAGCCTTGCCGATGGCGAATGGAAGCCCAACGAGGCCATCCCCAGCGAATCCCGCCTGGCCGAACGTTTCGATGTGAGCATCGGCACGGTGCGAAAGGCCATTGATGAACTGACCGCCGAACGCATCCTGGTGCGTCAGCAGGGGCGCGGCACCTTTGTCGCGGCCCATACCCAGAATCGCTTTCTCTATCACTTCTACCACGTGGTCGGCGAAGACGGCATCAAGCGCTTCCCCACCCCCGAGCTTCTGCAGTTCCGCCGCATCCGGGCGGAACCGAACGTGGCCATGCGCCTGGGCATCGAGAAGGGAGCACGGGTGATTCATGTGCGCAATCTGCTCCGCATCGAAGGTGCGCCGGTGGAAGTCAACGACATCTATCTGGATGCCGAGGTCTTCGAGGGGCTGGATCGCGACACCTTCAGCAACCGGCCCGGCACGATCTATCAGCTCTACCAGGAACGCTTCCGGCTTAATATCATCCGCACCATGGAACAGCTGCGCGCGGTGGCCATCGGAGAGACCGAGGCCCCCCTCCTGCAGCTGGCACAGAACGCACCCGTACTCCAGGTTACCCGAGTCGCCTATACCTATCACTCCCAGCCGGTGGAATACCGTTGTTCCCTGGTGAACACGACCCATCACGTCTATCAGAGCGACCAGGAAGTCCGGGGGTGAGATGGCCGGATTCCTGTTCCAGGGAATCTGACACTCACTGCCGCCGGGGACGCCGCCGGTGAACGTGGCGTCCCTCCTCATTCCGACGTTTGCCCTGGTCCTGATCGGGTATCTGCTGCGCCGTTACGGCGGCTTCAGCCGACCCTTCTGGTCGGATCTGGAACGGCTCATTTACTACGTCCTGTTCCCTGCCCTGTTGTTCGGGGCCCTGGCAAGCCGTCCGCTGGAACTGGGCCAGGCGGCCCCGATGATCTACACGGGCGCGATCTTCATCGTCGCGGGCATGATCCTGGGTTACGGCGCGCGCTGGCTGTTCAGGCTGACGCCCATTGCGTTCGCATCCGCCTATCAGTGCAGCTTTCGGTTCAACGGCTACATCGGGTTCGCACTGCTTGGCAGTTTGTACGGCCAGGACGGTATCGCCGCCTTCGGTCTGCTCGTCGGCTTCATGGTCCCCCTCGCCAACGTGGCGTCCGTATGGGCGCTGGCCCATCACGGTCAGGGACGCCTGTGGCGCGAGATCCTCGGCAACCCGCTGATCCTGTCCACGTTCAGCGGGCTTGTGTGGGCGGGGCTGGGCCTCCCCCTCCCCGGCATGGTGGACACGACTCTGCAGTTTCTGGGGCAGGCCGCCCTGCCGATGGGACTGATCGCCGTCGGCGCGGGACTGCGGATCGTGATCTCCGGGCACCAGATGGGCGCCCTGGTCTACCTGACGGCGGTCAAGCTGCTGGCCGTCCCTGCGATCGCCTGGTGGGTCGGTGGCTTGTTTGATCTTCAGGCGGAATATCTGGCCGCCGCGGTGGTCATGGCTGCCCTGCCCACGGCATCTTCCGCCTACATCCTCACGGTGCGCATGGGAGGCGACGGCCCGCTGGTGGCGTCCATCGTCGCGGTGAACATGCTGGGGGCGATCGTTACGCTGTCGCTCTGGCTGTCGCTGTTGTAGCCCTGTAGGAGCCCGCTCCCGCGGGCGATGCCGAAGCTCGGGCGATCGCCCACGGGAGTGGGCTCCTACAATGCTGTCACACTTCCTCGATGATCGCTTCCAGCAGGTGCCGCACGTTCGCCATGGCGGCGGCGATGTTCTCCTGGACCTCATCCATGGTGATCTCCCCCTCGCCGCGCCCGGCTGCCCAGTTGGCCACCACCGCGCAGGTGGCATACGGCAGTTCCATTTCCCGTGCCAGCACCGCTTCGGGCATGCCGGTCATGCCCACCATGTCGCAGCCGTCACGCTCCAGGCGGTTGATCTCGGCAGCGGTCTCCAGGCGAGGGCCCTGGGTGGCGGCATAGGTGCCCTGCTCCACGGCATCGATGCCGATCTTGCGGGCGGCGCCAATGAGCCGCTGCCGCAGCACGCCGTCGTAGGGCTCGGTGAAGTCCACGTGGGTCACGTGGGTGAGATCCTGGTCGAAGAAGGTGTGCGCACGGGACCAGGTGTAATCGATGATCTGATCCGGAAAGGCAATCCGGCGGGGGCGCATCTCCGGATGGATGCCGCCGACGGCGGCAACCGCCACCACGCCATGGACACCGGCATGCTTGAGTGCCCAGAGGTTGGCCCGGTAATTCACCTGGTGCGGGGGAATCGTATGGCTGTAGCCGTGACGCGCCAGGAACACCACCTCGCGACCGGCCAGGATGCCGTGGGTGAGCGGGCCCGAGGGTTCTCCATACGGGGTGTGCATCACCTCCCGACGGGATATCTCCAGCCCCTTGAGAGAGGTGAGGCCCGTGCCTCCGATAATGGCCAGGATGGTGTCAGTCATGATGTGTTGCCCATGGGTTCGTGGCGGGCCCGGACAGGCGGGCGGATCCACGCCCGTTCAGCCGGCAGGGCCTGAGCGTGCTGCGGCACGCCACTGGTCCGGCCCATAAGAATGCATTCACATGCCGTTCACTGCATAGATGCCCGCGGCGTTGCGCAGGTACTCCTTGTAGTCCATGCCATAACCGAACACGTAGCGGTCCTCCACCTCCACGCCCACGAAATCCGCCTGAATATGCGGATCACGACGCTCGTGCCGCTTGAGCACGAGCACGGCGCTGTACACGGCGGCGGCATCATGCTGATGGCAGTAGTCCAGGATGCCCGACAGCGTTCGGCCCTCGTCCAGGATATCGTCGATCACCAGAACGGTACGGCCTTCCAGCGGAAACTGGGGACGCACCAGCCAATGAAGTTCCGCGGCCCCCTCGACGTCTCCCCGGTAGCGGGTGGCATGCAGATAATCCAGCTGCAGGGGGAAGTTCAGCCGGGTGAGAAGGTGGCCGGCGGCCACCAGGCCGCCATTCATGACGCAGAGGATGAGCGGGTCGCGATCGCCCAGGACTTGCGTGATCTCGCGGCCCAGACGATCCAGGGCCTGTTCCACCGATGCCCGGTCGTGAAGGCAGTCCGCTTCGCGCCATACCCGCGCCGCCTGTTCGGCAGTGATCGTCATTGTGCCAGCTTACCGCCGACGGCCGAGGATGACACCCTGACCCGTCAATACGTGAAAGTGACGGTGTTGTCGTCCATGGCCTCGCTGATCACGTACGCGCCACCGACGGTTTCATCGATCTCGGGAATCAGGTCATCGCCCCACAGGTCCAGGGTGGGCGTACAGACCTTGAACTTGACGCCCGCTTCGGCTGCATCCTTGATGAAGTCATACACCGATCTGGGGCTTCCTTCCTGGATGAACAGCTTCTCCGCCACGCCCTTCCTGGCAAGTTCGCCGGCGCGCCCGGTCATGATCACCTCCACTTCGTATTCCATGGCGGCGGCCACGGTGGCCTGGAAGAATGGCGCCCCCAGTTCCGACGGGTTGGTGGGGTCGGTGTTGACCATGACGATCAGCAGCTTGTCAGCCATAACGGTATGTCTCCGGAGCAGGGTCGCTTTCAGACAAAGTGCCGCATTATAGGCATGCCACACGGCCAAGACCAGCCGCCCGGCAGTACCCGCAAGACGCGATTCGCCTCCGGCGGGCACGTTGATCATAACTCCGACGCGGCCGGCCGATCCGCTCGCCGTGACGGGCTGTGCTCGCCAGGAACGATGGGGAGATATGCGGGCTAGACATCCAGTTCCAGAAGCGGCGAGTCATCAAGGTTTTCCATCGCCTGCCGTGCCCGGCGCCAGGCAGCGGACTCCACGAGCACGTCCCAGGCGATGCCCTTGCGTCCGTGCATGCGGACCAGCCGCGCGATGGAGACCGGATCCGGCTCCTCGTCGAGGGCGTCCAGGACCCGCACCGCGGCATCCGGATGATTGCAGACAAGCACCATGTCGCAACCCGCCCCGAGCGCGGCGCGGGCCCGCTCCGGAAAATCACCCATGCACTCGGCGCCGGCCATGCTCAGATCGTCGCTGAAGATCACGCCCGCGAAGCCCAGCCGTTCACGCAGCACCCCGCGCAACCAATGGCTGGAGAATCCAGCCGGCAGCGAATCGCATTGTTCGTAGATCACGTGGGCAGGCATGATCCCGGCCAGCCCGTAATGAATCATGCGCTCAAAAGGCAGGATATCGCCGTCCAGGTCCGCCGGATCGCGCCGGTCCACCGGCAGCGCCAGGTGGGAGTCCTCGCGTACCCCGCCGTGGCCGGGAAAATGCTTCCCCACCGCTGCCATGCCAGCGTGCCCCATGCCACTCATGAAATGACGGGCCAGATCGGCCACCACCTCGGCGTCCCGATGAAACGCCCGGTCTCCGATAACCCCGCTCAGGCCGTGGGACAGATCCAGGACCGGGGCGAAACTGAAATCGACTCCCACCGCGCGCAACTCAGACGCCATCAGCCATCCGGCCATGCGTGACAGCTCCCGTGCACGTGCCGGGTCGCGGTCATGACATTCCCCCAGCCGCGCCGCCGCAGGCAACCGGGTGAAGCCTTCCCGGAAGCGCTGCACCCGGCCCCCTTCGTGGTCCACGGCCACGAGAAGCCGTGGCGTACGCAGGGCATGGATCTCCCGGACGAGTTCCGTGAGTTGCGCGACAGACTCGAAATTGCGGGTGAACAGGATCACGCCGCCCGCGCGCGAATGAGCCAGCAGGCGCGCTTCCGTCCGGGACAGCGAAACGCCCTGCAGATCGAGCATGACCGGGCCCAGAGACATCGTTTCGACCTTGCGTGCTTGAACGAGTTTGCCATTGTACCGAAAGCGCCCGATCCACGGTCCGCCGACGCGGCCAGGATCGGCACACCACCGGGTGATGCGTCCGCGGCACTGGCCCCCGTCATCCGGGCCGACCCGTTCTTCGCCCCTTGCAATCGAAAAAAAGGGGTGCACGAGGCACCCCAAAGCAGGAGGAGTTTTGAGACATGGCCAACAAGATGCAGAGACACAGTCCAGTCGGTCACGCGTATAACCAAGCACAGTGCATGCCATATGCATTTATATTTGTAATCATTGTGTTGTGGAATATACTTGGTGTGATGTTGCACCAAAGGAGCGCGTGCCCGCCACGGACTGCGCCTACCTGGTGCAGGCAGGGTTCGGCCGGGTAAAGACACACCGACCCGTTCCATGGTCGGATCCGGCAAAGCAGGCTGCCATTGCCGTTCCATGCAGTTCAGGCGGTTGCGCCAACCCGAATCAGTCGTCGGGTTGCCCCTGCAGCCGATTCCACTCATTGTCGGGGAGATCATGATGTCCGGAACCATACAACGTTTGAGCGCACTTTCCGCGCTGGCTCTGTCACTCGCCCTGCTGGGCGGTTGCGCCACCACCGCGGATCTTCAGCAGGCCCGCTCCACGGCGGATGAGGCCACCGCAGAAGCGAGCCAGGCCCGCACCGAGGCCCGTCAGGCACGCTTGGCCGCCGAGCAGGCCACCCGCACCGCCAACGAGGCCCGCGACCTGGCTGCCGAGGCCAACCGCAAGGCCGATGCGGCACTGGAGGAGACCGCACGGCTTCGGGAGGCCATGGATCGCATGTACGAGCGCGGCACTCCGAAGTAGGGACGGCGCAACCCGGCGCGCAGCCACACGCGCGCCCGGGCCAGGCAGGCCCGCAGTGGAACGTGGGGGGCGGAAACGAACGGATGCGTTCGGGGGTTTCCGACTGCCGGGAATGAAACTACCGCAAAGCGGCCTCACCCGATGCATTCAGACTGACCACATGGCCGTTCTCGCCCAACGCCTCGCGGATCACTTCCGCCAGGGCCCTCGCCTCCCCGGCAGTGCTCGCGGGCCCCACCAGCACCCGGGTCAGGGTCTGCCGTTCCCGCCGCTCATCGTCCAACCGCACCGTGAATCCCGCCTGTTTCAGGCGTGAAGCCAGCCTTTGCGCGTTGTCAGCCATACTGAAACTGCCCATCTGCACGTACCAATGCTTCGCCTCGCCTTCGCCCGTTGGTCCCCTGTCCTCGGGGGCCGGGGGACGGGTGCCGGCGGTTTCGGTGATCCCCGGCCCCTGATCGAACACCCCCACCGGCTCCGGGATGCCGGTGCGCGCCATGGCCACCTGGTGGACCGCGTCCCAGTCCACCCGGGCCATGCGCGAGCCCGTGGCGGCCACCACGGCCCGCACGGCCGGGGTCAGATTGTTGGGTTCCTGCAGTTCCTCCAGGACCGGATGGGCCTCCAGGTACAACGTATCGCCGGACCAGCCCGCTTTCACGGGCTCGTTCACGATATGCACGTGCGTGCCGACCGGGATGCGGCTGAAGAGATGCTCGATGTCCGCCGGCCCGAGGCGGATGCAGCCGTGTGTGGCCCGCATGCCGATGCCTTCAGGCCAGTTGGTGCCGTGAATCAGGTAACTGGGCCGGCTCAGGCGCATGGCGAAATCACCCAGCGGATTGTCGGGCCCCGGCGGGACCCGGGCCGGCAGAGACTGCCCCCGGGCCGCGTAGGCTTCGCGCACGGACGCGGGCGGATGCCAGGCGGGCCGCTCGGTCTTCTCGATCACGGACAGAGTGCCCACCGGCGTGGACCAGTCCATGCGTCCGATGCTCACCGGGTAGGTCATCAGCTCGCCGTCTCCCGGCGTGAAATCGTAGAGCCGCATCTCGGGCAGGTTGATGACGATCCCGGAACGCCGGGTCCGGGGCAGCACATGTTGACGGGGCAGCACCACCGGGGTCCCCTCCCCCGGAACCCAGGGGTCCACGCCGGGGTTGGCATTGCGGATCGCCTGATACCCCAGTCCATGGGCGCGCGCGATGTCGATCAGCGTGTCCTCGTAACGGGCATGGACCGTCAACAGTTCACCCACCAGGTCCGAATCCGGATCCAGGACCCGCACCGCCTGTTCCGCGGCATCATCCCCGGCATCGACGGCACAGAACGGCAGGACCAGTAACAGCAATACGCCCGCCAGGACGTTGCCCCTCATCCGGCAGTCACCTCCGGCATGCCCAGGCTGCCCTTGCGCAGGTGCTCGATGCGATCCCGCAGGCGGGCGGCCTCCTCGAACTCCAGATTGCGGGCATGCTCGAACATTCGGCTTTCCAGCGCGGCGATCTCCTTGATGGCCTTCTCCGGCGGCAGGGCATATGCGCGCTCGTCCTCGGCCACGCGGGCGAAGCGCCGCGGCGATGCCATGGCACCCCCGGCATAGGCCCCTTCCATGATATCGGCGACGCGCTTCTCGATACTCTTGGGCGTAATGCCGTGTTCGGCATTGAAGGCGAGCTGCTTCTCCCGGCGCCGTTCCGTCTCCTCCATGGCACGGGCCATGGAGCCCGTGATCCTGTCCGCATAGAGGATCGCACTGCCATGCACGTTGCGCGCGGCCCGGCCGATGGTCTGGATGAGCGAGCGGTCGGAGCGCAGGAAACCCTCCTTGTCCGCGTCGAAGATGGCCACCAGGGACACCTCCGGCATGTCCAGCCCCTCGCGCAACAGGTTGATGCCCACCAGCACGTCGAACTCGCCCAGGCGCAGGTCGCGGATGATCTCCACCCGCTCCACGGTGTCGATATCCGAATGCAGGTAGCGCACCCGCACCCCGTGTTCCTGCAGGTAATCGGTCAGATCCTCGGCCATGCGCTTGGTCAGCGTGGTGATCAGCACCCGCTGGTCCGCCGCGACACGGGCATGAATCTCGGAAAGCACGTCGTCCACCTGGGTTGCGGCCGGGCGCACCTCCACCTGCGGATCCACCAGTCCCGTGGGACGCACTACCTGTTCCACTACCTGACCCGCATGCTCCAGTTCGTAAGGGCCCGGCGTGGCGGACACGTAGATGGTCTGGGGTGAAAGATCCTCGAACTCCTCGAAGCGCAGCGGCCGGTTGTCCAGGGCCGATGGCAGCCGGAAGCCGTACTCCACCAGCGTCTCCTTGCGGGAGCGGTCACCACGGTACATGCCGCCCAGCTGTGGAATCGTCACGTGGCTCTCGTCCACCACCAGCAGGGCATCCTCGGGCAGGTAATCGAAGAAGCATGGCGGCGGCTGACCCGCCTCGCGTCCGGAGAGGTAACGGGAGTAGTTCTCGATGCCCGAGCAGTAGCCCACCTCCAGGATCATCTCGATGTCGAACAGGGTGCGCTGCTCCAGGCGCTGCGCCTCCACCAGCTTGTCCGCGACACGCAGCTGCTCCAGGCGCCCGCGCAGTTCCTCCTTGATCTGCTCCACCGCCGCCAGGAGCGTCTCCCGCGGGGTGACGTAGTGGGTCTTGGGGTAGATGGTCAGCCGCGGCACCCGGCGCAGCACCTCCCCGGTGAGCGGGTCGAAATAGGACAACTGCTCCAGTTCATCGTCGAACAGTTCCAGGCGCACCGCCTCCCGCTCGGACTCGGCCGGATGGATGTCGATCACCTCTCCGCGCACCCGGTAGGTGCCCCGGCGCAGTTCCATGTCGTTGCGGGTGTACTGCAGTTCCGCCAGTCGCCGCAGGATGCCGCGCTGGTCCACCCGGTCACCCCGCTTCAGGTGCAGCACCATCGCGAGATAGGCATTCACATCGCCCAGACCGTATATGGCCGACACACTGGCCACGATGATGGCATCGCGCCGCTCCAGCAGGGCCCGGGTGGCGGACAGGCGCATCTGCTCGATATGGTCATTGATGGAGGCATCCTTCTCGATGAAGGTGTCCGAGGACGGCACGTAGGCCTCCGGCTGGTAGTAGTCGTAATAGGAGACGAAATACTCCACCGCATTGTCCGGGAAATATTCCTTCATCTCCCCGTAGAGCTGGGCCGCCAGGGTCTTGTTGGGGGCGAGGATGATGGTCGGGCGGCCCGTGCGCTGGATGACGTTGGCGATGGTGAAGGTCTTGCCGGAGCCGGTCACCCCCAGCAGGACCTGATGGGCCAGACCGTCGTCCAGCCCTTCCACCAGCCGGGAAATGGCCCCGGGCTGGTCGCCGGCCGGCGAATAGGCCGTCTTGAGGGAAAATTGCCGGGTCATTGGGCTTATCTTAACCGCCGTCTTTGCGTATCATTCATATGTTTTGCGCCGTGATCGGGTATTGTCCCGGCACGGCCCTCCCAACCGCCCCATCCACAACCTGACATACCGGACACGACCTTGGACATCAAGCTTTCCACCCGCGTTCAGCGCATCAAGCCCTCCCCCACCCTGGCGGTAACCGCCCTGGCCGCGCAGCTCAGGGCCCAGGGCCGCGACATCATCGGCCTGGGTGCCGGTGAGCCCGATTTCGACACGCCCGAGCATATCAAGGAAGCGGCCATCGCCGCCCTGCACGCGGGCAAGACCAAGTACACCGCGGTGGACGGCATCGCGAGCCTGAAGCTGGCCATCATCGACAAGTTCAGCCGTGACAACGGGCTGACCTATGAAGCGGACCAGATCCTGGTTTCCTGCGGCGGCAAGCACAGCATCTTCAACCTGCTGGAGGCCCTGCTGGACGAGGGCGACGAGGTGATCATCCCGGCGCCCTACTGGGTATCCTACCCGGACATGACCCTGCTGGCCGATGGCACGCCCGTGATCGTGTACACGGATCAGACCCAGGGCTTCAAGATGACCCCGGAGCAGCTTGAGGCGGCGATCACCGGGCGCACCCGGCTGCTGATGCTCAACAGTCCCTCCAACCCCACCGGAGTGGCCTACAGCCGCGAAGAGCTGCGCGCGCTGGGCGACGTGCTGTTGCGCCACCCGCAGGTGCTGGTGGCCACCGACGACATGTACGAGCACATCCTGTTCAGGGATCAGTCCTTCTGCAACATCCTCATGGCCTGCCCCGAGCTCTATGACCGCACCATCGTGCTCAACGGTGTCTCCAAGGCCTACTCCATGACCGGATGGCGCATCGGCTACGCGGGGGGCCCAAAGAAGCTCATCGGCGCCATGAAGAAGATTCAGTCCCAGAGCACCTCCAACCCCACCTCCATCGCCCAGGCGGCGGCCGAGGCGGCGCTCAAGGGGGACCAGAGCTGCGTGGCCACCATGCGCAGCGCCTTCGAGCAGCGCCACGACTACCTGGTGGAAGCCCTGAATGCCATACCGGGCGTGGAATGCCTGCCCTGCGATGGCACGTTTTATTGCCTGCCAAGCATCAAGGGCGCCATGCAGTCCCTGGGCCTTGAGACCGACACGGCCTTTTCCGAACGGCTGCTGGAGAACGGCGTGGCCCTGGTGCCCGGCTCCGCCTTCGGCGCCGACGGCCATGTGCGGATCTCGTTCGCCACCAGCATGGACAATCTCAAGCAGGCGGTGGCGCGTATTCACCAGGCGGTGGAGGGCTGAAGGCCCTCCCCCTGCCTTGACCGTGATCCGCCGCTTCCTATAAGATGCGCGGCTTCATTCCCCGGTAGCTCAGTCGGTAGAGCGGGTGACTGTTAATCACTAGGTCGGCGGTTCGAGCCCGTCCCGGGGAGCCATAAAAACAATGACTTAGGCCACTTTCGATAGGTGGCCTTTTTCGTTTCTGGGGAATTTGTATGGCGGGTGTATGGCGCAAACTGGCAGGGCATGGACACCCTGCTATCCTCTGCCCGGGCCGCCTTCGCCTCTAAGCCGCGACGCACCGCACAGGGAAGTCAGCGCACGCGTTGGCGGTCCACCCTCTCCAGGCTGCAATGGCCGCAGCATGTGCCGTGAGTTCGCCACGGATCACGGATTCTGCAAGCTGGGGGTTATCGCGTTTCAGGCGGGCGATGGTGTGCTGTTGGGATGTGCCGTAACTTAACCGGATATTATCCGCTTTACCTCCACCCTCCGGCCTTCCCTGTTTCTTCGCTGGCTCCACCTGCTCCAGCAGCAAGGCCCGGCACTCCTTGTCCTGCCCGCCTTGCACCCATAAAAAAGCCGCCCGGCATCACGCAAGGCGGCTTTACCCTTCGGGCAGGCCGGGTCAGCCCACAGGGTTTACTCGCCCTTAGAAGCTACCATGCACAATCGCAGTCGGAAGGATCACGGTCACCGTGCTGCGCATCTCCGCCCGAATCGTCACCAGGTTCCGCTGGACGTTGGTTTCGTCCTGCTCGAACATCTCCACGGTGACATTCTGCCGATCCCACAAAATGGCCGCCCGGTTGAAGTCGGCCACCAAGAACTGACCTTGCGGCATGGAGTTCGACGGCACCACGGGAAGCCCCCACAGCATCGCAGCAGAGGCCGCAGGGCCGCCCATAAGGTAGCGGTCCTCGTTATCCTTCAGGCGCGTGATTGCTCGCCAGTCAGCGACGTTCAGCACGATGCCGGAGGCCGAATAATCCGCCACCTCCACCTGCTCGATTGCCCGGGACAGGGTATCCAGGTGGGTATCGCCGGTGGCGGGTCCGGTGAAGGCGGTCGCGTTCTGGATCAGGCCGGACATATTCGACCCGGTGCCGTTGCCGGTAAGCACCTGCACTTCCTCGGCCAGCCCGACCCCGTAACGCATCCGCCGATCCAGGTAGAGGCCCAAGGCGGCCTGATCGCTCAATGCCTGCTTGGATACCTTGATGAAGTGCGCGATGGTGCGCACGGGGGCCTCGATCAGTTCAAAGGTCAGATCCGTTTCGGCCTTCTCGGCACCCTCGGACGCCTGGGGCGCGGCATTGTTGGAGAACGCCAGTTCCCGCGTGACCTCCACCAGGTTGGAATCCGCCTGCATGACCGGCAGCAGGTCGCGGATACGCAAGGACCGCTCGGCAGGCATGACAATACCGGGCATCCGGGTCGCGGGACTGAGCGTTGACCCGGGCTGTGCAGGGGAACCTTCATCGCCGGTAAGCGTGTTCTTCGACAGCAGGTCCACGTCCAAGCTCATTTTCACATGCTTGGCGTTGCCCGAGGCCAGGGCCTTGAACTGCTCGGACTCCACCACGGCGCGTCCGAAGTCATGCACGGTCCCGGAGTTCGCGGGACGCATCCCGCCAGCGCCTTTCTGCTCGACCTCGTGAAGCCGATTCTGCAACTCGTGGACGGCCTCGCCCATGGTTTTGATCTTGCCGCCGAACTGCTCAACGGCGGCCTTGTTTTCTTCGATAATCTGCTTGAGTTCCATCGTTCGTACTCCGTCAGGAAGCGAATAGGTTGTTCAGTTCGCGCAGTGCCTCGGCCAGTTCTTCGGCCTCGGCCTGCTCATCGGTTTTGAGAAGTTCGCGGTAGCCGCCGGACATGAGCCGTTTGGCCTGTCTGGCGGACAAGCCGACTTCGCGCAAGGCGGATTCCAGGGTGCGCGGGGAAGTGATATCCACGGATAGATTCTTGACCCCGGTCAGACGGGCACCAGCAGCCGCAGGGACACCCACAAAGCTAATCTCGAATAGATCCAGCTTCTTCAGTATCCGGGCACCATGCGCATAGTCCGCGCCACCCTCGGCAAGCCTGAAGCCGATGGACAGGCCAACGGCGTCTGCCTTCGATAGCTCGTAAGCTTCACGTCCGGCGTCTGTCTTTAGCGCGAGTTGACCGCGTACCAGCAGCCCGGCGTCCGTCTCGCGCACCTCGGACCACTTGCCCGCAACTTTCGATTGATCGTGGTGAAGCAGCATCGCCGGGAGGCGCTTTTTTAGGGTGTCGCTAAACGCACCAGGCATCACCACGTCGCCCTGGGCATCCTGCTCGCCATAGGGCGAAGCAATGCCTTCCACGATGCCTTGCGGCGTGGTCGCGGCCTTGAGTTCAAACAGGAGATTTTCAGTCATGGCGACCTCTCCACAGTTAAACGTCCGGCGTTGCCGGTCCTGTGCAGTGCGTCGCGCACTCGCTCCGGTGGGTCTGGCCTCGCACGTCGCGCACGGGCCAGCGGGAGCAATACTGTAAGTTTATACACTGCCCGGGCATTGTCAATGCTCCTTGGGTGCCAGCAGGTCATGAATGCGCTCATCGGCAACGGTCAGCAGCCGGGCAGCGGCCTGGGGTTCACCCGACTCGATATGCTCAACGGCACGGCGGAAGGTGAGTTCCGCCATCTGCAAACTCAGTGCTTGTATGTGGATGGTTTTCTCCAGCAGCGTCATGGGGCCTTGCCAGGACTCCGGCAGTGTCTCGCGTGGCGGGGACTCGGGAATCAACTCGTTTACGTCCGCGTAATCACTCATCGGCGGCACCCTCCAGGGCAGCGCGGATATCCCGGGCCAGGGTCTTGAGTGAGTCCGTAAGGTCGGGCACGGACTGCGCGAAGTTCTCGGCCTTCACCTCCAGCGCGGTCAAGGCGGAACCCTCGGCAATGGCGTTCCAATCGGGCAATTTGCGTTCATTCATGGGTCTGTTCCTCGTCGGTCAGAAGCCCGTGACGGGCCAGATACTCACGCTCGGCCTCAGCCTCGGGGCGCGGCTCCGGGGCATCAAACTTCCACCAGGCAAACGGGCGGGTTCCGGCGTTCGTGGCGCTCCACTCGGCAAGCAATTGATCCCGGTGGCGCTCCCAGTCCCGGCGCATCCGCTCGTCGTCACAAATCGTCTCCGGCAGGTAGCTGTGATACCCAAGCCCAGCCAGCCAGCACGGCCCATTGAGCAATTCGCCCCGGCACCAGGCATCCAGGGCGGAACTACGCAGTTTTCGGGTTCTGTTCGTCGGCACGGTTCACCTCACGCGGCCATGGGCGGACGGCCCACAGCCTTCAGGGGCTCGGTATCGAAGTTCAGTTGCCGCATGGTGGCGGCGGCCTGCTTCTCCGCGTCACGCAGGACGCCACAAAGCGGGTGCGCCTTGCCGTCCATCAACAGCCCGTCCCGGTCGATCTGCTCCCGCGCCTCCCGGGCTAACTGGAGTGACCGGCAGAGTTGGTGCAGGAGCACCAGGCCGGGCGCGTCCTGCACGTCGTAGTCGGCCTGCAATCGCCGGTAGATATCCGCCTCGGGCGCGGCCAGCGTTTCAGGTGGTGCAAATCTGTTCGTCATGCCTTCTTCTCCTTACCCGCGCACGCGGGAATCCTTAGTTGCGATAATTCGTGACTGCCCCTTGCGGTCCGTCAGGCGTTGCCATTCCACTTTCGGACACCCCCTCCCCCTCACTTCTCGCCCGTCCAAGCTCGCGTCCCATCCGGTTCTGCATCGCCCGCCAGGTCGGCAGCCGTGACGCCTCTCGCCTGCAGTGCCGCCTTTAGCTTCGCCAGTGCCCGGCGCTCGATGAGTCCCACCAAGGCACCCGACACGCCTAGCTCGGCGCCCACCTCGTCGTGGGTCATCAAGGCCAGGTTGTCGGGCACACGCTTACGCGGCATGCGTCAGCCCCACCCGATCAGCCAGAATCCCGAAATCAGCGCGGCGTGCACGTCCACGGTCAGCGCTCCATCATCGGCATGGTGCAAATCATCTCCATTAGGTCGCGGGCATGGGCCATTGCCGGGTCGTCCATGCTCATGCGGTCGCGCAGCCGGTCCGCCTCCAGATAAAGCTCTATACGAAAACGGTTGTACGCGTTGCGCTCGGCCTGCGAGAAAGCCTTGTTTGCAGTGCTCCAGAAGGTCGTTTTCATGTCATCGCCTCGCTCAAAATGGTTTGCAGTAACCACAACCCTCACCACCACAGCGGGGGCAGACTCCGGGGTCGTCGTCCTGAGATGGTCTGCAATCCATGCCCGCTTTCCCCGCATTACCCGCATAGCGCGGGGGTTGCGGGTATTGCGGGTCAGGATTCCGGCCTCTCTCTTGGTAGGTGTGCGGGTCTTGCGGGTGTTGCGGGTATGAAATACGGGCAATCTCAGGAGGACGGACGTCCCACCTCACTACCTTGTCGTGGTTAACGCCGTCGTCGTGGTCAACACGCCATCCGGCCTTGCGCATGACCGGGGCCTGGCGTTTCAGCCGTGCTGTCACGCTCCGTGCGTTTGCGGGCCAGCCTTTCGGGGGCCGCTCCGGCGTGATGCTGCCCAGCAGCTCGGCAGACGTCCCAGAGAACCCGCCCGGGTATTGCTTGGCGATTGCCGAGACGAAGGTGTCCCCCTCCAGGGAGTCAGCCGCCATCGCGCCCTGCTTGCTCATGTAGTAGGTGAGTCCGCTCGTCCCCATCACCCTGTCGGTGGCCGCGAGGATGCGCACGAAGTCGGCCATCCGGGGTTTGGAGTCAAGACGGACAGAGGGAAGTACACCCGCGACACCCGCAACCAGGTCCAAAACTGCCCCCAGCACCTTGGGGTGCACCCTATCCCACAGGGGCCAGATATCGGAATCGCACCGGCGCTTGTCATCGGGAATAATCTCCAGATGGATGGGCAGCATCCGCTCCGCGAGGTCGCCGCGAAGCGTGCCCAGGTCGATACCGTTTATCAGGACGCAGCGGCGAAAGGAAAAGACCGCGTGTTCTCCGTCGGTGTACAGCTTGCGGCGCACGTCGCCATCACCAGTTACAGCACGGCAGATTGAATCACTCAGCCAGTCCGCGATATCGGATAGGTTGTCCAAACCCACAACCCATGACCCTGCGGCAGCAGTCACCCACGCCTCTGCGTCTCTTGGCGGTTTGCGGATGGGCACAGGCCCGGGGTCAATGGCACGGATCAGCATTTTGCCTGCGGTCGTCTTCCCGGTTCCCTGTTCGCCCATGAACGAGAGCACGCAATGGGCTATCTCTCCGAAGAATGCTGACGTCAGCCATGCCGCAACCAGGGGGCGGTCGTTCTCGGCTACATTCAGCATGTCCCACAGGATGGACATATCCGCGCCGCGTTCAGGCTCGGGTAGTGCGCCGTTTAGTGCCGTGCGCTTGAACAGGACGGGAGGCTTATCAACAATCTCCCACCCGCTACCCGTTATGCGCACTGCGCGGCCCGTATTGTCCCCAAGGTCCAGCCAGTGCGCGCCGCCATGCTCAGCGACACGAAGGTATAAATCTTCCGGTGCGGACTCCTGCGCCATACCCTCGATAACCAAGAGCGCGTCGGCCAGGGCCTGCTGAGGCGCGGCACGGCCAGCAGTTCGGAAATAATCCCGGGCAAGCTGGCCCCGAAGTGACTGACGATTACCTCTTAAGGTCGCGACCACCTTGGGGCCGGACAGCGGGACCGCGAAACACTCGCCATCCCCGGATATCCCGAACCTGTACTTCTTCTGCGCAAGCTCCACCAGTATGGTGGCCGCCGACTTCTTGGTCTCGCCATCGTCAGGGCTAGAGCGCGGAGTCACTTCAATATCAACATCATCATGCCGCACGCTCATGGCGGTCCCCCTTCACCTGCGCCCTGTACCGGATGCCGGCGTGAATGTCGAAAATCCTGTTTGTGCCATCCGATAGGATTGCCCGGACGGTTTCCATCAGATGATTGCCGTCCACGGCCCCACATCGCCACAGCAGCAGCGGCTCGGACGCGGCGCAAAAGCGCCAGTCGAAGGACCAGGGGTCGGCATCGGGCGGGCATAGAGTGACAAGGCGGTGGTCGTGCCATTCACGGGCCACGGTCCAGGCATCCGATCCGCAGCAGACGATGATGCTCGGGTTCTTACCGTCCGCACTGGTGCCCCACCAGCCGGACAAGTCTCCACGAAGGGCCTCGGCTATCTGGCGGCCATAGGGCGGCAGTTTGCGGGCGGTCATCGTCCACCCCCCACCAGGTTGCGGGCGGCCTTCACGTGACGTTTGGCAAGAGACCAGCGCCAGCACGTCGGGCACATGGTCGCCCAGGGCCTCGACTCGGGTCTTGACCACTGAATACCGCAATTTCGACACAAGGCAGGATGGACGGGCGGCGGGGGCGTGGTAGAATCACCGTACAGTTCGCTCAGTAATTGAATCTGTGCCCCTGCCGCCCCCGTCGCCGTTGCCCCGGCTCGGGGGTTCCCTTTTCTGGGCATCAGGCGGCCTCCCCATCCTTGATGGACAGCATCCGTGCCTCGTAGTCCGCCGGCCAATCAAGCCGACCGTTTGGCAGCTTGCGAGGGATCAAACCGTAGTAAGAGCCCCGGCGGCAATAGTGCTCCCGAACGGTGGACGGCTGCACATGCGCAAATCGGGCAACCTCCTCCGTGCTGGCGCCATACTTGATTGTGTCGGTCATGCTTTTGCACCTATCGCAATGGGTTTATGCGTCAGGTGCTTTATACAAACCGATAGGCGAATAGCTGGGCTATGTCGCACCCTGAAAGTGCGACGGCAGGATTACTTGCGCAGGCGTTGCACCTGCTTTCGGAAGGCGTCGTATGTGATGGACCCGGACCCCAAGTCATAAAATGCCTTGCCGTTGACCGTCTTTTCTTTAATGTCGCGGAATCCAGCCGACTCAAGTTCCGCATACAGTTGGGGCCACAGTTCCACGGGCTGTAGGTAGTCCCCAAGCTCATCAAGCCGAAGCGCAACCCGCTTTATTGCGGCCTGAACATCGTCCTTGCTTGCCCATCGCGCTTCAGCGCCCTTGCGCCCCTTGTCGGCAGCCATCGTGCGCGTTTCCCAAAGGTGATAATCCTCCAGCGCCCGCGCCCATGCGTCGTGAAGCTTCAGCCAAGTAAACCGAAGGTCCTTTCCATCCTCATGATGCTGAAACGCCTGGTCCAGCAGACGCACCAGCGGTGCCTTGTGCCCGTGCTTGCCCTCGGCCTCTATGGCGCGGTCCATTTCGTCGGGAAGGCTCTCCACGTCACTTCTCAGGCGCCCCAGTTGGGCCATGTGGTCGGCGGGCAGCTCAATGGTCTTGGCTCTCGCGTGAAGCGCCCTGGTCGCTTGCGCGGCGGCGTCGAAGCGGGCTTTCAACTTTTCGACCATCACTTGCCCCCCCGTATATTCACCACCTTGGCGGGTTTCTCGGCGGCTATGGCTGCAAGCCTCCTTTCCCACTTCGCCAGCGCCCGGCGCTTCTCATCGGCGTATGAATGGCGGTCATAATGGGCCACCTGTACGCCTGCAAGTCCGTGGCTCAGGAGTTGGGCGCGGATCTCCCGGCTTATCCCCATTCCTGCAAGCAGGGTTTCACAGGTGCGGCGCACGTCGGCCACGGTGAAAGGCTCGCCACCCATCGCGGCGGCTATCTCGGCAAGGCGTTTTCCGGGGGTTCCGGCGTCCATGCGGCGGCGTCGCTGGAAAAAAAGATGTGGGGCGTCCTGCTCCTTCGCCCGGGTCACCAGATCGGAAACCATCGCGGCGGCTTTCGGTGCCAGCGGCAACAGGTGTTCCCTCGGGGTCTGGCGGCGCCCCTTAGCGTCAAAAAGTCGCATTGTCTTGGTATCCGGGCTCCAGTCCTCCACCCTCGCCCGCAGGAGTTGCGCGATACGTTGCCCTCCCGCATACAGGGCAAGCCTCAACGCCTGGTCGGCCAGTTCGTCGCCCAGGCCATTCATATAGGCGCGTAGCTCATCGGGCGTTAGAGTCCGGTCACGAGGTTTGACCGGGATCGCGGCGATAGGCTGGACGGGGTTCACCTCGACGGCAAACGGGATCAGGTCGGACGGCAGGCGGGCATCAAAGGGCGCACGGGCGGCGGCGTTGTACGCGGCGCTCAGATAGCTTCTCAATGCCCCGGCGGTCCTCTCCTTCCCCTTCTCCATCACTCTGCGAACTATGGCGGCAATCTCAAGCGGGGCCACGTCCCGGGCAGGTTTGTCAGCCACCTCGGGAAAGGGCGTGAAAACGTGGCGCTCAAACATGGTTCGCGTAGCGGCGGCGCTTGCTCGCTTGCCCTTCGCCTCCAGGTGTCGGCTATACGCTTCCAGCAGGGCGCGTGTCGTGTGCTTGGCGCGGGCCTCGGCCTCTTTGCGCACCCTCTCCTGCTCGGCCCGCTTGGCGGCTCTGGCGGCCTTCTGCTCTCTCTCCGCTTCACGGGGGTCTATGCCCTGATCCACCATTGATTGCAGCCGTGCGGCCTCCTGACGGGCTCCACGCTGGATTTCCTTTCGATTGGCACCCTTCCCGCTCCATGTGGATTCAAGCGGCCAGTCTCGACAATCCCCAAGCGTGATACGGATCAGCTTCCCGTCTAGCGTTCCCTCAAAGACGAACGCCTTTCCGCCCTGTGTTGCCCTGACGGCGAGACGGGGGGAAAGAGTATCTCTCAAGAACACCTGTTGCTTGCCGGGCGGGCACTGGAAGGCATCAATCCGGGCCAGGGTCAGGCGGTCGCGGTTGCTCTGTGCTTTCATGGTCGACTCCATACATGGGCCACACAATGATTCCCTGTCACTAGGTCGGATTCATCTCCTGTCACTAGGTCAGGATGTATGGCGTATGTATGGAGTTTAGAGCAATGCCGCTCAATATGGAACAATGCAATAATGACGCTAAGTAGCTGTTACTTCATAGTAAATGGCGTTGATTAGCGTTGCGTGATATTGCACCGAATTGGGGCATTTTCGTGACTGTTAATCACTAGGTCGGCGGTTCGAGCCCGTCCCGGGGAGCCAAAAAAGAGAAGCAAATACGGGGGGTTAGGTCATAAAGACCGGCCCCCTTTTTCGTGCCTGAAAGCCTGTTGTCACTGAATCTGTCACCAGTTTTCACCTAGCGGCCTGCACCCGCACCACCAGCCTGCTATCCTCACCCCCGGGCCGCCTTCGCCCTCAATGCCGACGCCCACAGGGAAGTCCAAGCGCTGGCGTCAGCGTATCCTGCCCATACGCAAACTGAGTGCAGCCCGTCAGCTTTTTGGTCATTTCCTCCCGCACCTCCATTGTTTTTGTGACGAATGTCGCACTTTCCTAGATATGACGTCTATAATGATTATGTATCTGAACGAAGAAGGTCCCGTGTCTCATGCGGGGCCTTTTTGTGTCTTAACGGTCGACTGGAGTCACCATGCAACCAAAACAGCTAGTCGTTCGTTGTTTCGCAGAGAGCCGCCATGGAGTATGGCAGGCGTTCTGTATCGATCTGAATTTGGCTGTTCAAGGAGAATCCCAGAGAGAGGTTATTGATAAGCTGGGTGATATGATCGTCGATTACCTAATTGACGCACTTGAGGGTGAAGACGAGAAGTTCGCTGAACAGCTTTTGGATCGGCCGGCACCTCTATCCTTGCGTCTACGATATCACTGGTACGCCTTTATCCAGCGTTGCACCCGCTTGCACAGTGATTTACATGGGGCGTTTCAGAAAGCCTTGCCTCTCACAATTTCCAGACATAATGGGCCAGCCCATCAGGTTTAATGGGCTGGCGACATCCACCGCTTACGTGCAAGGACGTTAAGCGGATACTCAAGCATCTTGGCTTCAAGCCCAGACCAAGAAAAGGCACGTCCCATGAACAATGGGTCAAGGAAGAAAACAACCGTCTGTTTAAAGTCACAGTAGATTGCCCCAAATCACCCTTTAGCCAAGACCTGATCACATCTATGGCTGCTCAAGCCGGAGTAACCAAGAAGCAATTCTATGCGGTATTGAATAAGAAGAAATGAGCGAACAAGTGCCGCATGGCAAACAGTCTCTACGCTTGCATATCCAGCAATTCGGCCTAGGACCTAACCCCGCCATCGATCCAACCATCATCACGGGGGCCGCCTTCGCCCTTCGTGCCGAACGCCCACAGGAAAGTCTAGGCGGCATTTTCGATGAAGTCATTGGGCCGGTGGTCCACCCTTGCAGCGCCAGAAAATAATGAATCTGGCTCATCCATCAATAGTTGCTGCGTTTCTGCTTGGGGCCATCGTCGGCGCATCTGCAGTCTACGTCGTTATACCGAAAGGGCCGTCCAACTTCGACGAATGCGTTTTGACTCATGGTAGTAACGCCAGCAATATGGTGATGCTCATGGAAGTGCAGCGTCGGTGTAGGAATCTCTTCCCAGAGTAATCTAATCTCTTTCGGCCGCTTCCACGCGATCCAGCACCCACAAAAAAGCCCGCCAACGCATCACGTGCAGCGGGCTACCCTACCCCCCTGGTTGTTGCTCTGGTCGGTATGCGCATTCCGGCGAACGTGACCGATCATTCCGTTTGATCGTGACCGATTTTGGCGCGGCGGCCGGAATGGACGGTCACGATGCCGGAAACGGCGGTCACGTTGGGCCGGAATACGCACTTCCGGGCGAAGTGCCAAGCAAACACCCCAGCACCGTAGGAGCCCAGTCCCCTGGGCGATCCGGTCCGGCACCGGTGAGTCACCCTTCGCCCGGAGGACCGGGCTCCTACGGGAAGCCCCCTGCATCGCAGCAACCCTCCGAATGAACAACCTATTGAGAGATCACAGCCCGGGTGTCACAAGGTGTACCCAGCCCCGATAAGCCGAGACATGCATGGGCACGTTATGAATCCGGATGATGTCCACGCCCTGCGCACACAGATTCAACGAGCCGCCCAGGGTCGTCAGGTCCTTGTCGCTCACGTCCGGGCTGGAGAAGTCCTTCATGAAGGACTTCCTCGAATGGCCGACCAGGACCCGCAGGCCATGACGACGGAACCGGGCTGATTGCTGCAACAGCTTCAACGATTGCAGGCTGTCCTTGCCGAAGCCGATGCCGGGGTCGAACACGATCCGGCCGAGGTCCAGACCGGCCTTGTCCCAGCTTTCCATCTGCGCCATCAGCCAGTGCTCCACGGTGGCCACCGGATCGCAACCCGGCGGCAGAACCCTGTCCCTGCTGGCCGGGATGCTGACGTGATGCATGGCGATCCAGTCCTTGCCGCTCGAACGTGCCAGTTCCCGCATCCCGGGCGAGGTCAGACCGCTCACGTCATTGATGATGTCCACGCCCAGCTCCAGTCCCCGCCGGGCCACCTCGGGATGATAGGTGTCCAGGCTCAGCAAGGGGCGCAAGGGATCATGAGCGAATTTGGACGAGAGCCGGGTGAGCACCGGTTCCAGGCGCGCCCACTCGTCCGCGGCGCCGAGGGGCGTCGCCCCCGGGCGGGTCGATTCGGCACCGATGTCGATGATATGGGCACCTGCCGAAACCATGGCATCCACGTGCGGCTCGATCCGGTTCCAGTCCATGAACAGGCCCCCGTCGGAGAACGAATCGGGGGTCACGTTGACGATGCCCATCCACAGCGGAATGTGGTGCGTCAGTTCCCGCGACCAGTCCAGCAGGGTCCGGTTTCCGAGGCCGGGAACGGTCAGACGCGGTTCCAGTGCGACCATGGGCGCCAATACAAAACCCCGCCGATGCAGATCCGCATGCGGAATGGTCAGGCCGCCCCCGGCAAGCTGCCGGTCCCCCCACAGCAGGATATCGATGTCGATGGGGCGCGGTGCCCAGCGAGATGTGTCGCCCCGCCCCATCCGCGCCTGGATATCGACGATCCATTCCCGCAACTGCCGGGGCTCGCAGCCGACCTCGCCTTCCAGGGCCAGATTCAGGTAAGGCAGATTCCAGTCGGCGGGGGCGTCGTCCGGCAACAAAGCCGGCGATTCCACCACCGGCGAGACTCTCAGCCGTTTGAGACCCCGGGCCTGCAGCAGCCCGATGGCCTGCCGCAGGTTTTCCCGCCGGTCACCCAGATTGGAACCGAGACTCAGATAGATCCGCATAGTCATTGAGGCCGAAGGATCGGAGGGCATCTGACTGTCAGGCAGCCGGACCCCACTCCACCGACCGTCTCGGATGATCGCAAGCCGCCTGCGTAGGCGCGGCGGGTGCCAGGGACGGTGGCGTGAGCGTAGAAGGTGCCCAAGAATAAGAGATCGAGGATTGGAAATCCAACCCGAGAGCGCACGCCTGCCCGGCGACGGCAACTGTGGGCATTCGGAAACCGACTACACGCCGGCTGCGGTCATACCTTCTCCCGTTCGGGAGTCGATCTGTTCCTCCTGATCGCGCATGGTACCCCGATCGCCGGCCGTCACAGGCCGCCGGCGATCATGCACCCACGGATCGATCCACTGAAGGCTGCACCGGTCTGCGCAACCGGCCCGCCAGGCGCAGAAGGCTCAACACCCCGCAGGTCAGCACCAGCATCGGGCCAAAGGGCTGATCCAGCGCAATGGCAAGGACAAATGCGATGACATAGGCAACCGTCGCGATCGCCGCCGCGAGCAACAGCACCCATCGCCAGCCCCGGGACAGCGCCCAGGCGATCCAGGGCGGCACGAACACCAGCGCAAACGCGGCCATGACCCCAAAACTCGTCGTCGCCAGCGCAACAGCTGCCACCACCAGCAGATCGAACAGAACATGATGCCGCCACGCCGGGATGCCATTAGCCGAGAAATGATCGGGGAAGAAGCAGGACATCAGCAGCCGTTTGGAAAGCCAGGGGAAGATCGCTGCCCCCACAACCAGAAGCAGGAGTGCCGACACCAGATGCCCCTGGCCGGTGAAGTAAAGCTGCCCATCCATCAGCGACTTGCTGACCATGTCTCCATGGGCCGTGAAGGCCGCGGCCACGAGGGCCACACCCCAGCCGATCAGGATGAAGACGGCAAAATGATCATTGCCGGCCCGCTCAAGCAGACCCTTGGCGATGGCGACGAGGCCGGCCGCGACCAGCGCCCCGGCCATGACCGGCGCATGTATCACCACCGCGAGTACGCCGCCGGCGGCAGCCACCTGTGCATAGGCCAGCGCGGCCAGCCACTCGTTACGCAGTCGCAGATAAACACCGGCCACCGCCGCCAGGGGCGCGAGCACCAGTCCGGTCACGAAGGGCAGATGAAACAGGGGATCGAGGAGCAGTTCAAACATCAGCGGTCCACCGGGAAACTGCGTGAGCAGACGGCCTCGATGAAGGACGCATCGTGACTGACCAGCAGCAGGGTCCGGCCGTCGCGCTCCTCCCGGATCAGGCGGCTCAGCACTGCATTCGTGGTGGGATCCAGGTTGTTCGTGGGTTCGTCGAGAAGCACCAGATCTGCCGGGCTGCCGAGACAGGCCCAGATCTGCACGATCTGGAACTGCCCGCCGCTGAGTTGATCCATACGGCAATGCAGTAACCGGGAGACCTCGTCCGGCGGGTTCCGGTGGACAGCGCCGGTGAGCCGGACCAGGTCCTCGCCCGTAAGGGGGAACTCGTGCGGGCGCACCGGGAGTTGTCGATGGTGCGCCAGCCGAAGGCCCGGCCGTTTCCGGATACTGCCGCCAAACACCCGGGCAACGCCCGTGATGGCCTTCAGGACCGTGGACTTGCCGGCGCCGTTGCTGCCCAGCAGACCCAGCACTTCGCCCGGGTGGAGATCGAAACTGAGCGGGCCGACCACCGGCCGCGCATAGCCCGCCACCAGCTTCTCGCAGCGCAGCACCGGTTCGGATGTCATCGAAGACGCCATTGCCGCTACAGGGTGCCGGCCATCGCCTTCACCCACTGATCGATCAGCTCCAGGTAGGCCCGGGCATCCGCGTCCAGGGGCGGGTCCAGTGGCAGGGCGTACAGCGTCCATCCCAGTTCCTCGGCAATGAACCGGGGTCCGCGCTCGGGATGATGCGCGGCGCGGATCACCACACCCTCGCTTCCTTCCAGTTCCCGCACCAAATCCCGGAGGTGTCTGGCGGTGGGCGGAATGCCGGGCAGCGGCTCCACGTAGCCGAGGACGGGAACCCCCAGCCGGGTCGTCAGGTAACTGGCATCCTCGTGGTAGGCAATCATGCCCGGTGCCCCGCTCACCTGTTCCTGCCAGACCGGGAGGCGCTGTTCCACCTGGCGCGCGAAGGCCTCGGCGTTTGCGCGGAAGCGTTCCGCATTTGCCTCGTCAAAGCGTGCAAGACGTTCGGCCAGCGCGCGGCCCACCTGCGCCATGCGCACCGGATCCATGTTGACATGGGGATTTCCGGTCGGATGAACGTCGCCAAGTGCCCGATCCGCGGGACCTCCTGCGCCGATCAGCTCCACTTGTGCCGCCGCCTCGAAATAGCCGATTTGTCCGGGATTCAGTGCCGGGTTTGCCGCCCCCTGGAGGGCCGCCGGCAGCCAGCCGACCTCCAGTTCCGCGCCCACGGACACCACCAGATCGGCCCGCCTCAAGGCGGCCATCATGCTCGGGCGTGCCTGCAGGTAATGCGCATCCCGGTCCGGCGGGGCGAGTACCCGAACCGAAACCGCGTCGCCCCCCACCGTTCGGGTCAGCATGCCCATGGTCGAGGTCGTCGCAATCACTTCAACCGTCGCTTGCGCCGTCACTGCTGCCAGCAGCAGGATCAGGCCGGTCAACAACTTGTACATCAACATATCTCCTGTCGTCTGCAGATTCCCCGGGCGGCGAAACCTTGCGCCGTCCGTGCCGGAGAGAACGCGCGGTTCACCGATGATCCTGTCCGCCCCGCACGACTGCGTGAATCAGAATTTGTGGGCACCGTGCACCCCCAGCGCCATCTGGAACTGGAGCATGAATGCCCATTCCGGGTCCTGATCGTAATAATCCGAGCGATTGAGCTGGGCCCGAAACATCGAGAACTCGGTCGGACGGAAGGTCACACTGCCGGCGTATCGGTAGGAGGTCCCGAAGTCGGCGAAAAAATCATCCTCGACCAGGGCATTCCTGTTGGTCAGGCCCAGGGCCTCGGCACGCAGGCCTGCCTGCCAGCGCGGGGCGAATCCGTAAAGGGCCTGGAGATAGAGCCCGTCCTGCCGGGCCGTGGCCGATTCGGCATGCGTGATCTCGAGGCTTCCGTTCTGGAAACGCATCTCCCGGAAATCGGCGTCGACTTCCCGGTAGAAATATTCGCCTTGCACGACCCAATCCCCATGGCCGTAGTTGCGGCCGGCATCGTACTTGTAAACGGCGTCCAGCCCGGCAAACCATGCGCTGCCTTCCCAGGATTCATACCGCAGGCTGGAATGCAGGTCGTCCCGCTGGAACGCCCGGGCGTAGCCATAGGACAGGCCGAACTGCGCCGCATGATCGTAGCCAAGGTCCGGGCCGAACTTCGCGAACCCCGTGATCAACCGTGGGCCGGATTCGTCGCTGAAGGGATTGTCGTCGCGCCAGCGGACCCTGACGGGATTGCCATCGGCATCCGGCAGCACGGTCACGTGCTCGACCCTTCCCGCACCCACGTAGGGCGAGATCCCGTCAGACTCACCCTGAAGAAGCTCGATCCCGAACTGGCTGTAGAACGGCGTGGCCGGCATCCAGGTCAACTGCACCCCGGTCTCCTGCAGACCGTGATCCCCGAACAGGAACTCGTTCACCAGCGGCCGGTCGACGAAAGCCCAGTCGTGCGGGTGCTGCGCATTGATGTAGCCGACATCGGAGAGGAACTTGCCCACCTTGACCTGGAGTCCCGCCGGCAGGTTGCGGGTGGTGGCGTAGGCCTCCTCCACCTCGACGCCATGCTCATCGAACGCCAGCGTGGCAAGGGCATCGAAATAGGGATCGACTGTGGCGGTAAAGGTCAGTTCCGTCTCCCGAAGATTGAAACCCTCCTCAAGCCCGTGATCATCGCCATGGCCATGTCCGTGATCGTGGCCACCCTCGAAGCCCGCCGGATCCTCGATCGAGCCACTCTGGTGGTACTGGACCATGTCCACGATGATCGAGATACCGGGGTTGAAGGCAGAGCCGGAAGTCACCCGGTCTCCGCCAAGCACCGGCAGGGGCACCAGCTCTGCGCCGGGCACATTGCTGCCGCGGGGCGGCTCCTGTGCGGCAAGGGCGGTGGACGAGAACGCCACCACCAACGCCGCGAACAGCGTGCCCGGTGTCGGGACACCGGCTGTCCTGCCGGGCAGGGTGATCGTCTCGATACAAGTCCCGGAAGATGAACCCGTTCTGGCCATGGGGACATTGGACACACGCGCAAATTTCTTGCGCACCGGTATGGAAGCGATGGATGACAGCCATGAACTCATTTCGGACTCCTTTGTCGATGTGTAGCAGCAAACCAGATTAATAATGTAATTACGTTACATGCCCACAAAGGACGACATCCTGCATCCAACACATTCTTGCGGACTTCCCCATAAGTTTCCCCTTATGGGTGGCCGGTTTTCCGCCGCGTGGAACGTCCTCCCGGCGGAATGTCCTTCCTGAGCCAACCGTTGGCGGGCACCAGAGGTCCCGCGGTTCCGGCTCCCCGTGCACTTCGGCGCGTTACCACCGCGCAGGCCATATGCCCCGGACAGAACGCGTCAGGCGAGCAGTGCCAGCCCCTCCTCCCGCGTGCGGGGCAACGGCGCGTCGGGGGCCAGCCTTCCCGACGCGCGGGCCTTCAGGCCCAGTTCCAGCAGAAACGGCCGTTTCAGCGAAGCGCCGGCCAGCGATTCGCAATCCCCCAGCACCGTCTCGGTCGGACCGTGCGCTGTCACCCGGCCGGCTGCGAACAACGCGGCATCGTCGGCCCAGCGCCACGCCAGATCCACGTCGTGGGTCGTAATCACCAGGGTGGTGCCTGCTGCCTTCAGCCGCTCCAGCGCCGCGAGCAGATGCACAGCCCCCCGGTGATCCAGCCCGGCGGTGGGTTCATCCAGCAGCAGGATCTCGGGCCGCATGGCCACCGCTCCGGCAATGGCAGCGCGCTTTTTCTGGCCGAAGGAAAGCATGTGGGTCGGGCGCTCGGCCAGATCCGCAATCCTGAGGGCGTCCAGTGCCTCCTCCACCCGGGCGCGCGCCTCGGTTTCAGTCAACCCCAGGTTGAGCGGGCCGAACGAGACATCCTCGAACACGGTGGCGGCGAACAACTGGTCATCCGGTTCCTGCAGCACCAGGCCGACCCGCCGGCGCCACGGCGACAGTTCCCTGCGTGAATATCCGCACGGGACACCCTCCAGTGACACCGTACCGCTTCGGGGCTTCAGAGTGCCATTGAGATGCAGGAGCAATGTGGTCTTGCCGGCACCGTTGGGTCCCAGAATGGCCAGTGTACGGCCGCGCCGGACAGCCAAGTCCAGCCCGTCCAGCGCCGCCTCGCCCCCGGGATAGGTGTAGCCCAGTCCGGCGGCGCTGAGGATCACATCGTCCACAGGGAACTCCCGGCAATGACCGTCAGCAACGCGACGATGGCCGCCAGGCGCACCGGCGAGACGGGCCGGCGCGCGGCCAGCGTGGGAAGCGTGCCGTCGAAGCCACGGGCCGCCAGGCCCACCTCCATGCGCCGCGCACGGTCCAGCGCCCTCGGCAGCAGAGCCGCAGCCATCGACCCGGTGGACCGGACCGAACGGCGCCATCCGTCATGGCCCAGCCGCGCCGCCTGACTGGCGGTGACGGTGCGGGCCGTGCGTTCCAGCAGGAAGATGAAGCGATACGTGGACAGTGCGACCTCGGCCAGTTCGGACGGCAACCCGAGCCGCCGGGCGCCCCGCATCAGTTCGGCTGCGGGCGTGGTGGTCGTCAGCAGCAGCAGGCACGCGACGGCGGCGGATCCACGCACCAGCACGCGGATGGCATCCTGCGCCCCCGTGAACGCAAACCCGTCAGACACCGAGATGGCCACGGCTGCCGAGCCGAGCAGAATAAATCCGAACGGAGCGGCCGCCGTGCGCAGCCACCTTCCGGGCGGCGTGCCGGCAGCCAGGGCGGCGATCAGGGCAGTCCCCAACACCAGTACACCGCCCGGCCAGGGCGGCACCACCAGGGCCAGGACCAGCAGACCCAGGGCAAGCAGCGCCTTCTCGGCCAAGGGTGGCGCATGCCATCGAGCGGCGCGGGCCAGCCGGCCGAGGCGGCCCGTCATGCCGGCGAACCGTCCGGCAGGGGATAGGCGATCCCCGTTCAGACGTCCGTCGAGCGCCCCGGCGGGGGAATCCGTCGAGGACCAGGTCCTTTCAGCGCTCATCCGGCTTCCTCCCGCGGCGTGCCGTCACGCGGCCCAGCACAAAACCCAGCAGGCCGGCACCACCGGCGGCCTGGAGCGCGAAGAACATGCTTTCCACCTCGTCGCTGGGCGGGCTCCACAGCGGCTCGAACCAGGGCTCGTAGCCGGTCTCCTCGATGGCCGCCTGGGCCATGTCATCCGCTCCCTCGTAGTCGCCCGGCAACGACAGCAGCAGGGGCGCCGCGACGATCAAGGCGGCCGCCAGCAGCAGGATGAAATTCATGCGTGTGCTCATGCCTTGGCCTCCACGCGAAAGTTGAGCAGACCCCGGGCGGCCAGTGCGCCGATCACCACCACGGTCAGCAATGCCTCGGCCACCGCCAGCGGCACCTGGGTCACCGCGAAGATGCCGGCGAACTTGGCGAACGCGGCCATGACACCGCCTTCGGCCTCGGGAAACGCCAGGGCAAGCTGCGCCGACGTCACCAGGTAGGTCCCCATATTGGCGGCAAAGGCCCCGGCGAACACCGCGGGGGCCAACCCCAGACCCAGACGGCGCCCCAGCATAAACGTGCCCCAGGCCAGCCAAGGGCCGACGATGGCCATGGAGAACACATTGGCGCCGAGCGTGGTGATGCCGCCGTGGGCCAGCAGCAGCGCCTGGAATACCAGTACGACGGTGCCGATCACCGTCATGGCCTGGGGCCCGAAGGCCATGGCACCCAGGCCCACCCCGGTGGGATGCGACGAGGAGCCGGCCACGCTGGGAAGCTTGAGCGCCGACAGCACGAATGCGAAGGCACCCACGGCACCCAGCGTCAGGCGCGCCTCCGGATTGTCGGTGAGCTGGCGCTTGAGCCGCCGCGCGCCGACCACCACGAACGGTGCCGAGACCAGGCTCCACGCCACGGCATGCTCCACCGGCAGGAAACCTTCCATAATGTGCATGCAAAGCCTCCTTCAGGATCCGCTTGCGCCTGCAACCGGCAAGCGCTCCGGGACGGTGTCCGGCCGCGTCATGGGCACAGGCTGCGTCTCGTCACGCCCGGGAGCCGAGCGCAGGAAGGAGAGCATTGGACGCATACCGGACCCCCTTGGACTGAGACGTTATACCGTACGATGGATGTTATATAGTACTGAGCGTAAGAGCGATGGAAGTCCCGGTCCAAAACTTTTTTCCTATGGGCCCATAGGCATAAACCTATGAAGGCAAGGGTTATTCCGATGGCTTTCCTGGGGTACTGCCCGACGCATGCAGCGTTTCGTCCAGCAACTGGATCCAGTGCACGACCGGCAGTGGTGAAGCGGCCGCCAGGTGCGTCATGCACCCGACGTTCGCCGTGGCGATGAGTTCCGGACCGGTCTCCAGCAGGGTTTGCAGCTTGTGCGTGCGCAGGGAATTCGCCAGTTCCGGTTGCAGGACCGAGTAACTGCCCGCGGAACCGCAGCACATGAAACGATAGGCGGCGGGGACCAGTTTGAATCCGGCGCGCCGCAGCAGTCCCTCGACCACGCCCTTCTGTTGGTGGCCGTGCTGCAGGCTGCAGGGTGACTGGAACGCGATGCGTCGTTTGCCTTGAACCGCGGATGCATCATGCAGCGGGTCTTCGCGCCATTCGCCGGCAACCACCTCCGCGATATCCCTGGTCATTTCGGAGATGCGCCTCGCCTTTTCGCCATAGTGCGGATCGTCCTGCAGAAGCTGCCCGTAATCACGCAGATGGGCGCCGCAGCCGCTGGTGGTCGTGACGATGGCCTCGGCGCCCGCCTCGATCTGCGGCCAGAGGGCATCGATACTGCGACGCATGAAGGCGCGTGCCTCGTCCGCGGCGGCCAGGTGCTGGCTCAATGCGCCGCAACAACCCCCATCGGCAGGAACGAGCCGGATTCCGAAACGGTCCAGAACGCGCGCCGCCGCCGCATTGATATCCGGCGCCAGCGCCGGCTGCACGCATCCCTGCCAGACGAGCATGCCGCGGTCATGTGCGCGCTCAGGCCAGGGACCGGCCCGTCGCCGCTCCGGGATTCTCACGCGCAGATTTTGCGGCAGGAATCGGCGCAGGGCCTGTCCCGTGCGCAGCAATGCGGTAAACCGGTATCTGTATGCAACGATGGCACGCACGGCACGGCGCGCGAAGCGCTCTTTCAGCGGGCGCGGCGTTTCCTTCTCGACCAGCTCCCGCGCGATATCCAGCAGGCGGCCGTAGCGAACCCCTTCCGGACAACTGGATTCACAGGACCGGCACGTCAGGCAACGATCAAGATGCAATTGCAGGTTGGCGCCCAGCGTGCGCCCCTCCAGCGTTTGCATGGTGTAGGCCGGAGGCAGCGTGGAGGCATCCGGCGTACGTCCCTCGAACAGCAGCTTGATCAGGTAGATGCGTCCGCGCGGTCCGTCCCACTCGTCGTCCAGCAGCCGGAAGGTCGGGCAGGTAAAGGTGCACTGACCGCATTGCACGCACGGCAGCAGCAGTGATTCGACCTCGCGTCCCAGCGTGGTACCACGGAACCTTTCAGCAAGTTCGATCTTCATGCCGGTCCTCCAGGGGAAGCGATGGCAGCTCAGTGCCGGTGATGGTCGTGTCCGTGGCTTCCGTGCCCTGATGCGTGCGGCGCTTCGCGGTGCACCGGGACCTCGACTTCGAGCCGGTGGCCGTCGTCGAACTCCAGACTCAGCGGCACGGTCATGCCCGGCTGCAGGTCACGGGTCACATCCATCATCATGATGTGCAGACCACCCGGGGCCAGCCGGACCGTCTCTCCGGGGGGCAGTTCGATGAAGTCAACATGCCGCATCTGCATCATGCCGCTTTCACGGTCATGGATATGGGTATGGAGTTCCGCGCGTCCGGCCACGGTCGAGGAGGCCCCGACCACCCGGCGGACTTCGTCGCCGGTGTTGCGGATCGCAAGGTAGGCGGCGGTGACGGTCCGTTTGGGGGGCGTGGCCCGCACCCACGCATCCCCCGTGATCTCAACCTGATGGGTGCCATGTTGCCCCAGGGCGGGTGTTCCGAGGGCAGCCATGCAGACCGCGAGTACAAATAACGCAAACTGTTTCATGAGGTCATGTCCTGTTCCTGATAGGTGTCATCCGTCGGCCATGTGCTTCCCTCACGGGAAGGCGGACCGGCAGGTACCGCCGCCGTGCGATGGCACAGCCGGCGCAAGGGTGTCGCGTGATGCGGGAACTCAACCCCGGGGTGGAGCGCGCAAGGGGGGACGTGTGAACGGACGCGAAGGGTGGACGATTCCGAGACGCGACGGCGGGTGCGGGAGCATCTCCGCCGCCGGTTCCCCCGTGAGGCTCACGGAGGACAGGGACCCTGCCTGCATCACCTTGCAGGTCAGGCATTCGCAACTCATGACGCGGTGATCGGCCGGACCGTGGGATTCCGGGCCGGCGCCGGGGTCATTCAGGTCACCGGCAAGGCACAGTTCGCCATGCAGATCCGGCGCAACGAGACCGGCTTGCGGATCACCATGATAGGCGTGCAGGACCGGCAGCCACAGGTACCCCAGGATGGCCAGTGCCGCCAGCCAAAGTCCTCGGCGGCAGGGCGATTTCACGCCATCACGCATCCATCGATACATTGCTTATGCCATTCCCGTAGGTTTGCCCTGCGATACGGGTCCTATTTAATCCCATGCGCGCCGGCTTGGCCAGTGCCGGCCGAAGACAGTCGGGCCCGTAATCCGACCGCCAATCGCTCATTGCGACCGGACACGTTCACGACGACCGGTGACAGGCTATGCGAACCGGCCCCGGATGACCTCGAACATGGCACGCATCCCCATGGCCTCGCCCCCCTTGGGCCGACCCGGACGATCGCGGGTGTTCCAGGCCATCACGTCAAAGTGGATCCAGGGCACGTCCGGCTCGACAAATTCCTTGAGGAACAGTGCAGCGGTGATGGCGCCGCCATAAGGGCCGCTGCCGCAGTTGGCGATATCGGCGACCTGGCTGTCCAGACCGCTTCGATAAGGTCCGTGCAGCGGCAGGCGCCACACCGGATCGCCCAGCGTACGGGCGGCATCCTCCAGATCCCGGTAGAGCGCATCATCATCGGTAAAGCAGGCGGCGATCTCGGTGCCCACCGCCACCCGAGCGGCGCCGGTCAGGGTAGCAAAGTCCACCAGCAGGTCCGGCTTGTCTCTGCCCTCGCAGGCCTCGGTCAGCAGATCACAGAGGACCAGGCGCCCTTCCGCATCAGTGTTCTCGATCTCGATGCTCAGGCCCTTGCGTGAAGCAAGCACATCGCCGGGCCGGAAGGCATCGCCGGAGATGGCGTTCTCCACCGCACCGATCAGGACGCGCAGCCGAACGGGCAGCATCGCGGCCATGATCAGCTGCGCAACCCCCAGTACGTGCGCCGCGCCGCCCATGTCCTTCTTCATGTGGCGCATGCCGCCGGAAGACTTGATATCCAGGCCGCCACTGTCGAAACACACGCCCTTGCCCACCAGCGTCACGCGCGGGTGCGCCTTCTTTCCCCAGGTCAGCTCCACCTTGCGGGGCGTGTGGTGGCTCGCCCGGCCCACCGCGTGGATACAGGGGTAGTTCTCGTCGAGCAGGGCGTCACCCTCGACCGTGCTGAAGCGCGCGCCATGGGCATCGGCCAGCATACGGGCCGCCTCCGACAGGTGCTCGGGCATCATGTCCTGGGAGGGCGTATTGATCAGGTCGCGCACCAGGGCGGTGGCATCCACCACGCGCGCCACCTCGTCCGCATCCACATCCCCGGGGAGATACAAGGCCGGCGGGGATTCGTCCGAGGCCTTGTATCGCTCGAAGCGGTAAGCACCCAGCCCCCACCCGATGGAGGCCTGTGTCCGCCAGTCGGCGTCCCTGTCGCTGTCGAGGCGGTAGATACCGGGCGAGAGCCTGCATGCCGCCCCCGCCAGAGCCCACACGGGTGCGTCCCTGTCCATCCCCGCCAGCACACACTGTACGCGGCCGTGTTCGTCAGGCAGGAGGCACAGGCTATCGGGCTTGCCCTTGAAGCCGGTGGCCTCCACCCAGGCCCGCAGCCGGGCCGGCTGCCCCTCGAGCCAGCCGGGCAGGCTCTCGGGTGTCACGGGGATCAGGTCAATCGGGTTGTGACCCGGTTCAAGAACGAAACTTTCGCGCATGGGGATACCGGTTCAAGATTCAAGATTCAAGATTCAAGATTCAAGATTCAAAGTTCAAAGTTCAAAGTTCAAAGTTCAAGAGGATAAGGCCACGCCTTCGGGTTCCTTGGTCCGGTGCCGGGTCACCCGCATGGGACGGCATCATGGTATCATCTGCAGCCGACGCATTCTCTTAAAAGCCCCTGAAAAACAATGCCCAAAGCCCTCTCGCTGCGCAATCTCACCAAGACCTACAAGAACGGTTTCGAGGCGCTGAAGGGCATTGATCTGGACGTAGAGCCGGGCGATTTCTTTGCCCTGCTCGGGCCCAATGGTGCCGGCAAATCCACCACCATCGGAATCATCGCCTCTCTCGTGAACAAGTCCGGCGGCGAGGTGTCCATCTTCGGCCATGACCTGGATCACGAAAAGGACGCCGCCAAGGCCTGCCTCGGTCTGGTGCCCCAGGAGTTCAATTTCAACACCTTCGAGCCGGTGGTGGAGATCGTGGTCAACCAGGCCGGCTACTACGGCATCCCCCGCCGCCAGGCGTTCCAGCGCGCAGAGCGTTATCTGCGCGAACTGGGGCTTTGGGACAAGCGCCGGGAGATGGCGCGCAATCTCTCCGGCGGCATGAAGCGGCGGCTCATGATCGCCCGGGCCCTGGTGCACGAGCCGCAACTGCTGATCCTGGACGAACCCACCGCGGGCGTGGACATCGAGATCCGCCGTTCCATGTGGGCATTCCTGAGAAGGATCAATGCCGAGGGCCGCACCATCATCCTCACGACCCATTACCTGGAAGAGGCGGAAAGCCTGTGCCGGAACATCGCCATCATCGACCAGGGCGAGATCATCGAACACACCTCCATGAAGGCCCTGCTCGGCAAGCTCAACGTGGAGACATTCATCCTGGATCTCGCGCAACCCATGGCCTACCTGCCGGAGTTGCCCAATCACACGGTGCGCCGGGTGGATGAACTGACCCTGGAGGCGGATATCCGCAAGGAAGACAGCGTCAATCAGCTTTTCGTGGACCTGGCGCAGGCCGGCGTGCATGTATTGAGCCTGCGCAACAAGACCAACCGGCTGGAGCAGCTGTTCATGAACATGGTGAAGGAAAACCTCCCCGTATGAGCCTTCGCCGGAATTACATCGCCTTCCAGACCATCGTCATCAAGGAAGTGCTGCGCTTTGCCCGCATCTGGGTGCAGACGGTGCTGCCTCCGGCCATCACCACGGCGCTCTACTTCATCATCTTCGGCGGCCTGATCGGCGCGCGCATCGGCGAGATGGACGGCCTGCGCTACATGGATTTCATCGTGCCCGGGCTCATCATGATGACCATCATCACCAACTCCTACGCCAATGTGGTGTCGTCCTTCTTCGGGTCCAAGTTCCAGCATCACATCGAGGAGATGCTGGTGGCGCCCATCCCCAATTACCTGATCATCCTGGGCTTCGTGGCCGGCGGCGTGTGCCGGGGCCTGACCGTGGGGGTGGCGGTGACGCTGGTGTCGCTGTTCTTCAGCCCCTTCAGCATGCACAACCTGTGGGTGACCCTGTCGGTGGTCCTGCTCACCTCGATCCTGTTTGCCCTGGCCGGACTCATCAACGGCATCTTCGCCAGGAGCTTCGACGACATCGCCATCATCCCCACCTTCGTGCTCACCCCCCTCACCTATCTGGGCGGCGTGTTCTATTCGATCACGATGCTGCCGGAATTCTGGCAGGGGGTGTCCCATCTCAACCCCATCCTGTACATGGTCAACGCGTTCCGTTACGGGCTGCTGGGGGTGACGGACATCAATCTCTGGCTGTCCTACGCCATCATCCTGGCCTTCATCGCCGCGCTCTTCGGCTTCAGCCTGCACCTGCTCAACAAGGGGCATGGCATCCGGAACTGACCAGCCCCGGGGATTCACCGCACTGGAACCGTCCGTACTGGCGCTTCGGGACGGCACGCCCTGGTCGGAACGCTACGGCGATGTGTACTACAGCCGACGTCGCGGCGCGGACGAATCGACCGAGGTGTTTCTCCGGGCCAACGGCCTGCCGGACCGGTGGGCGCATCGGGACCTGTTTACCGTAGCCGAAACGGGTTTCGGCACCGGTCTCAACTTTCTGCTGACCTGGGATCTCTGGCGCGGACGTCCCGGGCCCGGCTGGCTGCATTACCTCAGCGCCGAACTGCACCCCTTCATGCCGGCGGACATGGCCCGGCTGGTGGCCACCCTGCCCGCGGGGCTGCGTGCCCTGGGCGAGACGCTGGTATCGCAGTATCCCGAAACGATTCCGGGTTTCCACCGGCTGATCTTTCCCCGGGACCGGGTCACCCTCACCCTGCTGTTCGGTGACGCCACCGACGGGTTCGCACAGTGCGAGGCCCGGGTGGATGCCTGGTACCTGGACGGTTTCGCCCCGGCCCGCAACCCGAGACTCTGGCACGCGGCACTCTACGCCCAGATGGCCCGCCTGACCGCGCCCGGCGGGACGCTGGCCAGCTATACCGCCGCGGGCCATGTGCGACGGGGACTCCAGGCGGCCGGCTTTCACATCGAGCGGCACCCGGGATTCGGAGCCAAGCGCGAGCGTATCGTGGGCCGGCGCGACACCGGTGCCATTCTTCCCGATGCACGCGCACCCTGGTTCCGGTGGCCGGACGCTGCCGAGCCCCATGAACGCCACGTCGCGGTACTGGGCGCCGGCCTGGCCGGCAGTGCGCTGGCCCTGGCCCTGGCCCGGCGCGGCTGGGAGGTCACGGTGGTGGATGCGGGTCCGGGGGCGGCCTCAGGGGCTTCCGGGAATCCGGCGGGCATCCTCATGCCTCACCTGAGCGCGGATCACGGCGTACTGAGCCGATTCACCCTGCAGGCATCGGAGTTCGCGCGGCACTGGATCGACTCGATGCATGTGTCCCCGGACTCCCTGCCACGGGACTGGTGCGGCGCCCTGTGGCTTGCCGACGGGGAGCGACTGGCCGGGCGGCTGGAGCGCATTGCCGCGCGTCTGCCGTTGCCGGAGACCGTGATGCGGCCCGTGGATGCCCGACAGGCCAGCGCCCTCGCAGGCGTGCCCCTGACCCTGCCCGGGCTGTTTCTGCCCCGGGCGGGCTGGGTGGACCCGAAAGCCCTGTGCCGTGCGCAACTGTCATCGGCAGGGGCCAGGGTCCTGACGGACATGCGTATTGAACGTGTGCAACCCGCGGGTGGACATTGGTGTCTGGAGGACGGCGGCGGCCGGATCGTGGCGCGGGCTTCCCGCCTGGTCCTGGCCAACGCCAGGGGCATGCCCGCTCTCCACCCCGGCATCGAAACGCGTCCGCTGCGCGGACAACTGAGCCTGCTCGCACCCTCGCCCGCCACCCGCGCCCTGCAACGGGTGCTGTGCTACGAAGGGTATGTCACGCCGGCCACTGCGGCCGGGCATGTATGCGGCGCGAGTTTCGTGCGCGGCGACACCGGAACGGATCTGCGCGCAGAGGAACACGCCGCCATTCTGGCCGCGCTGGCACGGGTATGGCCCGGGGCCTGCCCCGGCGAGCCGCCGCCCATGGCCGGGCGGGCCGCTGTTCGCTACAACGCGCCGGGCCGCCTGCCGCAGGCGGGTCCACTGCCGAACATGGCGGAGTTCGAGCGGATTTACCGGGATCTGCACCACGGGCGACCCGCCCGGGATTATCCCGATGCCCCCTGTCTGCCCGGCATGTATGCCACCCTGGCCCACGGCTCCCGGGGCCTGACTACCGCCCCCCTTGCCGCCGAACTGGTGGCGAGCCTCATGCACGGGGATCCCCTGCCCCTGCCCAGGGATCTGGTGGAGACCCTTCACCCGGCACGGGGGCGGGTGCGCGCCCTGATCAGGAGTCCGGTTCGGCGGTGACATGGACCTCCAATTGCCCGGAGGAAAAATCGACACGCCGTTCGATCTCACCCTCCGCCGGGACCGTAATCCCGGTCAGCCGCGTGCCGGGATGACCGTCGATGGCCATGGGCACCACCCTGACGTGGTAATCGCCCGCCGGCAGGTCCAGGCGCAGGGGGTTCGGATAGGGCAAGTATCAACAGAGACGTGGCGGGCCGTTACCAGCCCGCCCCGTGTCCTCAGGCCGCCGACATCACGCAGGCATCCTGATCGAATTGCTCGTCCATGTACTGGGCTTTGAACTGCGCCCAGCCGTAGTAGTCGTTGTCGATCCAGAGACCGTCACCTTCGTACTTGACGGTTGTCGTGCTGCCGCCGTACGTCACCCGGACCTGTCCGTCATGCGGATGCTCTTTGTCCTTCTCGATGCGCACGGTCTCCAGCGTCTCGACCGTGGTCGTAATTCCGGCACCCGTCATGGTGCCGTTGATCTCCAGCTCGAATATGTCGTTGCCGACCGGCCGAACATGCATTGAATAGTCGAGTTCCCATACCCCGTGTTGTGTCGCCCCATCGCAGTCCGCCGCCATCTCCATGGTCAGGTCCAGTTCGACCAATCCCTCGCCGGAAGACGGGTCGTCCGTATGGGCGATGATGGAACCATCCATCGAAAAATCGATTTCGTCACCGTCACCCGAAGACATTCTCAAGGTGAAGTTCTCATAGTCCACCCTGGCTACGTGCGTATACACGGACACTTGGTCGTCGATGGAATAGGAGACATTACCGTCCATATACATCGAGAAGAATGGACTCTCGATGGTGCAGGCGTTGTATACGGCATCGTAACCATTGGCCCTTTCGGTCACCGACATGCTGCCCGAATGGCAGTCGGCGCTCCACGAAGACTGGATACCGATGCGCGTGGTTTCGCGGACCGCGTCCGGAATTGAGCCCGAAGAGGCCCGGGCAATTGCGAACATGTCATCCTCGAAATCCGATGGGGGGGTTGGGGACTCCTGCGCGTCTTCCACCATCTCTCCCCAATCCCCGGAATCGCGGAACATCGCAGTGACGAAAGCGGCAGCCTCCTCCTTGCTGAACGCTCCGGGCGGTGCGCCGGAATCGTCAGGCGGCGGAGCGTCTCCGGATGACGAAGAGCCTCCTCCGCAGCCCGTCGCCAAAACAACCACGATCAGGGCCGCGAGTGCCACGATCGGCAATGATCGGATCCAGTTTCTTGTCCACATGGTTTTTCCCCTCCGTTTTCGGGACTTCAGTTCAGCCCTTCCGGAACGGACACCTTCCGTGAAGGCCGCCCGACCGGGAGAGCGGCTCCATCATGGCCGCATCCCCTTACAAGACGCTTACCCGCCTCCCCCAGATCCGGCCCTCGAGCACCATCAGTGCCAGAAGCCTTCGTTCCACTTCATCTCGTTCCATACATTGGCCACCGCATCCTCCTCCCCGTCCTTATCCGAGTCGCCATCATCCCCGCTGTCCGGATCGGGGTCGGTACCCTCGCCCACTCCACCGTCCTGCCCGTTATCATCGGTGATCGGGCTGTCACCATTGCCGTCCGGTCCTTCATCCCCGCCGCCGGAGCCGCCTCCGCCGCAGGCGGTAAGCAGCAGAGCGACCAGGACGACGACCGCCCATTGCCTGTTCATGATCCGCATGTCCCCTATTCGATTGCCGGGATGGTCTGGTCTGTGTAATGGGCCGGTTGATTGCGGCCGCCGAGGATGCTGCTGTAGTCACCCCGTGCAAAATTCGCGAAACCGCCCCCGACGGATGCCATGATGCCTGATGCGGCGCTGTGGGAGCCGCCGGTGACAGTGGCGAAGCGCCGGTTGATGTAGTTCCGGTAGCCGACGATGAGTCCACCGTATCTCGAGTAGGAATTTTCCCGGCCGCCGACGATGTTGTGTGAACCCGATTTGTGATTCTCCGCCCAGACGTGGCCGGCGACCGTACATTGCGCCTCGTTGTCATACTCCCCGTTGCTGCACACGCTGGTGCCAGTGCCGGAGCGGCTCTCGTTGTAGCCGACGATGAGGTTGCCGAGCCCGTTGACAGTATTGGTATCCCCTTGCCCGTTGACGATCTGCACGTTCACGCCGGAGAAGCGAACCGTGTACTCGTTGAGGACATGGGGGTCGGGAATGATCTCCACGTAATCATGCAGCGCGAGTGCGTTGTTGGCCCGGACCGCGGAAAGTTCGCTCTGCAGGGCGGCAACCTCGGCTTGCAGGGATTCGATCGTGTCCCGGAGAACATTGAAGTTGGCGTTCACCTCCGAGGCCCTGGCCGTGTCTCCGGCCTGGAAGGTGTACGGAATGTTGACCTGTGCCAGCAGGGGCACGGTGCCCAGAGTCAGCAGAAGCGCGCCGGGCAGATACTGCAACCATTTTCCCATGGTCGTCGGCCTCCCTTGAGTCGGCAGTTTGAGAAAGATGCTTTCGGGCGATACGATAGAAAAGGGTGTCTTACATCTGTCTCACACATGACGCGAGTAGAGCGATTGGCAAAACGTCAGGGCCATCCGGCCGTTCGTGTCACCCGACAACATGCAAATCCCGCCGCCATGCAGGGCGATTCCGCCATTTCAATGCGCCACAGACCACCGCCCGGCGCTGACGGATGGCTCGATGGCCGGCGCGATGCAACCCTTGCGAAGCTGTCCCGCTCGGCCATTCTGTGGATTGACGGGCCACCCGGCGCCGGCAAGACCGTTCTCGCCGTAACCCTGCTGCGGGCGCGGCCCGGGAAACGGCTCTGGCTCCGGCTCGCCGCGGAGGACCACGATCCCAATCACCTGCTGGAGGACGTGATCATGGCCCTGCACGGGACCGGAACCGGTCCGGGCGGGTCCGCCCACGCCGGATCATTGACGCATCCCGGTGAAGAGATCGCCAACCTCCTGGCCCCCCATGCGCCATACACGCTGGTACTGGATGGTGCCGACGTCCTGGGCGAATGCACGGGCTTCCACCGACTGATCGAGCACCTCGCCACCGCGTGCCCGGCGGACAGCGCGGTGGTGATCACGGCGCGAATGCCTCCTCCACCCTCGCTTGAACGGTTGCGCATGGAGGGCCTGGTGGACCGCGTCTCATGGAACGACCTTCGGTTGTCATCGGACGAAGCCGCGGGCGCGGCCGGCACCATCCTGCCACCGGAGGACCTGAATCCCGAAGCCGTGGCGGACGCCCTGCGCCGGTCCCGGGGGTGGCTGGCCGGCTTTCGCGCCTTGCTGGAAGCAGAGGCAGGGGGTTGCGGGACGCTCGGCAGTCTGAACCGATACCTGGAGCATGAACTGTTCTCCGACCTGGAGCGGGCGGATCGTGAGTTGCTGGTCACACTGGCCGTCCGAGAAGAAGTGCCACGCCCCGTGGTGGAGGCGCTGGCCGGCCCCGAGGCCTGCGACAGGCTGCATGATCTCGCCCGGCAGAACCGCCTGATCGAGTGGCGGGGGGATCATGTCGTCCTCCATCCCCAACTGGCGGCCTGCCTGCGTGATCTTGACCGCGAGGGCCTCGCCCGGCGGCATTGCCGCCTCGGGGACGCCCTCGCGGCAGCCGGCGCGGAGGCACAGGCCGTGGAGGAGTGGCTTTCGGCCGGTGAGTGGAGTCGATCCGGTGAGATGATCGCGCGGCTGGCCCCCGAACTTGTCAGGAACGGCGAGCACCCAAGGGTGCGCGACTGGCTCCGGCGCATACCGGAGGGCAGCCGCCCGGTCGGCTCACGGTTGCACCTCTGGCATGCCCTTGCGCTCGTGCCCGAAGACGCCGCCGCGGCATATGATGAACTCGTTGCCGCGCTCCCGGCGCTTCACGGCAACGGGGATTACAGCGGTGCCGCGCTGGCCTGGGCCGGCCTCGTCGAGCAGGCATGGCTTCGGTGGGGTGATTTCAGTCGTGCCCGCTGGCTGCTGGATGTGCTCGACGAACTCGGACCGCAGCGAATCGAGGAACTTGAACCGTCCGCCGCCGCGCAACTGAGCGCCGCCGCCCTGCTGCTCATCGGCGTGATCGCGCCGGGAGGGCACCGTGGGGCGGCATGGATCGCTGCTGCCGAAAGGGTGGTCCGACTGAGCATATCGGACAGAGACCGCATGCGCATCCTGCACGTGCTGCTGGTGACTGATGTATGGGTTTACGGCAACCGTGTCCGCGCCACGCGTACCGTTGAACAGGGCCGTATTGCGCAGGTCCGCGGCAGGCTTCCACCGCTCCAGGAGCAGATGTGGCTCGCCGCGGTGGCCGGATATCAGCTGTGGTTCGATCCGGATCCACATGCCGCGCGACTGACCGTCGAATCGGCACTGCGTCGTGCCGAGGAGCATGGTGTGCATCTCTGGGATTTCCAGCTTCAGGCCCTTGGCGCCTGTGCCGCCCTGCGCAGTGGAGACGACCACCTTGCCCGGGACTGGGTCGCCCGCACGCGTCTCACCACCGAGCCAGGACAGGCCACCGATGCGAGTTTTCAGGCCTGGGTCTGCGGATGGACGCTGCTGCGCGGCGGTGACGTCGCCGGGGCGGCCGGTATCGCTGAAGAGGCCTGGCAACTGATCGACGGCCGTGGCCCCGACAATGCTCAGCAGCTTGCGCGCCTGGCGGTAGCCCGCGCGCGACGCCGGCTCGGTCAGCACCGCACGACGCTTGCCGAGGCGGTCGCCATCGATCGTGTGGCCCGCCACCGGGACATGGGGTTGTATCGATGGCTCGCACGTCTGACCGCGGCCCAGTCCCTGCGCGACTGCGGACGACATCGCTGGTCTGACCGGTTGCTTGAGCAGGCGCTTGTCGAGGGTCAATCGCAGGGCTATCTGTGCATCCCGTGGTGTGAGCGTGGGGAGCTGGAGGATCTTTGTGGTCGGGGTGTGGCCCTCGGTGTCGACATCCGCTATCTGTGTCAGCTGGCCCGGACAAACGGCTTGGACGACTGGCAGCCGCCGCCGCATGCCCCGGCGAGTGGCTGGCCGCTTCGCCTCCAAGCCCTCGGAGTCCTTCGGGTGGAGGGGGCCACCGGAACGATTCGTATCGTGGGCAAAGGTGCGCGGCTTCTCCGGTGGCTCGCCGCTGCCGGCGAGAACGGAATTGCCGAGGCGGACGTGCTTGACGCCCTGTGGCCTGATGCCGAAGGCGACCGGGCCCGACGTGCCTTCGACACCCTGCTCTATCGCCTGCGCCGTCGGCTCCGCATACCGGATGCCGTCCAGCTCCGGGACCGACGTCTGACGCTGAATACCGCCGCGTGCCGGACCGATTTCGGGGCACTGGAGCACCATCTCAAGGCGGCCATGAATGGTAGTCTAACTGCGTGGGAAGATGCGCTCGAGCTGGCCCAGGACAGTGGAGTGGAGGCAGCACACTGGCCGCCACCGGCGGGGCCGCGATTGCGACGCCGGTTTCACGACGCGGTGGACACGATGGTGCACCGATTGGCCGCCGAACAGGGACAGGACGCCGCCTGTGCGGCTGCCTCCCGTGCCTTGGAGATCGACCCGCTTCACGAGCCCTTGTGTCGGATCGTACTTGAGCTGGCCCGTGCGCGCCGGGACCGCGAACTCGCCGAACAGGCGTATGACCGCTGTCGTCATGCCTTGGCACGGGAGGGGAAGGGAGAACCCACAGAGAAGTTGCGAACCCTTTATGAAGCGATACGGCAGGCCGTTTGCTGACAGCGGGGCAACCGGCTGCCCGGTCATTCCAGCCACGGATCCTCGCCCTCTTCCGGGCCGCCCCGGATCTCGGCTTGCCTGCACGCGTCGATGGCACGTATGAGCACGGCGTGATTGTGTTCGGCGAGCCCCGAATGCAGGTAACTCTCCGCGGCCTGGCGCACATGCTCCAGATGTTTCATCCGGTAGTGCAGGTTGAGCAGACACTTTGCCAGGAACCGGGGGTCCTCACCCTGTTCACGCATCCGTGCGGCCTCGGTCAGGGCGGTCTTGAGTTCTTCGTCGCTCGGTTTTCCCATGGTTCCCCCGATCGGCCGTGTGAAGCAATGATAGGGCGTTGTACACTGTTCAGAGCGGATATCGACGGCGCCCAACTCACGCGAGTGTAGCAGTTGCCCATGGCACGCACGGGTGACGGCGATCAAGGCGCGCGCCGATGAACGGGGGCATGCTTCAGATTCAGGCCTTGCGCCCCCAGACGACATACCGAACGGGAGATCCCAGATGACAGAAAGCCGCACAGCGCTCCACGTGGGCGCCCAGGATCCGGAGCTGCAGAATTCGCCCATCGCCATGGAGATGGATGAGGAAATGGAGGTGTTGCGTCAGGAGGTGCCGGGCGAACCCGTGTGTCACTTCAACGGTGTGGCCTATGCCCACGGTGATCTGGTGGACAGTGCAGGTACGCTGTTGCGTTGTGATTACGGGATCTGGGTCGCCGCCACCACCGAGGACTGAGACGCGGGATATCCCAACCCATCAGACCCCGAGGTCCTGGGAAGGGATGGTGCCCGGGGCCGGACTCGAACCGGCACGGCCAAAGCCGGGGGATTTTAAGTCCCCTGCGTCTACCTGTTCCGCCACCCGGGCATGGGAAAGGCACCGACAACGACATTGTAGCCGCACAGACAGGGTGATCCGGAAGGAAATGGAGGCTGGGGTCGGAATCGAACCGGCGTACACGGCTTTGCAGGCCGCTGCATAACCACTCTGCCACCCAGCCGAGGGGCACCGAAAGACGGGGATGATAGCATCCCTGCCCCGGAAACCAAAAGACTCGTGACTCCTGGGGTCGACAACCCTGGAAAGGACGCAGTGAACAACCAAAGGGGTCATTGTAATAAACAGGCTCCTCAGGCGGCAACGGATCCGGCTGTCCCGGGCCCGGTCACCCACCGCCCGACGGCTGGCGCCCATGATGACGGACCCGGGATCGGCACGGAGGCGTGGCCGTGCGTTCGACCGCCAGCCCTCAGAGTTCCGGGTACCGGGACCGCCCCGGCGCGGCCTCATCCCGATCCCCGCACCCTTGCCCGTGCCGTTCCTGGGCACTCCCGGGGACAGGCCACCGGACCCCGAAATCTGTTGATTGTCCAGCGCGCGTCTTCGTCGGGATCGAAAAGATCATCAAGAACATCCTGTCGAAACCGGTTGAACGGCTTACCGAAAGGCAGGTCCGCTTCATGCGGAATCAGGGCCGGGATTCAGCCGTGTTCCAGACCATGGCGTAAGTTGACTGGTCCACCTTTCCCTGGTTATCGGCAATGATCACTTCCGCGTCGTACGTCCTGACGGCCTGATTGACCGGGCTGTTGAATATCGCCTGCCGAAAAGCCTTATAGTCAATCGTGCCGAAAACAGGCTGGTGACATTGAAGAAACCGGTGCAGATCCGGCAGGGTGAAGTCCCATCGATCGTCCTCCACGCTGAAGGATCCTTCCCTGTTCAGCTTCTCCAGCAACACGCTGTCTCTCTGCGCCACCTGTTCAAAGAAACGGATCAGTGCCTGTTCAATGCCTTTCATTGAACAATGTCATGCAGGTAATGCCTGATGGATGCCGTCCCAGAACCGGAGCCGGGCCACGAGGGCGCGTTCCGCGACATCCATCGCCTCCGTCTGTTTCGCGGCCGAATCATCACACAGATCCTGCACCACCCGAACCATAAGCGGGCCGTGCTCCTGTTCGTCGAGCTCAATATGGCGTTGAAAGTACCCGTAGAGATGGGGTGCGTGGCGCGGATGTATCGCCAATCCTTCCCGTAATGACCGGAACAGCCGGGGCAGCAGGGCCTCCCGGCCATACGCCAGTACCGCCGCCAGAAGATGGGGCTGCCCGCGCTCAATGATCTTGAACGTAAATCGCATGAACTCTCTTGCCGGCGCCGGAATTCCGGGATCCTCGAGGGCGCCATCAAGGCCCTCGTCGCGCACCCGGTCAACAAACGCCGAAACCGGACAAACATCCGCGCCTACCTCTTTCATTGCCTGAAGGTAGCTCTCGAAATGGCAGGCGTACGGGGCGCCGCCGTCATCCGTCAAGGCGTGATCCGACTCCTCCTCCAGAACCAGTTGATTGATGAAACGGACATGGTGCGCATGTCCGGACGGAACCCACGGAACGCGCGTCGGTGCAATGATCCTCTGCAGTGACTTGATAAGAGACATGAAATCCCATACCGCATAGACATGGTGTTCCATGAACACCTTGAGATTGCTTTCGGTTTGGAGCGCAGCATACAGCGGGTGTTCACTGATCCGCTTGCGCAGGGATGCCTGCCGGGATGACACTATGTCCATGCGAGTGCTTGTGCTGTTCCGGTTGCGCAGTTCCATCCAGACCCCTTCCGAACGCGTCACGACACGAGTTGGAATACCGGCAATCGGACGTCTATTGATCCGTGCCAGCCGTTGTGCGCTCCCGAAGGCGCTTCAGCACGCGGGTGAATACCGCCGGGTCATCCTGCGACCGGGCCAGGACCAGCGCACCCTGGATGCCCGCGACGATGTCCTCCGCGGTCTCCCTTGCCTCTCTTGCGGCAAAACCATTGCGTTTCAGGGCGTCCGCAAGCGCCCGCGTCCATGCGGTGAAGTACTCATTCACCCGGGTTTCGAACCGGTCCCGGGTATCGTCCAGCGCAAAGGCACCGACCAGGCAGATGCGCTTGCCGGAACGGAAGTAACGATCGACCTCCTCGAACATCCTTGCGATGCCTTGCCCCGGATCCCGGCTTTCCCGGAGCACCGCGAAGACGTTCGTCTCGAACCAGTTCGCCACGTCGTCCAGAACGGCCTCCGCCATCTCCGTTTTCCCGTCCGGAAAGAAATGATAGAGGCTGCCCTTTCCAAGGCCGGTCCGGCGGGTAATCTCAGAAAGCGAGGATCCCGCGAAGCCATGTTCCCTGAAGACTTCCCCGAGCACCGGGATCACATCGCGCCGTTCCGCGATTTCACGGGGCATGACCTAGAGCCCCAACTCCGTCAGTCCCGGAAAATCGTCGGGGCGCGGTCCCTGCTTCCACAGGAACTTGCGCTCGGATTCCCCGATGGGCACATCGTTGATGCTGGCCTCACGCCGACGCATCAGCCCCCGCTCGTCAAACTCCCAGTTCTCGTTGCCGTGGGCACGAAACCAGTTGCCGGAATCGTCATGCCACTCGTACTGAAAACGCACCGCAATCCGGTTGTCATGAAATGCCCACAGTTCCTTGATCAGGCGGTAATCCAGCTCACGTGCCCACTTGCGCTTAAGAAAGGCCACGATCGCTTCACGTCCCTGGAAGAACTCAGCGCGGTTGCGCCAACGGCTGTCCTCAGTATAAGCGAGCGATACCTTCTCCGGATCGCCGGTGTTCCATGCGTTCTCGGCCATCCGGACCTTCTGGATGGCGGTCTCGCGGGTAAACGGCGGGAATGGCGGTCGTTCGGACATGGTCGATTCCTCGTGGGCATTGTACCGTGCCGTTTAGTATGTACCGTACGGTACATCTCTGCAACCAGACAAGGCCAGGCGAGACGCGCTGCCGATGTTGAAGACTGGCCCGCTCCCTGGACATCATGCGGGGTTCCCGGTGTTCGTCGGGGCGGGGTCCCTCCGGCCCTTTGGCAGGACCGCCGCACGGCCCCCCGCGGGCGGGTGTCCCCTCGCGGAACCGGTCGGGGAGCTTCCCGGCGATCTTTGCCAGGCGGCTTATCAGATCGGGCAGATGTTCCTCGCAAGGAGCAGTGTAGCGAAGCACCGGCTCGATGGATCGATAGTTCGCGGATAAGGCCCGCATCTGCCATCTGCGATAAGGCCTGGCAGCAGTGTCTCGATTCACACCTTCGGAAGCCTCCTGCATCTCCGAGAGGGCATCACCACGGGGGCCAGGCATGGGGGAGGCCATCCTGTCCTGCTCCTCATTTCCTGGCGGAATGAGAAACCCGTGATGCTGCCGCGGCTTGCCCCCATACCACCAGGCTGAGTTGCAACTGGGAGTTGAACTCATGACCGTTAGAATGACAGGAATGTCATGCAAAAAATTCGCAGCGCGCAGGCTCCCGGCCGAAATAACCTGCTCCGGGCACTCCCGGGTGCGCTGCTACAAGTCCATATGATGTTCGAGGAACTCAGCTACCCTGTCGGTGCAGATCCCGCAAGGCCTCATTCCAGTACTTGCCGAGCATTGAAAGCGCTCGAAGCCCTTCCTGGGTACCGGGTTCGCGGGCCACCCGCCAGATACCCGAAATACCGCCTTCGGCAGGCGGAATAGTCGCCAGTTCGCGACTCATCTTGCCGATGGCATCCGCCAGGCTCACCAGAAGGAACTGACTTTCAGGGCGATCCAGCACCTGGAGAAGGCGGCGCAGACCTTCATTGCGCAGGAGGCGGTCGAGCATTGCCATGGATTCGCTGGCCGTGTGCGCGATGCGTGTCACCATGTCATCGGACATCGCGTCCTTGGCCGATCCCAGAAAATGAATGATCTCGACCAGATCGTTGACCGCCGCCTCATCGAGCGCAGGCACTCCTTGTGACGTTTCGTCCGCTTCATTCACCATTGCAGAAACCTGTGGTTTTTCGTTTGCCATCCCGATTATTTCTCCTCAGAGTAACCCGCGCACTGTGGTCCAGTACATCTGGTTGTACGCCATCTTGAACCAGTGAATCGCCTTGGACGGAGGCTTCAGGTCGGGCAGATTGACGTAGTCGAACGAATTGTAAGTGGCACGATCGTAACCGGCCTCGATAAAGCAATAGACCCGCCCGTCATACTCGCGCACCGAAGTGCCGGTCTTGATCATGGAGGAGATGTTCTCGGCCAGCACCTCCGCCTCGAAATGCGCAGCCGATCCGGTTTTGCTCACGGGGATGTTCGTGCAATCACCGATTGCATAGACGTTATCGTATCCCTCTACACTCAGTTTGTTACGGTGGGTCGGGATCCAACCTCCCTGTCCCAGGTTGTTCTTGTCGGCGATTTCAGATCCCCGGTGGGGTGGGATCGCGATCAGCATGTCGTACTTGAGTTCGGTGCCTTCCTCGCTATGGATCACCTTGTTGACCGGATCCACCTCTTTCAGGTTGAACAGCGTTTCATACTCAATACCCGCCTTGTCGAACTCCGGCTTGGCCCAGTGAGCGACGTTGCGGGTGGCGTGGACCGCATTGACGGGATACTGATAGCGCAGCGTCACCTTGTCGCGGATACCGCGCGCCTTGAAGAAGTCGTGCATCATGAAGATGGCTTCCACCGGCGCCACCGGGCACTTGTGCGGGATGGATACCGTCATCACGATGGTGCCGCCCTCGAACTCCATGAGACGCTTGTGCATCCGGACCGCACTTTCCTCCGTGAAGAAACTTTCCGACCCTTCCTTCAGCCCCGGCACTTCCTCCGGCACGATACGTGCGCCCGTTGCAATGATCAGGATATCGTACTTGTGGATCTTCCCGCTTCTCGTTTCAACCTCGTTCCTGTCGAGCCGAAATTCGGTGACCGCATCCACATGGAAATCAACGCTCGGCTCGAGCAGGGAGGCCTGATCGCGATAAAGCTGATCGGGCGTCATTTGCCCGAAGGCGACATAGAGCAGACCGGGTTGATACATGTGGCGATCCGAGTCCGTGAGCATACTGATCTGGACCTTTCGGTCCTTAATCTCCGGGGCCAATCGCCGTGCCAGATTGTTGGCCACGATGGTGCCGCCCGTACCCCCCCCGACTACTACGATTTTCATGACAATCCTCGCTTTGTGCTGAAACGTTTCTGCCCGTCGGCAATAGGCGCCTCGAAAAACTGCGCATTCACTACTTGGTCTTCCGAACCTTGATATGCCAGATGTCGCCAACCTGTTCGGCGCTGATCATCTCGTGCCCGACCTTGTTGATCCACTCCGGCACGTCAGTGGCCGTGCCGCTGTCGGTCGACAGCAGCTCAAGCGTGTCACCCACGTTGGCCTGCTTCATATGGGTGATGAGCTCCATGAGCGGTCCGGGACAGAAGGTGTTGCATGCGTCAATAACTTTCACTTCACTCATAACTTGATTGCTCCTGCCGCGGTCAGAAAGTGAGCAGCTGCCCACCCTCGGATTGAACGAGAAAACGCGTCAGACCCGTTGGCGGACCAAACTCCGGGTCGAGATCGTCTCCCGTGATTTTCAGTAAGTCCATCGCCATCGAGCACGGCAACAACTGTGCGTCGCCAAGCTCAGCCGCCTGCTGGAAAAGCTGTCTGAACGGCGGCACACCCTCATGTGCCATGAGCGTTCCGAACTCGCCTTCCACGGGTGCATCCGCGACGTTCCCCTTGACGAAGTACGTCAGCGCGTTCATGGAAAAGAACACGGTCACCGTATCTCCGCTGGCGGCTGCGACCGATGCCATCATTGCGGCCATCTGCAGCTTTTCACGTGTTCCGGACACGCAAACGATGTTGATTTGACTTGACATTATGGTGTACTTGCCTCGCTTTGGACTGCGTCGCGTCCGCGACTGTAGCCATCATCTGTACTTGATAAATTGCCTGTCGGGGACCGTAAACTGTCGAGACGCTCCCCGTCGTTTCTAGTGGCAGGGGAAACCCGCTGCATGGCGCATGTCATGGGCCGCGGTATGCACCGCGGACATATCCACAAACCCCACCCCGAACAGCATCACCATGCCCAGCATGAAGGCCGCGGCGATCTGGAACATGGGGCTGGACAGCGAAGTCGAGACACTCGCGGTACGCAGCGTGGCAGCCGATGCAATCTGTTCTTTCATGGTCATGTCTCCTACTCTCCTACACGTTGGCTTTCGAACTTGTCAGAATTCGCCGTACCGCCCAGGCCGAGGTAAGCCCCAACACGAGCCACTGAATGGCGTTGGCAAGTGCCGTCGCACCGAAGAACTGTCGGGCCAGCACCTCCAGTTCCGCCGCCATGGCCGGTGGATACTCCGCAAACATGGCCGTGGACGGCTCCGGCGCGCCGACCAGGTGCGGCACCGCCAGCAATCCGAGCGCGGCCCAGCGCCAGGGTGATCTGAGAAACGCCACCCCGGCGAGTCCCGCGGCCGTGCACACAACAGTGAATAGCCACCATAGCTGTCGCGCCTCCAGAGACGCCCCGGCGGCCCCCGGAATCTCGGGCGGCTGACCAAGCGCCGGTGCCAGGAAGAAAACAGCGTATCCTGCGGCGCCCCAGATCAGCCCGTGGCGCCAGTGGAATCCGGCTGCGGCCTGATTCCTGTGTGAGGCCACCATCACGCTGAGCATCAACATGGCGAACCCGGCGCCGATCATCATGTTGGACAGCAGGGTCAAGCCCGTTCGCTGCACCCCGTCCCCATGTTCATGATCGTGATCATGGGCCCCGTGCTCGTGGCCGTGGCCACTGTGTGCATGGAGAGATGCGAGTTCGTCCTCGAAATGCTCCGCACTCTGGATGATCGGGAAGACCTGCCAAAACTGCACGGCAGTCAGCAGCAGGCCGGTCGCCGCACCGATGAGCAGCGCATAGAGCACGATTTGCCGAAAGAGCATCAACTGCGTCCTAGTGGCAGGGGAAACCCGCTGCGTGGCGCATGTCATGGGCAGCGGTATGCACTGCGGACATATCCACGAAACCCACCCCGAAGAGCATCACCATGCCCAGCATGAAGGTCGCGGCGATCTGGAACATCGGGCTGGACAGCGAGGTCGAGACGCTCGCGGTACGCAGCGTGGCAGCCGTTGCAATCTGTTCTTTCATGGTGTTGCCTCCTTTGGTTTGACAATCACAGTCAACACGGTTCGGAACTGTCCGAAATGATCATCTACGCTCACAATCTCAGGGCCGGGTGGCGATCCTGGTTTGGCGCCGTTACGTCGAGACGTTTCCGGTACCGAACCATCCGACCCACTGCCAACTATCCTCCGGCTCAATCCTCGCGCACCCAGCTTGCCCGTTTCTGAAGCCTTACCAGAACGGCATCCATGACATAGCCGACACACCCGATGATGACGATCATCGCCATGAGTTCGTCATAAAACAGGTTCTCACGCGCGTTCTGGAGCGTATATCCGATTCCCGAACTGGTACCGAAGAACTCCGCGGGAATAATCACGATCCACGCGATACCCACCGCGAGCCGGAGCCCGGTCATCACGTCGTAGGCGATCGCCGGCCAGATCACCGAAGTCAGCATCTGCCACGGCTTCGCCCCAAGGTTACGCGCAACCTTCCGCCAGGACGGATCGATCTTCGCGACGCCTGCCGCTGTGGCAAAGATGATCGGCCACACGGCGCCGATGAAAATCAGAAAAACGACCGCCTGGTTCCAGGTCGCCAGGGCAATCACCGCGATAGGCTCCCAGGACAGCGGGCTGGTCATGCGCATCAGCTGGAACGGAACATGGGTCGTCTCGGCAGTCAGCCTGCTCAGGCCAACCATGATGCCGATGGGCACCCCGACCGCAATCGAGAGCAGCAGGCCCGTGCCCAGGCGAGCACCGCTGGCTGAGATCGACTCCTGCAGCGTCCCGTATGCCCACAGCTTGGGCAATCCCTCGAGGAGTGCTGCTCCGGGCCCGAACTGATCGAAAAAGAACGGCGCGGTCGGATCCAGGGTGATCAACCAGACACCGAGCCACCACAGCACAACCAGGATCAGGAGGCCCGCACAGAAATCAAAGACCTTCTTCCCGCTCGATTGCGCCCATCTCTTCAAACCGGCACGGGTACGCTCGGACGCCACTTCGGCCTGTACAGTACTCAAGGCTGATCCCCCTTTATCTGATTCCGTCTGCTGGCGAAGGCCATTTCGGTATCGTCTGACCGGACCGCGCAAACACGCGCTGCCGGCCAGGCCGTCGACCTCGTACAACCACAATGCGTTTTCAAAGCGTCCATCAATGTTTCCTGCGGTGATACCAGCTGTAGCGGTTGATCAGGCATACAAGCACGCTGTCCATGATGAACCCGATCACGCCGATCGTAACCAGCATGGCCGTCAGGTAGCTGTAATCCACCGTCTCACGCGCGTCCCTGATGGCGTAACCGAGTCCCGAGGTGACCCCCAGCAGCTCAGCCGGCACGAGCACGATCCACGCAACACCCAGGGCGAGTCGCAACCCACTGAAGATATCGAACGCAATCGCCGGCAGAATGACTGTCTTGAGAATGTGGATGCGGCTGGCGCCAAGATTTCGCGCAACCTTGTACCAGCTCGGGTCCACCTTGGCGAGCCCCGCTGCGGTCGAGTACGCCACCGGCCACATCGCGGCGATCACGATGAGAAACACGATCGCCCCGTTCCATGTCGCGAAGATGATCACCGCCAGCGGCATCCATGCCAGGGGGCTGACCATACGAATGAACTGGAACGGCGAGTGAGAGAGTTCCCTGAACCGCCTGCTGCGGCCGATGAGAATGCCCAGGGGCACGCCGATGATTGAGGCAATAAGCAGCCCCGTCCCCAGACGGTCCACGAGACTTGCGCTGATGGCGCTCTGTATCCTGCCCTGCGCCCACAGCTCCGGGAACTTCAGGAACGTGGGAATCGGGCCGAAGCCCCCGAACACCCGGGTCTCCGGCTGGCTCACCAGGTACATGATTCCGAGCTGCCACAGGACCAGCAGCACCAGTATCCCCCCGGCGGCATACATCAGGCGCCGCGCCCCACGGACGCACATGCGGCCGAAAGCAGGCATCTCACGCCCCTGGGGCGCGGCATCAGTACTCATATCTTGAACACCTCCTCACGTTCATAGGGATTGCCTTCCTGTGGAACGCTCTTGTCATTCCGCCATGCCGGGAACTTCTCGAGCGAGTTCCTGATGAAGTCGTAGTTGACCAGATCATTGACCACAAAGTCGGTGTCCAGCTCGTCCAGGAACGAACGATCACCCGTGATGACAACCTTGCGCATCTCGTCGACCACGACTTTGGTCGCCGATGGGTAGGGCCAGGCCTGCATGTTGATACGGTCCTGCTGCCACTCCACATGCTTGATTGCCTGAGGATTATCGTAATAAGCCGGGTCGTAGAAGTTCATCGCCCGGTCGATCACCTGGAAGGGGAACGGCAGGTAGCCACCACCGTCGCGGGAAAGACGCATAGCCGCCTCTTCCCGGTTCTCCGCGATCCAGAGCTGAGCCTGGACAATGGCGTCCGTGACCGCTTGAGTCCACGCCTTGCGGTCAGGATCCTCGACGTCCGCCTCGTGCATCACCACCACGCAGCACGGATGACCCTTCCAGTAATCTCCCGTGAAGCGCAGCATGTTCGCCCCGGCCTGCACCTCTCCCAGGGAATTGAACGGCTCGGCAACGATATAGGCATCGATTCTTCGTGCGGCGAGTGCGGGCGGCATGTCCGGCGGCGCCACCACCTGCAGGTTGCACTCGTTGGGCGCGAGTTGCGCGTCCTGGGAACGTATCACCGGTGTGATGCCGTACTCCCGCAGGAACTGCTGAAGGATGATGTTGTGGTTGGAGTACCACCACGGCACTGCCACCTGCTTTCCGCCAAACTCGGACCAACTGGTGATTCCCGTATGCCTGCCGACCACGCAGGCCGAGCCGTTGGTATGGTCCCAGGCCGTGATCTTGACCGGGACGCCCGTGCCATAGCGCATCCAGAGCGGGATGGGATTGAGAAAATGCGACACATTGTGTCTGTGTGACTGAAAAGCCTCCACAAAAGGCATCCAGCCGCGATGGAGTTCCGGGCGAACGGCGTCGAGCCCCTGCTCCTTGTAGAAACCCTTGTCGTACGCAATCAACAGGGCTGCCGCATCGGTGATGGGGATGTATCCGACACGCACCACCTCATCCTTGGGCTTGTCCGGCCAGGCCTGGCCCCACGGCATCATCGCGCCGAGGCCGGCAGCCGCCCCCGCTTTGAGGAAGCTGCGCCGGTTGAGACCCGTGCCATGGTCAATCAAACCCGGCTTCTCGATGCCTGCACCCATCCCGAGAATCCCTCTCACACCGGCGCGCGGGTCTGTCGGATCGTAGCTCGCTCTCAGCCTCGGATCGGGTGCCCCGTCCGCAATATCCGGATCCCTTGGGGGCAGTCGTGGGTTGTGGTGCTCAAGATCGCCTGATTTCTTCCTGGTGGTCATCGGGGCTCCTCCTAGACTTTTTTGTGGTTTACCCGTTGATGGATCGGTCACCTTATTGGTGTGCCGCTCGCTGTCCCTGCCGAAGAACTCATGACGCTCCGAGCGCCATTCATTGCTCTGCAATCCGCACCCCTGCGCGTCTCACGAGACGGCGCCACGCACGGCCAGGATATGCCTCGCGCCCGATCAGCCCGGCACGGCGGCTGACGGCGAGGAGCCCCGTTGCTGCACAGACGGCGACTCCTCTTCATCATCAGCCGCGGGTCGCTGACCCTTGGCACTGGCTGTCGCGTCATGAAAGGCGGTCATCAACTCTGCGCGCATCCTTTGAACTTCCGGGTCCTCGCGGTTGCGCGGATCCGGGAGGTCGACTTGCATCTCGTCCATGAACCTGCCGGGCGACCCCGCCATGATCAGGGCGCGATCGGCCATGATGACCGCTTCATCGATATCGTGGGTCACAAGGATCAGGTTGATACCGATCCGTTTGGCAATGGCGCGCACATCGTGCTGCAGGGACGAGCGGGTGAAAGCATCCAACGCGGAGAAGGGTTCATCCAGCATCAGGATCTCGGGTTCCATGACCAGGGAGCGTGCCAGCGCCACGCGCTGCTGCTGCCCTCCGGACAGGTCCTGTACATTGTGGTCGGCGAACTTCTCGAGCTCTACGAGCTTGAGCGCCTCGTTGACCCGCTCGTCGATCTTCTTCTTCGGCCAGCCCGCGAAACGCAATCCGACACCCACGTTCTGCGTCACCTGCATCCACGGGAACAGGTGCGGGGCCTGAAACATCATCACCCAGCGAGGCGAGGGCCCCCGCACCTCGGTATCACCGAGGTGCACCTTGCCGCCTGTCGCAGGAAGCAGCCCGGCCATGATATGAAGAAGGGTCGACTTCCCGCAGCCGGAGCGGCCGATGATCGCGATGGCCTCCCCCGGTTTTGCCTCCAGGTTGACTTCCTCGAAGGTGAGCGGGCTCTTGGGCGTGTATTTGTGTGTAAGGCCCTTGATCTTGATGTCTACGCCGCGGACTGGCATCGATTGACTCCTACCAATGAGCAATAAGCTGTACGAAATTTCTGGTCAGACGCGTTCAATAATGCACCGCTTGTCGGCACGGCACCGTCGCATCCACGTGGTAAATTCAGGGCATCCATGCCTCGCAGGTTCCAACATCCATCTGTAAAGATGGGGCTCAAACGCTGTTCAGGCGCTGACCCACCTGCTCCATGCGACGGGCCAGCTCTTCCTCATCGAGCAGACCGCGCCGGATCATCGAGTGCGCCAGGGCGAGAAGCTGTCGCTCGGGGAACGGCACCTCCTCGTAGATCGTCTCCGACAGGTCGTCCTCCTCGGCCCGACGCTCGAGCGCCGGAAGCGCACAGGAGCCCTCTTCGATCTCTTCATGGAACTTCACGCAGGAATCCCCCGCGAGCAGATCACACGTGGCTTCCAGCGTGATCTTCCATGGCGGATCCGGGTTGGTCACCCCGTACTGGGCAGCCAGATCCTCCCAAACCCTGCCCTTGCTCTGCACATCCTCCAGCAAAGGGATCGGGGACGTATCGATGACCCTTTCGATCTCCTGGCCATCCGAGCCGTTACGGTTCGTCGCAGTCATGGCGGACTCCTCAAGGATATGACCAAAATCAGTGGTCGTGGTGAACCGGGTTCTTGGCCTTGAGGACCGGGCGCTTCGCATTCGAAGTAATGCCGGGCTTCGGCAAAGCAACTCCGATCAGACAGTCGCGGGTCACGATCTCCGCCAGCTGATCCTCGGTCCAACCCTCGGTGCCCTCGGGCCGGACCGGCATCACGATGTAACGGGTCTTCTGGTTGGAGTCGGCCACCCGCACCTCAACGTCCTCAGGCAGCTGCATGCCGAACTCCGACAGCACCTGGCGCGGCCAGCGCACGAGACGGCGACGGTAGTTGGGGGTGCGATACCACTCCGGGGACTGGCCGAGAATCGGGCGGGGATAGCAGGAGCAGAGCGTGCAGACCACGACGTGCTTCAGTTTCGGCGTATCCACCAGGACACGGAGGTTGCAGTAATCACTGGGGGTGCCGAAGTGGGTCGGCGGAGTCATCACCCAGTCGATGCCCACGGCCTTGCTGGCCTCGACACCATCCTCTTCACACAGCTTCTTGTACTCGGGGTCCAGCCACGCCTTGGCCACCAGGCGGGCCGCCGGCAATGGCCCGAGAGTGTGTACATACTCGGTCCACACCCGGTGATCCTCTGCCGAAAAGAGCCCTTTCTCGATGGCCAATTCACGGACAGCCAATTCGAGGATCTCAAAATCGCTGACCTCGTCAACCATCGGTGCGGGTTTGTGGTCATGATCTGCCATCTGCATTTCCTCTTTAATCTTGTATGTCGGCGTAACGTCTTACGCCTTCTCTAGATACATCTCGGGGATTTCGGTCTCCAGGGTGTCGCCCCCGTAGACCTCATGATACTCGGGCCAGAGATCGCGCTGCGAGAACACGATGCTGTAGAACCACACGACATTGTCCGTGTTGTCCCAGGCTTCGTCCTCGGCAGGGGGGCTTTCATAAACAGTCCTGACGATCGTGCCGACGGCCCCGCGGACGTAAGTCATAGTGCGGGTATAAAAGATATCCGGGCGGTCCTTGACGCGAACCCGATCACCGATCTTGAACTTGGCCTTCCCCGCCTTGCCCTTGAAACACTGGGGATCGCCAACGCCCGTGGCGATCTTGGCGTGATGAGTCCTATCGTGCTCAACTCTGCTCATAGCGCTTTCTCACCTCTTCGATTTTGTCGTGCAGCTCAGTGAGCGTGACGTACTGTTTGTCGATAAGGATCAGGGCCGCCGTCATCAGCCAACGCCCGTAATAAGGAAGCCCGAGGTAGATGGTCTGGCCAACATCAACGTTCTGACGCCGACGACGTTCCTCGGCCGTCCAGACGCCGCGCCATGCCAGGCATTCGCAGGTCGCAAAGGTGTTGAGCTCCCACACTTCCTCTTCTTTCTCATGCCACTCGATGGGCACGTCATACTCACCGCCGACATCATGCGCCGAACGCGTGTACGCCCGGTAGAGCGTATGAGTGATCTCCGTCGGAGCCGGCGCGTGCGTCTGCTTATGCAGTGCCGGCTGCAGCTGTCCGACGGTCTGAAGATGCTGGAGCACCTCTTCTCGTGTTGACGATGACATTGTGTTGGACTCCTTAGATGTACTGTGGACTACGAACAAATCCGGGTTTTCAAGAACTTTGCGCCCCGTCCTCCTGGGGGTGCGATCACCACTCCTCAGTTACTGATCCATCCACCGGCCGAACCCATCCAGCCACGTCAAGGCGCCGCATGAACTACTCTCTGCTTGCCGTTGACATTCCGGGACCCCTTCCTTCGACCGGGACAAGCCGTGTCGCAGGTCGAGTTACAAGACCCCTTCCCAAGGCTTGATATAGACGATCCCTATAGGAACATCCTGCGTATCTCTTTCGGAGTATAGGCAGGGGCCGCTCATTAGGCCAAGAACTTATTATTATGGAACTTATAGGACTCTCCTATTTACAGCAAGTCCCGATTTTCCTGACCTTCCGGCTTGCTCGCGGCTCCGGGCCACTCCCGTCCTGCATTCCCTGGGCTTATCCAGGATGGGATATAAGCGTTTTCTAATGGCCGCAAATTTCTTCTGGGTATGGAGCCTAAACGCTGATGTGCTATAAGTCTAAGAACTAATAACTATTGAACTCGTAGGACTTTCCTATGCCCAGAAAAGTTGTTTTCCCTCGCTCCCTTCAGTACCTGCTCGCGATCGCCGAGCACGGCAGCTTCACCCGGGCGGCCGAAGCCCTTCACGTATCACAACCCAGCCTGTCCCAGCAGATCAAGCAACTGGAGGAGCTGCTGCAATCCCCGCTGCTGGACCGCACGGGGCGGACAGTGCGGTTGACCGACGCCGGCGAGGTCTACGTGCGCCATGCCCGGCGGGCCTGGGGGGAACTGGACGCCGGTACACGGGCCATCCACGACATGCAGGACCTGAGCCGAGGCTCGCTCCGCCTGGGGTGGAATCCGATCACCGATTACCTGACGTGCTCCCTGCTGGTGGAATTCAACAGCCTCTATCCCGGCATCACGCTGAGCACCCTGGAGATGCCCCAGGACGACATCGAAGCCGCCGTGGCCGACGACCATATTGATGTCGGCATTACCTTTCGCCATCCGGCCCGGAGCAAAGCGACACGATCGGGCGAGATCGAGACGACCCTGCTCTTTGAAGAGTCCCTCTGCCTTGCGGTCGGTAACGCCCACCCCCGTGCGGGCCAGCAGGACCGCCTGGACGCACAGGAATTCGGGCAGGAATCGCTGGTACTGCTCAATCGAGACTTCGCGTTGCGACGCCACGTGGACGGCTATTGCCTGGAGCACGGCATCGTGCCGCGCACCGTGATGGAGACCAATTCGCTCAGCGTGATCATCGAGATGCTTCAGGTCGGACCGCTTGCCAGTGTCCTGCCCAAGACCATCGTTCGCAGCCAGTGCGGCCTTTACGCCATTGACTTGACACCCAGGCTTCCGCAGAAGGCGATCACCGTCATCACCCGCAAGGGTGGGTACAAAAGCCCGGCATGCCTCGCGTTCACGGCGCTGGCCTCGGACTGGTCCGTCCGCAGAACCAAGGAGATACCCGTTCGACGGAGAAGGCCCTGTCCGCTTGCCGAGGAATATCATCAACCGAAGGGAAGTCAGCTGCAGGCGAAACACTGACGGCTTGTGCCTGCCAACACGGATAAATGGGAGCCGAACCCGATTGCCGCGCGGCAACGAATGTTGTTACTTTGACACTTTTTGATTGACGGAGGAGAAGAGATGAACAAAGAAGAAATGACCGACCGCATCATTGCTGCCAAAAAGGCCCGGGGACTCACCTGGGAGGCCATTGCCGCCGAGGTGGGCAAGGGTCAGACGTGGGTTACATCGGCCTGTCTCGGCATGAACAGCATGCCCGAGGACATCGCAAGGCGGCTTTGCGATTTCCTCGAACTCGACGATGAGGTGTGCATCACGCTGCAGGAGTATCCCCACAAGTCATGGAAGAAGACGGTCCCGCAGGACCCGGTCATCTACCGGCTCTACGAGGCACTCGGCGTATACGGCGATACCATCAAGGAAACCATTCATGAGAAGTTCGGTGATGGCATCATGAGCGCCATCGACTTCTCCATGGACATCCGGAAGCAGGAGGATCCGAACGGGGACCGCGTCGTGATCACGCTGAACGGCAAGTTCCTCCCCTATCGCTCGTGGTGATGACCGGCCCCGTTGCCGCACGGCCGTCAGGCCCGTGACCGCCGGCACCAAACGATAAAAGCCCCGGAATCGGGGCTTTTATCGTTTGGTGCCGTGCCATATCTGGAGCGGGAAACGAGACTCGAACTCGCGACCCCAACCTTGGCAAGGTTGTGCTCTACCAACTGAGCTATTCCCGCAGGAAGCGCGTATTTTAGTGAGCCACGGGAATTTGTGTCAAGCTCACCGCCCCCGGGCAGGTCAGACCTCCTCCACCCGGCGCAGCGCCGCGCGCAGGTACTGGATCATGGACCAGAGTGTCAGGGCGGCTGCCACATAGAGCAGGACAAGACCCAGGGTGACCACGGGCATGCCGGCCACGGGCTGCTCGTAGAGCAGCAGGAAGATGGCCACCATCTGGGCGGTGGTCTTGAGCTTGCCCATGCTGGATACGGCCACCTTGCGCTGCTGACCGATCTGCGCCATCCATTCCCTGAGGGCGGAGATGGCAATCTCGCGGCCAATGATGACTATGGCGGCGGCGGCCACCACGATACCCCCCATCCGGTCCACCACCAGGACCAGCGCCGCGGCCACCATGAGTTTGTCTGCCACCGGGTCCAGAAAGGCGCCAAAGCGTGATGTCTGCCCCAGACGCCGGGCCAGGTAGCCGTCCAGCCAGTCGGTCACCCCTGCCAGGGCGAAGATGCCCGCGCTGGCGGGTCCCGCCCATGAGACCGGCAGATAGAAGACCACCACGATGAGGGGGATCAGGGCAATGCGCAGCCAGGTGATCAGGGTGGGGATGTTGAGGATCATGGCTCAGCGCCTTTGTTGTGGGTTCCCGCTCATCGCGGGGTGTTCCGGAACGGTCGAGGCCGGCGCGTGTGATGAATTCGCAGGCGCTCAGTCCGCGTGGAAGCTGTCATAGATCTGCTGCGCCAGTTTCCGGCTGATGCCCGGCACCTTGGCCAGTTCCACGACCCCTGCCCGGCTGATGCCCTGCAGACCTCCGAAATGCTTGAGCAGCTGCTGCCTGCGCTTGGGCCCCATCCCCGGGATCTGTTCCAGGGGTGACACGTTGCGCGCACGGGCCCGTCGCTGGCGATGCCCGGTGATGGCAAACCGGTGCGCCTCGTCGCGTATCTGTTGAATGAGGTGCAGGGCGCGGGAGCCTGGCGCCAGTATGATAGACGGGCGCCCCGGGTCACTCAATACGAGTGTCTCCAGCCCGGGGCGCCGGTCAGCGCCCTTGGCCACACCCACCACGGTGACACCGGCCACCTGGAGTTCCTCCAGTACCTTGAGGGCCTCGGCCACCTGCCCCTTGCCGCCGTCGATGAACAGCACGTCCGGGAGGCGGCCCTCCCCTTCCTTGAGGCGGGTGTAGCGCCGATGCAGGGCCTGGCGCATGGCCGCGTAGTCGTCCCCCGGGGTGATGCCCTCGATGTTGAAGCGCCGGTAATCGGATTTGACCGGTCCTTCCGCGTCGAAGACCACGCAGGAGGCCACCGTGAGTTCGCCCTGGGTATGACTGATGTCGAAACATTCCATGCGCCCCGGGGGCTCATCGAGGTCCAGTTCCTCGGCCAGCACCTCCAGACGCTCGCGCATCCCGGCCCGGCTGGCGAGGCGGCCGGCCAGGGCCATTTCGGCGTTGCGCAGGGCCATTTCCAGCCACCGGGCGCGCTCTCCGCGCACCCGCGTGCTCAGCGTCACCGCCTTGCCCCGGCGCAGGGCGAGCATTCCGGCCAGGGTTTCACGGTCGGCGGGTTCGTGGCTGAGGATGATCTCGCCGGGCACCTCGTGGTTGAGGTAATACTGCCCCAGGAAGGCGGTGAGCAGTTCATCCACCTGCGTGTCCTCGGGCAGCTTCGGAAACAGGGCCTTGTTGCCCAGGTGGTGGCCGCCGCGCACGAAGAATACCTGTACGCAGGCCTGACCGGATGCCACGTGACAGGCAACGATATCCACGTTTGCGCTGCCGCCGCTGATGTGCTGTTGCTCGGAGATCTGCCGCAGCCGGCTGATCTGGTCCCGATAGCGGGCCGCATTCTCGAAGGCCAGCTCCGCGGAGGCGGCCTCCATGCGGTTGACCAGATCCTGGATCACCTCGCCGCTGCGCCCTTCCAGGAACTGCACCGCGTGTTCCACGTCGCGCCGGTATTCCGCCTCGTCCACGTAGCCGACGCACGGCGCCGTGCAACGGCGGATCTGGTATTGCAGGCAGGGGCGGGACCGATTCTGGAAAAAGCTGTCCTCGCACGGGCGCAGGAGAAAGAGCTTTTGCAGCAGATTCAGGGCCTCGCGCACCGCGGCAGAGGAGGGATAAGGGCCGAAATAGCGCCCGCCCGGCTTGCGTGCACCGCGGTGAAAGGCGAGGCGGGGAAAGGCGTGATCGGTGACGAGGATGTAGGGATAACCCTTGTCATCGCGCAACAGCACGTTGTAGCGGGGCTGGTGCTCCTTGATCAGGTTGTTCTCCAGCAGCAGCGCCTCGGCCTCGGTGTCGGTCACCGTGATCTCGATGGCGTCTATCTGGCTCACCATGGAGCGGATGCGGGTGCTGGAGACGTTGCGGCGAAAGTAACTGGACACCCGTTTCTTCAGGTCCTTCGCCTTGCCCACGTAGAGGACCGTGCCCTGCGCATCCAGCATCCGGTAGACGCCGGGACGATGGGTCAGGTGACGCAGGAACGCCGACGGATCGAAGGGTGCCGCGGACGACGAATCGCTCATGAGCCGGTTACCCGGGCGTGCCGGAATCCCGGGCGGGCGGGACCAGTTCCCGGATTCGATGGAACACCGTGCGAAACATCTCCGGCGTCAGGCGCCGGGTCTGGGTGTTGTACCGGCTGCAGTGATAGGAATCCACCAGGGTGAGGCCGTCCAGCGCGTGTTCCGCGCCGTGGCCGAAGCGGTGCGCCGACGCCTTGAGGCCCAGCGCGCGCAGCACCGCATTGTGTGCCAGCGTGCCCAGAGCCAGGACAACCGCGCCCCGGGGAAGGATGCGCAGTTCCGCCGCCAGGAAGGGGTTGCAGTTGGCCACCTCCCGGGTCTCCGGACGGTTCTCCGGCGGCAGGCATTTTACGGCGTTGGTGATACGGCAGTCCGTGAGTTCCAGGCCATCCCCCATGGCGACCGCGGTGGGGCGGTTGCTGAATCCGAAACGGTGCAGCGTTTCATAGAGCAGGATGCCGGCATGATCGCCGGTGAACGGGCGCCCGGTGGCATTCGCGCCGTGCATCCCGGGGGCCAGCCCCACCACCAGAAGCCGTGCGGCAGCGTCGCCGAATGGCGCCACGGGCGCGGCGTGATAGTCGGGGTGGCGTTCACGTACCCGGCTCAGGAAACCGGTCAGGCGCGGGCAAAGGGTGCAACGGGCGTCGAAGGTGCTTTCCATGCATGCAATGCTACCACGGTCATGCACCCTGCCCCGCCCCGGCGGCCGCCGGGGCGGGGTATCAGGAGCGGGTCAGGCCCGAGTCCGCATCACCCTGGATCAGGCCGTGCCGCATCGCCAGTGTGAGCAGCTCCATATCGGTGGACAGGCCCAGTTTGTCGAGCATACGGCACTTGTAGGTGCTGACTGTCTTGGGGCTGATATTCAGGACATCGGAGATGATCTGCGGCTTCTGGCCCTTGAGAAACATGAGCAGTATCTGGCGCTCCCGGTGGGACAGCCGATCGAAGGGGTTGGCATGGCGATCCGTCCCGCAGGCGTTTTCGATGGCCAGGCGCTGTGCAACCTCGGGGCTGATGTGGCGCTCTCCGCGAACCGCGCCCTGGATGGCGGCAATCATCTCCTCAATGCGGCAGCCCTTGGTCAGGTAACCCGCGGCACCGACCTCCAGCACCCACCGGGGAAACGGCCCCTCGTCGGTGGCGGTGAGCACCAGCACCTTCACGCCCGGCTGATTGCGCACGATCTGGCGGGTGGCTTCCAGCCCGCCGATGCCCGGCATACTGAGATCCATCAGGACCACGTCGGGACGAAGGCGGCGCGCCAGGTCCAGGGCCTCCTCACCGGTGCCCGCCTCCCCCACCACGTAGATGCCCGTGGTCGTGGCCCGCTCGCTCAGCAGCCCGCGGATGCCGTGCCGGACCAGTTCGTGATCGTCCACCAGCAGCAGGTCGATCATGTGCGTCACCTCCGGCTCACGCAGACCCGACCCGGCCGCGGCTCACGTCCAGTGTGTATAGGGATGTCTGACCAGGCTCGTGTTGTAGTAACGCGCGTCATGGGACACCTCCTCCCCGATCCAGTCCGGTCTCTCAAAGGTCTCGTCCTCGCTCGACAACTCGACCTCCGCCACTACAAGCCCCTGGTTCTGCCCTTCGAATACGTCCACTTCCCAGACGTGTCCCCGGTACTCGACGAAGTGGCGGGTCTTCTCGATCAGCGGTCCCTCGCAGAGCAGTTCGAGCATATGCCGGGCATCCGGCAACGGCACGGGATACTCGAACTCCTCCCGCCGCACGCCGAGCGTGGCGCTCTTGATATTAAGGTACCCCGACTCGTCCGAAACCCTGATCCGGATTGAACTCCGTGCATTACCGCACAGATAGCCCTGCTGGTATTGGACGCTTCGGGAGACAAGATGCCTCCACGAGTCGCCGATGACCAGAAATTTTCGTTCTATCTCCTGTGCCATGGTACCCCCTCTACGCCCCCATCCATATATGAAAGATATAGATGAGTGGCCCGGGACCTGTCGGGGTGCAGGCCAGGGCCTGTCCGAGCCATCTGCGCACAGCGGACTGCGTAGGAAATCGAGGCCGGATTCTCGATTGTTTTAGGGGCATAGTGGTGACTATGCGACGAAAAGGATCGGAAATCCGGCCCGATGTCCCACCATCACAGCAGCGACATGATGACTCCGAGGGGCTCCTAGTAATACAGCAGCGCGGAACCCCAGGTAAAGCCGCCGCCGAAGGCCTCCATCATCAGCAGATCGCCCGGGCGGACCCGGCCGTCCCGCACGGCGACATCCAGGGCCAGCGGAATGGATGCCGCCGATGTGTTGCCATGCTCCTCCACGGTGACCACCACCCTGTCCATGGGCATCTTCAGCTTGCGGGCTGTGGCCTGGATGATGCGGATGTTGGCCTGGTGGGGGATAAGCCAGTCGATCTGCGCCTTGTCAATGTCATTGTATTCCAGGGTCTCGTCCACGATGCGGCCCAGCGTGTTGACCGCCACTTTGAACACCTCGTTGCCCTTCATCTGCAGGTAGGCCTTGCCGGCCATCACGTCATCGTAGTGGGTGGAAATCCCCTTGGGCACGTGCAGGAGCGTCTCGAAGCGTCCGTCGGCATGCAGATGCGTGGAGAGGATGCCGGGTTCTTCGCTGGCCTCGAGCACCACGGCGCCGGCACCATCGCCGAACAGCACGCAGGTGGAGCGATCGGTCCAGTCGATGATGCGCGAGATGGTTTCAGCACCGACCACCAGCGCGCAGCGAGCCCCGCCGGTTCGCACGAAACGATCGGCAACCCCCAGCGCATAGACGAATCCGGTACACACTGCCTGCACGTCGAAGGCGGCGCAGCCGTGGATCCCGAGACGCTGCTGCAGCAGGCAGGCGGTGCTGGGAAATATGCGGTCGGCGGTGGTGGTGGCGACGATGATCAGATCGATGTCCGACGCCTTGCGCCCGGCCATTTCCATGGCCGCCCGGGCGGCATGCTCGGCCAGATCGCAGGTGGCCTCGCCCGGACCCGCTATATGACGCTTGAGGATGCCGGTACGTTCCCTGATCCACTCATCGCTGGTGTCCACCATCCTGGCCAGATCCTGGTTGCTGAGGACCTTCTCGGGCAGGTATCCCCCCGTGCCGGTAATGCGGGAATAGGTCACGATGACTCCCTTTCCGTAAGCAGCTGCTCCAGTTGCTTGTCGATCCGCTGGGCGATCTTCTTGTCCACCTCGATGCGGGCGATCCGGATGGCGTTTGCAAAGGACACGATATCGGCGCTGCCGTGACTCTTGATGACGATGCCCTGAAGCCCCAGTAGGCTGGCGCCATTATAGCGCCGCGGATCAATGCGTTTCTTGAGCGCGTTCAGGATCGGGAGCGCGAACAGGGCGGCGAATCGGGTGAGGAGATTGCGCTTGAACTCCTTGCGCAGGAAATGGGTCACCATGCGCGCCACGCCCTCCCCGGTTTTGAGGGAGACATTGCCCACGAAACCGTCGCACACGACCACATCGACCTCGCCGCAGAAGATGTCGTCACCTTCCACGAAGCCCACGTAATTGAGATTGCTCTGTTCGAGCAGGCGGGCGGCCTCCTTGATCTTGTCACTGCCCTTGATGGCCTCCTGGCCGATGTTGAGCAGTCCCACCCGGGGGTTCGGATCGTTGTCCACCGCGCCCACCAGCACGGATCCCATGACGGCGAACTGGAACAGGTGCTCCGCCGTGCAGTCCACGTTCGCCCCCAGGTCCAGCATGTGGGTATGTCCGTGGATGGAGGGAATCGCCGCGATGATGGCCGGCCGGTCGATGCCCGGGAGGGTCTTGAGCACATAGCGGGCGGTGGCCATCAGTGCGCCGGTGTTGCCGGCGCTCACGCATGCGTGGGCGGCGCCCTCCTTGACCAGGTTGATGGCCACCCGCATGGAGGAGTCCTTCTTGCCGCGCAGCGCCTGGGCGGGCGGTTCGTCCATGCCCACCACCTGGCCGGCATGGTGGATGCGCAGGCGCCCGGGCAGGGACTTCGCGTGGCGGGATATCTCCTCCGTCAGAAGGGCTTCGTCACCCACAAGCACCAGTTCAATGTCCGAAAAATCGCGTAACGCCCGAAGGGCCGCCGGGATCACGACGTTCGGTCCGTGATCCCCGCCCATGGCGTCCAGTGCAATGGTAAAGGCTTCGCTCATTCAGTTCCGACGGATTTCGCCTGCCCGAAAAACGACGACGCGGGATGAGGCACCCCGCGACGTCTTGCATGATCACAGTTGGAGCGGCCGGCCCGTGCGTCTGATGATCGACGGGCGAGCCATGACGACGGAAGCTTATTCCTCGTCCTGCTGCTCCTTGGCCTTGATCACCTGGCGTCCGCGGTAGAAGCCATCCGGGCTGATGTGATGCCGGCGATGGACTTCTCCCGTCGTGGGCTCGATGGACAGGGCGGAAGTCTTGAGGGCGTCGTGTGAACGGCGCATGCCCCGCTTCGACGGGGTGGTGCGGCCTTGCTGTACAGCCATGATGACAATCTCCGTAAGCGTTGATCTGTAAGCCGGTGTCGGGCAACCGGAAATGCCTGTGTAATTGATCCATTGCCGAGCATGCTCGGTCTGCCTCAACGATCCTTGTCCCCCTCCTCCTTGAGTGTTTGCAGGACGGCAAAGGGATTGCTGTCGTCCTCGCGCTGCGCCCGGGCCACATCCGCCTGCCCGAACTCCCGCAGGGCTGCCTCGGCACAGGCGCTTCCTTCCCCGTGCAATGCCACCACGGGCAGGGACAGCAGCAGTTCGTCCTCGACCAACGTGTGCAGACTCAGGCCCCGCGCTTCCACCCACACCGCGTCTTCATGGTCGGGTATGGCCGCCGCTTCCGTACCTTCGGATACCAGTCGCGCGTCGAGCGCAGGGCTCACCGGCAGGTCCATGGGCTCCAGGCAGCGCTGGCACCGGACCCGCAGAACCGCCTCCACGTGCCCCGTCAGACGGTCCGGCTGGCCTGCCGCGCGGGTAAACACAAACCAGGCCGTGGCTCGCCCTTGCGAACCCGCAAGGACCGCCGAGAGGCGCGGCATTTCCGCCAGGGGCAGAAAACCCTTGATCTCCCTGGCCTGAGACGCCAGCCGCGCGGGGTCGACCCAGTCGGGCAGCCTGTCGAACATAAGCGGGCGATTTTACGCGGGCGAAAGCCGCGCTGTCAAAAAGAGTTTCCCCAGCAGAATCCGGGTCTTGGCTTGAAAAACCTCCGCAGGATCACGGATACTGCCGCTTCCTTTGTCCCACATTCCTCTTTCCCCCTAAGGTAAGCGCCTCTCGTGATACGCAAGATACTCATCGCCAACCGCGGCGAAATCGCCGTGCGCATCATTCGCGCGTGTGCGGAGATGGGCATTACCTCGGTGGCGGTCTACACCGATGCGGATCGTCACAGCCTGCATGTCAAGAAGGCCGACGAGGCCTATTCCATCGGTCCCGACTCCCAGGCCGGTTACCTCAACGTGCATCGCATGGTGAACCTGGCGCGCGCGGCCGGCTGTGACGCCATTCATCCGGGATACGGATTCCTCTCCGAGAACCCCCAGTTTGCCAAGGTCTGCGCCGCCCGGGGCATCCGGTTCATCGGCCCCTCGGCCGAGGTGATCCGCGCCATGGGCGACAAGGTGGAAGCGCGGCGCACCATGATCGAGGCGGGCGTCCCGGTGGTGCCGGGCAGCGAGGGCAATCTGGCCAGCGCGGACGAAGCCGCCGACCTGGCCGGGCGGATCGGCTACCCGGTGATGCTCAAGGCCACCACAGGCGGCGGTGGACGCGGCATCCGCCGCTGTGACAACCCGGAATCGTTGCGCGGCGGCTACGAGCGGGTGCGCTCGGAGGCCACCAAGGCCTTCGGCAGCACCGAGATCTTCATGGAAAAGGCGGTCGTCGACCCCCGCCATATCGAGGTGCAGGTGCTGGCCGACAGCCAGGGCAACGTGATTCACCTGTTCGAGCGGGACTGCTCCATACAGCGCCGCCACCAGAAACTCGTGGAGGTCGCGCCCTCCCCTCAGCTCAATGACGCCCAGCGGGAATACGTCGGCGAGTTGGCGGTACGCGCGGCCAGGGCCGTCGGATACCAGAACGCGGGTACCGTGGAGTTCCTCATGGACCATGAGGACAACTTCTACTTCATGGAGATGAACACCCGTTTGCAGGTGGAGCACCCGGTCACCGAGATGATCACCGGCGTGGACATCGTTCAGGAACAGATCCGCATCGCCTCCGGCCTGCCCATGACCTACACCCAGGACCAGGTACAGCGCCGCGGCTTCGCCATCGAGTTCCGGATCAACGCCGAAGACCCCAAGAACGATTTCCTGCCCAGCTTCGGGCGCATCACCCGCTACTTCGCGCCCGGTGGTCCCGGCGTACGTACGGACGGCGCCATCTACACCGGCTACCACATCCCGCCCCACTACGACTCCATGTGCGCCAAGCTGATCGTCTGGGCACTGGACTGGGAGGGGCTCATCCGCCGGGCGCGCCGGGCCCTCCAGGACATCGGCGTCTACGGGGTGAAGACCACCATCCCCTACCACCTGGAGATCCTGGGTACCGGAGAATTCCAGTCCGGACGTTTCAATACCGGCTTCGTGCAGAATCATCCGGAACTCACCGGGTACTCCGTGCGCCGTCCGGTCCGTGAACTGGCGGCCGTGATCGCCGCCGCCATCGCCGCCCACAAGGGCCTGTAATCCCCAAAGGTATCCGCATGTCAAAGGTCATGATCACCGATGTCACCCTCCGTGACGGCCACCAGAGTCTCATCGCCACGCGCATGCGCACCGAGGACATGCTTCCCGTATGCGAACGCATGGACCGGATCGGTTTCTGGTCCCTGGAGGTCTGGGGCGGCGCCACCTTTGACGCCTGCGTGCGGTTTCTCAAGGAGGACCCCTGGGAGCGCCTGCGCCAGCTTCGCGAGGCCCTGCCCAACACGCGCCTGCAGATGCTGCTGCGCGGCCAGAACCTGGTGGGCTACCGCCATTATGCCGATGACGTGGTGCGCAGCTTCGTGGCGCGGTCCGCCGCCAACGGCATGGACGTGTTCCGCATCTTTGACGCCATGAACGACACCCGCAACCTGCGGGTCTCCATCGAGGCGGTCAAGAAGGAGGACAAGCACGCCCAGGGCACCCTCTGCTACACCACCAGCCCGGTGCACGACATCCCCCAGTTCGTGGACATGGCACGGGAGATGGTGGACATGGGCTGCGACAGCATCGCCATCAAGGACATGGCCGGCCTGCTCACCCCCGCCACCACGGCGGAGCTGGTCAGCGGCCTGGCGGGCGCCGTCCAGGTGCCCATCCACCTGCACATGCACGCCACCTCGGGCCTGTCCGAGATGTGCCATCTGAAGGCCATCGAGAACGGCGCCGCCGTGATCGACACCGCCATCTCCGCCTTTGCCGGCGGCACCAGCCATGCGCCCACCGAAAGCATGGTGGCGGCACTGAAGGGCACGGAATACGACACGGGGCTGGATCTCGAGGCCCTGCAGGAGATCGGCTTCTACTTCCGGGAGATACGCCGGAAGTACCACCAGTACGAGAGCGAGTTCACCGGCATCGATACACGGGTGCAGACCACCCAGGTGCCGGGCGGCATGATCTCCAACCTGGCCAACCAGCTCAAGGAACAGGGTGCCTTGGACAAGGTCGGCCAGGTGATGAACGAGATCCCGCGGGTACGCGAGGACCTCGGCTACCCCCCGCTGGTCACGCCCACGTCCCAGATCGTGGGGACCCAGGCGGTGATGAACGTGCTGACGGGGGAACGCTACAAGACGATCACCAACGAAGTGAAGCTCTATCTCCAGGGACGTTACGGCCGCACCCGGGGCACGGTGAATCATGTGGTGCGGCAGAAGGCGATCGGCAACGCGGATGTCATCGACTGTCGGCCGGCCGATCTGCTGGACGACGAGATGAACAACCTTCGCGAGCAGGCAGGTGACCTGGTCCTGAACGAGGAAGACGTGCTCATCTATGCCATGTTCCCGGAGATCGGCCGGGAATTCCTCGAACACCGCCGCGCCGGGCAGTTGGTGCCCGAACCCCTGCTGCCTGCCAACACCGCGCAGGGCGAGGACGAGGCCGCCCCGGTGGAGTTCAATGCCACCCTGCACGGCGAGACCTACCACATCAAGGTCACGGGCACCGGCCACAAGCGCGAGGACATGCGGCCCTTCTACGTGACGGTGGACGGCATGCCCGAAGAGATCATTCTGGAGGCCCTGGACGAACTGATGCCGGAAGCCGGCGAGGGCGAGGGCGCGCGGCCCCGGGCCCGCCGGGGCAGCAAGCGCCCCCGGGCCACCAAACCGGGGCATGTATCCACCTCCATGCCGGGCACCATCATCGACGTGCTGGTCAGCGAAGGGGGCGAGGTCAAGGCCGGCGATGCGGTCCTGGTGCTGGAAGCCATGAAGATGGAAACGGAGGTGCAGGCGCCGGTCAGCGGTACCGTCAAGGCCGTGCACGTGGCCAAGGGTGACAGCGTCAATCCGGACGAGACGCTGCTGGAAATCGAATGAACGGCGGGGCTTCCCGGCGAGCACCCTTGGCAGTGGTCCGGAGCGTGCTGTGCGCACGCTGATCCTGGCCTCCTCCTCCCCGTACCGGCGGGAACTCCTGTCCCGGCTCGGGCTCGTCTTTGAGTGCCATTCGCCGGACGTGGACGAATCGGTCCTGGCCGGAGAGTCTCCCGATGCGCTGGTCGTGCGCCTGGCGCGATCCAAGGCGCAAGCCGTGGCGCACCAACATCCGGATGCGCTGATCATCGGCTCGGACCAGTGTGCCGAACTCGACGGGCGCATCCTGGGCAAGCCCGGTGATCACGAAGGTGCCGTCAGGCAGCTTCGTGCCGCGTCCGGGCGTGAGGTGGTGTTCCATACGGGCCTGTGCCTGCTCAATGCCCGTACCGGGCGGGCCCATGTGACCAGTGTGCCCTTCCGGGTGCGGTTCCGCGCCCTGGATTCCGCGATGATCGAGGACTACCTGCGCCGCGAAACGCCTTATGACTGCGCCGGCAGCTTCAAGTCCGAGGGGCTGGGCATCGTGCTCTTCGAGGGCATGGAGGGGGATGACCCCACCTCCCTGGTGGGTCTGCCACTGATCGCCCTGGTGGGCATGCTTCAGCGGGAAGGGATGCCGGTCCTCGGCGGGCCCCGATAGGGTCCCGAAACGGAATCGGGCGGCACCAGGGGTGCCGCCCGATTCCGTTTCAGCGCTCTTGCGGGCTAGTATCCCGGATTACGGAAGTGGATCAGGTGCGGATCGCCCTTTTCCACCGGCCGTCCCAGGCTGATCACACCCTCGTTCACCAGCGGGAACTCCTCGCCGTTGAGCAGGCAGATCTGATCATTCCCCGCGATCTGCACATAGGTGCCGTTGGTGCTCTGGTCGATCATCACGAACTTGCCCTTGCGGTAGATGAAACGGGCGTGATGCCGCGACGCCACCGGGGTCGCCACCACCAGATCACAGTCCATGTTGCGGCCTACCACGAACACCCGAGAACTGGCGGTAAACCAGTGCTCCAGCCCCTCGTAACTCAGTGACAGGCGTGCATTGAGGTCATACATGGCCCGGATACGATCGGCACTGATCTGTTCGGTCGGTGCGCGTTCTTCGTAGCCGTCGTCAGAGGACTCCATGGAATATTTCATGGTCTGCCTTACCTCGATTGCCAGTAGTCTTATACTAATAGAGTATGTGCGTCCGGATACGTTATTTTCTGTGAACTCAACCAGAAAACGTCCACATTTCGGGCGTTTCGCGGGCATTCCGACCACCCGTACCGACCTTCAGTGTATGGTTTTGCCAGACTTTGACAAGTGGTTCGATGCCGGAACCGGTCATCGGAGGGGCTCATGTCGGGGAAAGCGGTAGGCATCATCGGTGCCGGCAACGTGGGCATGGCGGCGGCCTATGCCCTGTTTCAACGCCAGATCGCCGGCCGGCTCGTGCTTCTGGACCTCGACCGGCGCCGGGCCGAGGGCGAGGCCATGGACCTGATGCACGGACAGGCGCTGGTGGGGCGCGTATCTGTCCGGGCCGGGGACTATGCGGACCTGGCCGGCTGCCAGGTGGTGGTAATCTGCGCCGGCGTCGGGCAGCAATCCGGAGAAAGCCGGCTGGACCTGCTCAATCGCAATGCGGCCGTGTTCCGGGAGATCGCCGCCGAGCTGGATCGGCACGCCCCCGGCGCGGTGCTGGTGGTGGCCACCAACCCCGTGGATATCCTCACTGCGGTGATGCAGCGGCTCAGCAACCGGCCGCCTAAGCGGATCGTCGGCACCGGGACCATGCTGGACACCTCCCGCTTTCGCGCCCTGCTCGGCGAGTATTACGGCGTGAATCCCCGTTCGGTGCACGCCTACATTCTGGGAGAACACGGGGATTCCGAGGTGCCGCTCTGGAGCAGCGCCGCCATCGGCGGGCGCACCATCGTCGACCATGAGGTCAACGGACGCCCCTTTGATGCCGCCGCCATGCAGGCACTGTTCGAGCAGGTGCGGGGCGCGGCCTACGACATCATCGAACGCAAGGGCTACACCAATACGGCCATCGGACTGGTCATTGCGTATCTGGTGCGCGTAATTCTCGAGGATCAGAAAAGCGTCCTCGCGGTGAGTATCGACCCCGGAAGTCACTATGGACTCGCGGATGTCTGTCTAAGCATCCCCTGCGTCGTGGGTTCCGGCGGCGTGGAGTGCGCAGTCCCGCCCGTTCTGTCCGATCAGGAACGCGCGGGCATGCACGCATCGGCCGCCGTCCTGCGCGACAGCCTGTCGGGCATGACGATCGGGTCCTGACCGGTTCGAAATGACGCCCGGGCCGCGCTAAACTCGGTCAGGACCCCTTAGGGAGAATGCGCATGAGTACACTGGACCAGATCAGGGAGGGCTTCAGCCACGCCATGAACAGCCTGGGGCGCGGCTGGCACCAATTGCGTGAACACGCGGGGCAGGCCCTGACCCGCTTCCAGCCGGCATCCGACGAGGGGCCGGTGGAAAGCGTCGAGCAGGGACTGATCCGCAATGCCTCCCGCTGGGGAGTCCTCGCCTCCGAGGTACGCGAGACCGACGAGGCGGTGATCGTCGGGCTCGAGATCCCCGGTATGGAATCCGAGGATTTTCAGATCGACGTGGTGGACAGTTACCTGGTCGTGAGCGGCGAGAAGCGCCTCTCCAGGGAGGAGTCCGGCGGACGATTCTACGTCATGGAGCGGGCCTACGGCCGCTTCGAACGCGCGGTGCCGCTGCCTGTGCCTGTCGACGCCGGTGGGGCCAGGGCCCGCTACAGAAAAGGAGTACTGACTGTCACCCTGCCCAAGAACGTCCGCGCCATGGGCCGGCGCATCCCCGTCCAGGGAGCCTGATGATGAGTGAGGACATACCCGGCAACGACACGACCTACACCGGCCCGGAACGCCGCAAGGGGGAACGCCGCTCCGGCAAGGACCGGCGCGACATGCTGCGCTTCGAGCCCGAAAAGAACCCGCGGCGCTCCGGCAAGGACCGGCGCGCCGGCAAACAGGATCTGTGGGACAAGCGGGACTTCTGACGACAAGGAAAAGCGGGAAACGGCAACTGAAGGCACCCTGGCCCGGCTTTCCGCGTGCACACCGATCCGCGAGCGGCATTCCCGCTTCCCGATACTCACTGCCCCCTTGCAGTGCGATGGGCGCCCGGCCGGTCTTCCATGCCGGCCAGGCGCTTTCGATCCTCCGTATAGGGTGAATCCCCGGACACGGCCTCGAGGCTGGCCGAGAGCACAGAGCGCACCCAGTCGGGCAGTGCCCCGCTGATGCGGTAGTAGACCCACTGCCCACGCCGCTTGTCGTTGACCAGTCCGCTGTCCCTCAACTGGGCCAGGTGACGGGACACCTTGGGCTGGGGCACGCCCAGCGCATGGGTCAGTTCGTACACGCACAACTCCCCCTCCCCCAGCAGCAGCGCCAGGCAGCGCAGGCGGGTCCCGTCTGAGAGGGCGCGAAACACGGCTTCCGGAATCATATTCATTTTACCGAATATACGAGAAGCCACGGCGCCATGTCACCCTCCGGCACCGCCCGCAAAGCAGGCACGCACCGGGACGGACGCGTCTCCGATGACACGACCTCACGGGCCGCCGATTGGCGGCCCGTGAGGATCGGAGTCAGTTATAGAGATAACCCGGCAGCCAGAGCCCGATGGCCGGGAAGGTGTAGAAGAGGACCATGGCCACGAACACCATGAAGAGGAACGGCAGGATCCCCATGAAGATCTCCGTGAGTTTTATCTGTGGCGCCACGCCTTTCAGATAGAACGCGGACATGGCCATGGGCGGCGTCAGGAACGAGGTCTGGATATTGAGCGCCACCAGCACCCCGAAAAACAGCGGATCGATCCCGAACGCCGGCAGGAGGGGCAGGAAGATGGGCACGAAAATGATGATGATTTCGGTCCACTCCAGGGGCCAGCCCAGCAGGAAGATCACCAGCTGCGCCAGGATCAGGAACTGGATCGGGGTCATGTTCAGGCCCAGCAGCCACTCCTCGATCAGGGCGTGTCCGCCGAGCAGCGAGAACACCGAGGAGAAGATCCACGAGCCCACGAACAGCCAGCACACCATGGCCGACGTCCGCGCGGTCAGGAACACCGACTCCTTGAATCGCCTGAACGTCAACTGCCCGTACGCAGCCGCCAGGAGGATGGCCCCCAGAGCGCCGATGCCCGCCGCCTCGTGGGGCGTGGCCAGACCGAACAGGATGGCGCCCAGCACCGAGAGGATCAGAATCGCCAAGGGGAAGAAGGACGTCAGCAGAGAGGCAACGATCTTGAGGATCGGCACCTTGCGCTCCTCCTCCGGCAAGGGCGGCGCCACCTTGGGGTTCCACAGGGCGCGCGCGACCACGTAGAGCACGTAGAGCCCCGCCAGCAGCATGCCCGGGAACAGGGCCGCCGCATACAGGCGCACCACGGACACTCCGGCCATGGCACCGTAGAGGATGAGCATGATGCTCGGGGGGATGAGAATGCCCAGGCAGCCGCCGGCACAGATCACCCCGGAGGCGAGCTTTTTGTCGTAACCGGCCTTGAGCATCGCCGGCAACGCCAGCAGCCCCATCAAGGTCACCACAGCACCCACGATGCCGGTGGCGGTGGCGAACATCGCACAGGTGATCAGACTCGCGACCGCCAGCGACGCCGGCACGGCGCCGAAGGCGAGCTGAAGACTGTGAAATAATCGATCCAGTATGTTCGCGCGCTCGACCAGGTACCCCATGAACAGGAAGAGTGGCACCGCGATCAGCACATCGTTGGCCATCACGCCGTAGGCGCGCTGGACCAGCAGGGAGAAAATGATGTCGCCGATGGCGAAATAGCCGAAACCCAGCGCGAGGGCGATCAGGGTAAAGGCAATGGGAAAACCGAGAAGGATGGTGATGATAAAGATGCCGAGCATCAATATCCCGAGTTCCGCATTGCTCATGGAGCGTGCCCCGTTATATTCGCTTTGTCCGGTGGGAGCAGGTCTTCCCCGATCTCCTTGACATCCCCCACCCTCCTGGGCCATTTGCCGTCCTTCAGCGCCATGATGCACCGAAGTATCTCTGCAACCCCCTGCAGGGTCAGGAAGAATCCGCTGAGCGGTATCATTGCCTTGAAGTGGTACAGCGGAGGACCTCCGGGGCTGAAGGAGCTGCGTTCCCGCATCATCCAGGAAGATTCCGCAAAGTGATAGCCGGCATACATGAGGGCAAGTACGGCCGGCATGAAAAAGACGAGGTACAGGACCAGGTCAAGACCTGCCTGGGCCCGGATGGGAAACAGTCGGTAAACGACATCCGCACGCACGTGGGCCTGGCTGGCAAGGGCATATGCGCCCGCCATGATGAACAACGTGCCATACAGGATGTAGCTCGTGTCGTATGCCCATTCCGTAGGGGCATGCATCACGTAACGCATGAATACCTCGTATGTGACCACGGCCGTGAGGAACACGATGGCCCACGCAAACAGCTTGCCGACCCAGATGCTGATGTGGTCGATGAAGAAAAGGAACCGCTGCATCAAGCAACTCCAGACAGATGACAACCGGATCGGTACCGTCACAATGTACGGCACCGACCCGGATTCTCAAAAAACGGACAGAGGGCGTACCGGGGTCCCGTACGCCGCCGCCACCCTTACAGGATGGTGGAATCCGCCGTCACCTTGCGCCCGAAGAAGTGCTCGTAGGCGGGTTCCTTCGGGGTGTTGCCTTCCAGGTGGAAGGCAACCGTCTTCTCGCAGAATGCGCGCTGCGATTCGATCACCTTCTTGAAGAAGGCATTCGCCTCGGATTCACGCTGGATCACCACATCCCACGCATCAAGCTGTGCCTGGAGGATGGAATCCGGCGTGATGTAGGTCTGGAGACCCTCCTCCGTACGCATCTTCTCCAGATCCTCCGGGTAGCGGCGCATGGCCTTCCAGTACATATCCGAAGAAGCAGCCTCGGAGGCATACTTGATAATCGCCTTAAGTTCATCAGGCAACCCATTGAATTTGCGGCGATTGAAGATGATCTCAAAGCACTCCGCATCCTGATGATAGCTGCGCAGCATCCAGGTCTTGCTCACGTCCGTGAATCCCAGCAGCCGGTCCGAAGACGGGTTGTTGAACTCCGCTCCATCCAGCAGACCGCGGTCCATGGCCGGCACGATGTCACCGCCGCCCATGATGGTGACTGCCGCGCCGAACTCGCGCATCAGGTCCGCGGCCAGACCCACGGTACGATACTTCATGCCCCGCAACTGGTCAGGCGAACGAATCGGTTCCTTGAACCAGCCAAGGGCCTGGGTGGGCATCGGGCCGGTGAGGAAACCCACCAGGTCCAGCTTGAGGATATCGTGCAGCAGCTCGTTGTAGAGCTCCTGCCCGCCGCCGTACTTCTGCCAGGCCAGGTATTGGTGGGCGTCCCAGCCGAACGGCGGCGGCGTCCCGAACAGGGAGAAGGCCTTGTGCTTGCCGTACCAGTACGCACACACACCATGGCCGCCATCCAGCGCCCCGGAGATCACCGCATCCTGCATCTGCAGTGCCCCGACCACGGCGCCGGCCGGCAGCAGGTTGATGCGCAGGCGGCCGCCGGACATCTCGTTGACGATACGCACATAGTCCGAGGCGAACTCGTGGAAGATGTCCCGGGAGGGCCAGGTGCTCTGGAAGTTGAGCGTTGTCGTCTGGGCCCGTGAGATGGAGGGGAATCCTGCCGTGGCGGCACCACCCACAGCCGCCGCCGAAGCGGCCAGGAACTTGCGCCGGCTCAGGCCGCCGCTCTTGCCGCTGCCGGTCTCCTTGCCAACAGTCTTGTCGTCACTCCCAACTGTGTCATCACTCATTGTCTACACCCTCCTGGGTTTGCATTGGGGTCAAGTATCCCGGGCGTTCTTGTCAGCCGGCCGCGCCGCCAGCGGCGACAGTCGGCATGCTTCCGGCCAGGCCCGGAATCCGGTCGGAAGCGAATATGAAATTCTTGGGGAAACTCGCGGCGCACAGGGGTGGTGACACATGGATCGGAGAAACCGGGTTCCGGACACGCGGTACTCGGCAGGGAGCCGGAACCAGTGGGTCCGGTGTCGGAACGAGAAAGCTGAGAACCACCGGTGGTATTCCCCACGAGTCTTCGTTGTGACGAGGTTCGTTCGTTATACGTGCGGTTCGTGTGCGGCGTGGGGCATGGAGCCGATCTGCCAATGCCGGCCGACGTAGTGATGCTAGCCCATGGGGAACAAAAGTGAAAGTAATCGGAGCCAAATTTCCCCTTATCCGCGTATCGCAACCATGAGCGCCGGACTCACAACCCACTGGTGGTCGGTCCCCGGCACCATTACTATCTGCTCCAGGAAGCATCCGACCTCATCGCTATCGGGGAGCACACACCATGACCATCAAAGTTGGGGAACACCTGCCGGACGGCCGGCTGAGCGAATACGTGGAGACGGAGGCCGGGGGCTGCAGCATCGGCCCCAACCACTTCCAGGTGGCGGACCTGGTCAAGGGCAAGCGCATCGTCATCTTCGGCCTGCCCGGCGCGTACACGCCCACGTGCTCCGCCCAGCATGTGCCGGGTTTCGTGGCCAATTATGACCGGCTCAAGGCCGCCGGCGTCGACGAGATCTGGTGCATCTCCGTCAACGATCCGCATGTCCTCCATGCCTGGGAACAGTCCCTGAACTCAGCGGGCAAGGTGCGCATGATGGGCGACGGCAACTGCGACTACACCCGCAAGCTGGGCCTCGAGATCGACTTTACCGAACGCAACTGGGGCTTCCGCTCGCGGCGCTACTCCATGCTGGTGGAGGATGGCGCCGTCAAGGCGCTCAACGTGGAGGAACCGGGCCAGTTCGAGGTCAGCAGCGCCGAGGCCATGCTCGAGATCCTAGGCAACCGATAGGATTCCGCCTGGGCGCTCCGTCCGCTACCCGGTTGCCTGGCCCTTCGGGGCCAGAAGGCGTTGCACCTCGGCCACGACCGCCGAATCCTCCTCGCCACGACCCTGCCCCACGGCGGCGTTGATCAGCTGGGTGGCCAGCGCCGTGCCCGGCACCGGAAGGCCCAGGTCGGCGGCCGTCTGCAGTGCTATGGCCATGTCCTTGCGGTGCAGCCGGGCCTTGAAACCGGGTTTGTACACCCGGTTGAGCATGCGCTCGGCATGCACCTCCAGCACCTTGGAATAGGCAAACCCGCCCAGCAGCGCCTCGCGCACGCGGGCGGGGTCGACGCCCGCCGCCTCGGCCATGGTGAAGGCTTCGGCTATGCCCATCATGGTCTGGGCGATGATCAGCTGGTTGCAGGCCTTGGCCATCTGCCCGGCACCGTGATCGCCCACGTGGGTGATGGTCTTGCCTTCCGCCTCCAACAGCGGACGGACCTTTTCGAGCACCTCCGCCTTGCCGCCCACCATGATAGTCAGCGTACCGCTGATGGCCCCCTGCTCACCCCCGGAGACCGGGGCGTCCAGCATCTCCACCCCCTTCTCCGCCAGTGCCGCGGCCATGCGCATGGTGGCCGTCGGCGAGATGGTGCTGTGATCCACCACCACCAGACCCGGCCGCGCGCCCTGGGCCACGCCGTCCGGGCCGAACAGCACCTGCTCCACGTCCGGGGTGTCGGAGACATTGATGAACACCACGTCCACGGCGGCAGCCAGTTCCGCCGGGGTCGCCGCCGTGCCCGCACCCTCGGCGGTCAGCGGCGCCATGCTCTCGGCACGGCGGCCCCAGACGGTCCCGGCAAAGCCGGCCCGCAGCATATTGAGTGTCATGGGCTTGCCCATGATCCCGAGACCGATGTAGCCGAAACGCAATGCCATACCCGACTCCTTTGTTCGTATGAAATGTGTGTGTGCGCTTACGAGCCCCCTCTGATCCGCCGCCCGGTCACGGGGGCCGGGGGACCATGGGACAGTGGCGCTGTTCGGACTGTTAACAATAGCCGAAAACACGCGCCGTGGCCCGGCTGCGCACTGAACCACCACACCGCTGACCGGCGGAGGCACGGATGCCGCGTGTCACTGCACGCTGTGCACAACCCGGATCCTGTCGGGCGCGTCCACGCGCAGCACCACCCCCCTGCCCGACGCCGTCGGCCGATCCACGAGGCCCCGGATGTTGGCCTGGTGGGTCAGGGGATTCTCATCGGCGGACAGGCTCCCGGCGTACAAGGCCGACAGCCCCGCGCACAGCAGAATCACCAGCCCGGTCCGGCGCACGCGCGTCATGGGCGGATACTACGCACTGCCCGACAGGGGGTGGCCGCGCCGGGCTTCGCCCATGCCGGCCAGGGCCTGCCGAACCAGTTCATCGCACAGCCTGTCCGTGACCGTCCGGTCGGCGTGAATCATCCCCGCCCGCACCGCCAGCGCCATGGCCAGGGCCTGCAGGACATCCCCGTTGGCGGTATCGCCCAGCACACCGATCTCCTGATCCAGTGTCTCCAGCAGCCGGTACAGCAACTGGCTGACCCGCATGGCGGACACCGTGTCGGGATGAAGGCTGAAATTCAGGCTGAAATGCTCCCCGGTCGGGCTGGTGTATTCGAATGGCAACTTCGACGGCATGGATCCACCTCCTGACGGGGATGCGCGGTTCACGCTTCTTCCCGCGACCGGGACTCTCTCCCAAAGGTAGACGAAACGGGCGCCGTTGAATGTCCGGCAAAGGCCCCGCGGTTCAGGCCTGCCGGGCCTCGGCCGCCTGCACGCAGCGCAGCAGTCCGTAGGGATAGGCCCCGCCCAGGGCGTCGAACACCGGCCGCAGGGCCGGCGCCCGGCAATCGAAATGGGCCTCGAAGGCGGTCCGCACCCGGGCCAGTTCATTGTCCGGTAGGTCGACCGCCTCCCGCAGTGAGAGTTCTCCGGCCTCCACGGCCCGGGCCAGGTGGTTGTAGACGGTCTCCACCGTCAGGCCGCGCCGCCCGGCAATGGCCGGGGCGTCGAAACCGAGCCTGCGCAGACCCAGGGTTTCGGCCACGGTGTCGGACACGGTGCCGGGCTCGTCCTGCGCGGCGTGGGCCAGGATCACCGACAGGAAGTCCTCTCCGTACTGCGCCAGCTTGCGCTGACCCACGCCGGAGATCTCCCCCAGTTCATCCAGGGTGCGGGGCCGCTCCGCCACCATTTCGTGCAGCGTGGCGTCGTTGAAGATCACGTAGGCCGGCACGTTCTGGGCATCAGCGAGACCGCGGCGCAGCGTTCGCAACGCCTCGAACAGGATCTCTCCCGGTCCGTCCGCGGGCCGGGGCACGTCGCGCCGGCCGCGTTCCCGGCGGCGCCCGCCCCGGGGCGGGCGCGCATCCTTGCGCAGCCAGACCGGCTGCTCGCCGCGCAGCACGGGGCGGCAGGCGTCGGTGAGTTTCAGGGCGCCGAAACCCTGCGCATCCACCGTCAGCAGACCCGCCGCCACCAACTGCCGGAACACCGCGCGCCACTGGTTCGCGTCCAGATCCGTGCCGATGCCGTAGGTACTGAGCCGGTCGTGGCCCAGTGCCGTGATGCGCTCGCTGTCCTTGCCCAGCAGCACGTCCAGCACATGGTTCACGCCGAAACGCTGGCCCGTGCGATGTACGCAGGACAGTGCCTTCTGTGCCGCCACCGTGGCATCCCAGGTCTCGGGCGGCGTCAGGCAGGTGTCGCAGTTGCCGCAGGGTTCGGGCAGTTGTTCGCCGAAGTACTCCAGCAGGCGCTGCCGGCGGCAGGTGGTCAGCTCACAATAGCCGAGCATCGCTTCCAGGCGCGCGCGCTCGATGCGCTTGTGTTCCTCGCCCGCCTCGGAGGCCTCCAGCATCTGGCGCAGCATGATCACGTCCTGCAGCCCGTAGGCCATCCAGGCGTCCGCGGGCAGTCCGTCGCGCCCCGCCCGCCCCGTTTCCTGGTAATAGGCCTCGAGGCTTTTCGGCAGATCCAGGTGGGCCACGAAACGCACGTTGGGCTTGTCGATGCCCATGCCGAAGGCGATGGTGGCCACCACGATCACGCCCTCCTCGCGCAGGAACCGGGCCTGATGATCCTGGCGGATCTCCTGCGCCAGGCCCGCGTGATAGGGCAGCGCGGTCAGGCCCTGATCCTCCAGCCATTGTGCCGTGGCATCCACCTTTTTGCGGGACAGGCAGTAGACGATGCCCGCCTCCCCCGCGTGGTTCTCCCTGATGAATCGCAGCAGCTCGTTGCGCGTGCCCGAATGCTTCTGGGTGACCCGGTAGACGATGTTGGGCCGGTCGAACCCGCTGATGAAATGACGCGCCCCCACCAGACCCAGACGTTCGGCGATCTCCTTGCGGGTGGGCGCGTCGGCGGTGGCCGTGAGGGCTACCCGGGGCACCCGGGGGAAACGCTCGTGCAGGGCGGAGAGCTTCAGGTACTCGGGCCGGAAGTTATGGCCCCATTGGGACACGCAGTGGGCTTCGTCGATGGCGAACAGCGCCAGGCGGCTGCGCGCCAGCAGGTCCAGCATGCGTTCGGTCATGAGCCGTTCCGGCGCCACGTAAAGCAGGTCCAGCTCGCCGGCCAGCAGCGCCTGTTCCACCTCCTGGGCGGTGCGGGCGTCCAGGCTCGAATTGAGGAAGGCGGCGCGTACGCCCACCTGCCTGAGCGCGTCCACCTGGTCCTGCATCAGGGCGATCAGGGGCGAGACCACGACGCCGGTCCCCTCCCGCACCAGCGCCGGGATCTGGTAGCACAGGGACTTGCCGCCGCCCGTGGGCATGAGCACCAGGCCTTCGCCGCCGCCCGCCAGATGCGCGATGATCTCTCCCTGTGCGGGCCGGAAGTCGCTGTAACCGAAGATATCCCGAAGGATGTGTCTTGCCTTGTCCATGGCCGCCTCCCTGTGGCCGTCCCGAAGAACCGTCATGAATCGTCCCGGCGGTTTTCCCTGAGCATGTGCATGAACAACTCCCCCTGCTCCCGGGCGTCGTCCAGGGCCACATGGGTGTGGGGGCGCTCCCGGGAAAACCAGCGTTTGGGGAGATACTGCTTGCCGCTCCTGCGATACTCAAGCCGCCGCAGGGCCATGGCGTAGGTGCGGATGTCCAGGGCGTTCTCGTGAAACGGGCGCCGGCCCGTGAAGCGGGTCAGGTACCAGTACACCCACATGAAATCCCAGCCGGCGGGCCAGCCGGTGAACACGACCCGCCCCGGCAGGGCCTCCACCCAGTCCGCGTAGGCGTTCATGGCCTTCTCCGGGGCCACCGTATCGCGGCGGCATTCGGCCCAGGCCTCGGGAAACTGCGCCCACCATTCCACCATGCGCGGGTGCGCCTCCGCGCCGTCCAGGGTCTCCAGGTTCACGGAGAAACTGCCCAGCTCCTGCCCGTCCGGGTCATAGGCCACCGACGCCAGGCTCAGCATGGAATGAGGGCCGGGAATGGGGCCATCGGCCTCGATGTCGGTGGAGACGTAGATTTCGGGCTGGGATCGGGTATCGGTCATGACTGCCTTGAGTGAATGCGAAGATCTGCGGGATTGCAAAGGAACCCGCATCTGATATATTAAATGAATTATCAATCACAAGTTATTGATAATATAAGAATACATAGAACCATCACGAGCACTGCTCATCCGTGATCCTGCGGCTTCTGCCGGCCACCGGAGATACGCTGATCCGTGTCTCCCCGGGCAGCCGGGGTGGTGATATACGCGCAAGCATACGCTGTCCCCGGGCATCGGGCATGCGTCTGCTCTCCGGCCTACCCTACCACCCTTCCACGGCGGGCCCCCCTCCCGAGGAACGCGGATGAGAGAGACGGGCCCTCCGGGTGAATGATCCAACGATGCCGGGACGATCGCCCAGGGGACTGGGCTCCTACGCTGCGGCGGTGTTCTCCTGGCCCGACCCTCCGGGTGAACGGTCCAACGGTCCCGGGACGATCGCCCAGGGGACTGGGCTCCTACGGGGGATCAGAGCACGCGTAGGAGCCCGGTCCTCCGGGCGAACGGGGTTTGGTTTGGGCGGGGTCGCGCCCAGGGGGCCGGACTCCTGCGAGCGGCGCGTACACCTTGCCCGTGAACAACCTGGTGGGTGTACACGGCTACGCCCGGTGTTCCGGGAGCGTCACGTTCAGTTCCAGCACCTCGCAGTCTCCGTCGCGCTCGATCTGGATGCTCACCGCCTCCTCGTCCACCTGCACGTACTTGCGGATCACGTTGAGGATCTCCTCCTGGAGCCGCGGCAGATAGTCGGGGCCGTCCCGGTGCACCCGTTCCCGGGCGACGATGACCTGCAGGCGTTCCTTGGCCACCTGGGCCGATCTCCCCTTCCGGGAGCGGAAGTAGTTGAAGAAATTCATCATGTCAGCTCCCGAAAAGGCGTCCGAACAGCCCCTTCCTGCGCACATCCAGGAACCGGTGCACACGCTCCTCGCCCAGAAAACGCGCCACCGCGTCCTGGTAAGCCTGGCCGGCGTCGGATGCCTCGTCGGCGATCACCGGCGTACCGGCATTGGAGGCGTTGAGGACCGCCTGGGATTCCGGGATCACGCCCAGCAGATCCACCGCAAGGATCTCCTGCACGTCCTCGACACTGAGCATCTCGCCCTTTTCCACCCGCTCCGGGGAGTAACGGGTGAGCAGCAGACGTCCCGGGATGGGGCCGTTGCCCTGTTCCGCATGGAGCGTCTTGCTGGAGAGGATACCCAGGATGCGGTCGGAATCGCGCACGCTCGAGACCTCCGGATTGGTCACCACGATGGCCTCGTCGGCGAAGTAGGCGGCCATGAGGGCACCGCGTTCGATGCCCGCGGGGCTGTCGCAGATCACGTAGTCGAAGTCCTCCGAGAGTTCCTGGAGCACCCTTTCCACCCCCTCGGTGGTGAGCGCGTCCTTGTCCCGGGTCTGGGAGGCCGGGAGGATGTAGAGCCCGTCCACCCGCTTGTCCCTGATCAAAGTCTGCTTGAGGTTGGCATCGCCGTTGATCACATTGACGAAGTCATAGACCACCCGGCGCTCCACCCCCATGATCAGGTCCAGGTTGCGCAGGCCCACGTCGAAATCCACCACGGCGGTGCGATGTCCCGCCATGGCCAGGCCCGTGGAAATGGCGGCGCTGGTGGTGGTCTTGCCCACCCCGCCCTTGCCCGAGGTTACAACGACAATCTTCGCCACTGGCGTTTCTCCATGAATTGGGTGTGATTCATAACGGCAAACCTTCAACCATGAAGCGCACGGGAATACGAAGGAATTCGGGCTCGAATCGCCGTCCCTTCGCACGCCTCGTGCGCTTCGCGGCACACATGCTTCTACATCCGTTCGATCAGCAGGCTTTCACCCTCCAGGCGGACCTGCACGGGATGTGCCCGTTCCGCGTCACCGATCTGCTCACTGAGCCGGTAGTGGCCCGCCACGGCCACCAGTTCGCAGTCCAGCTTCCGGCAGAAGATGCGCGCCTGCGTATCGCCGAGCACGCCGGCCATGACGCGCCCCCTGACGGGGGCATAGGCGTGGATATGGCCGTCGGCCATCACCTCGGCCCCGGCGCTCACGGCGGCGGTGAGCACGAGATCCCCGCCCCGGGCGTAGACCTGCTGACCGGAGCGCACCGGCTGGGTCACCATCAGGGTGGGTGACGCCCCGGACACCGACGCCGGCGCGGGTTCCGGCTCCGTCTTGCGACGCGGCGCCTCCCGGGCACCGTCCACGTTGAGTACCGGCAGGCCGGCGCTCTCCGCGATTCTCCGCACGGTCCCGCCGGAGTCCCGCAGCCCGACCAGGGTCACCTCCCGCGCCCGGAGCAAGCCGCTCAGGGCCTCCAGATCCAAGGCGTCGGAACTGTCTCCCAGCGCCTCCAGATCCAGCACGGTGGGCAGCCCCGAGAGCAGGCCCGGGGCGTCCCGGAGATGTTCATCCAGGCTGGCGGCAATCGCGTCCAGGGAGGGAACGAGCAGGCGCAGCACGGTCACCGTGATCATGCGCCCCTTGAACTGCAGCGCCGTGGCCGTGTGCACATTCATCGGGGCACCCCCCGGAACCGGGAAAATCCGTGGCATGGCCGGGGGGTCTGAACGGGAATCGGGGGGTGCATCGGGGTCCACTGGCGTCATTTCGGGCGCCAATGGTATCAGCCATGTCCCGAATGCACAGGATTGACACCACAAAAATCATCTTTCAACCGCGGCCGGCCCCAACCGCATTGGTTCTTCGACGTCTCGAACGGAAGGCCTTCGTCAGCAACGGCCGGTTCGCCCTGGGCAGGATCGCCCAGGGGACTGGGCTCCTACACGGGTGGGGTTACCGCGCGGGGGTTTATGCCTCTGATCGCGGATGTCCATGGATCCTCTGTGTGGATCGAATCCACCGGGACCGTCGAGGAGCCCCGGCGTTTCCATGCCGGGGGCCGGCGCGTACCATGGGGCGGTCCATCATCCACGGCCATCTCCATGCTTGCACGGCAGTCAACCGCGATACCGCCCCTGGTGTCCGCCCGGGGCCTCACCAAGCGCTATGACGGGCGCACGGTGGTGGACCACGTCGACCTGAGCGTGGCGCCGGGTGAATGCTTCGGCCTGCTGGGCCCCAACGGCGCCGGCAAGACCACCACGCTGCGCATGATGCTGGGCCTCACCCCGCCGGACGAGGGTGAACTCACGGTGCTCGGCGAGCCCATCCCGGCCCGTGCCCGGGAGGCCCGGTGCCGCATCGGCGTGGTGCCCCAGTTCGACAACCTGGATCCGGACTTCACGGTGCGTGAGAACCTCTCCACCTATGCCAGCTACTTCGGTCTGCGCGGCGAGGCGCTGGCCAAGCGCGTGGAGGAACTGCTGGATTTCGCCAACCTGCGGGGCCGGGAGTCCGTGCCCATCCAGTCGCTCTCCGGCGGCATGAAGCGACGCCTGACGCTGGCCCGGGCGCTGATCAACGCGCCGGAACTGGTGGTCCTGGACGAACCCACCACCGGTCTCGATCCCCAGGCCCGGCATCACATCTGGCACCGCCTGCGCGACCTGCTGGCACGCAACACCACCCTGATCATCACCACCCATTACATGGAGGAGGCCGAGCGCCTGTGCGACCGACTCGCCATCATCGACCGGGGCCGCGTGGTCGCCTGCGACAGCCCGCGCGCGCTGATCCAGGCCCATATCGAACCCCACGTGGTGGAACTCTCCGGCCATGCCGCCACCGTGTGGCTGGACCGCCAGGGCCATGCCCCCGACGCCGCCCGCCTCTATCGGGTGGGCGACGTGGCCCTGATCTATGCCCAGGACCCACGCCCCCTGCTCGACCGCCTGGACGCCGACGGCGAACGCTACCTGCACCGCCCGGCGAACCTGGAAGACGTGTTCCTCAAGCTCACCGGGCATGAACTGAGGGACTGATTGAATTGCGAAGTGTGGATTGGAAAGTGGGAAATGAAGTACGAAGTTTGAATTTGGAAGTGGGAAGTAAGGTCCATGGACCCAGCATCGCCAAAGCTGACCGAGGCGGTTTTTTTCGCACTTCCCAATTCACACTTCGTACTTTTTCCAGGCACTAAGCCGAAGCCACCGGCATCACGTTAAAAGAACAAACTCGACCATGTCCCTCAGTCTCCGCTTCCTTCATATCTGGCGCCGTAATCTCAAGGTGTGGCGCAAGATCCTGATTCCTTCGATCCTGGGCAATTTCGGCGAGCCGGTGCTGTACCTGCTGGCGTTCGGCTACGGGTTCGGGCGGCTGGTGGGGGATCTGGGCGACATGCCCTACATGGTGTTCCTGGCATCCGGAATCATCTGCTCCAGCGCCATGTTCACGGCCAGCTTCGAGGGCATGTATTCCGCGTATACGCGCATGGAGGTGCAGCAGACCTGGAGCGCCATGCTGGGGGCGCCGCTCACCGTAAACGATATCGTGCTGGGCGAGGTGGCCTGGGCGGCCACCAAGGGGCTGATGAGCGCGGCGGCGATCCTGATCGTGGCCGCGGTGCTCGGGCTGGTGGCGGACGCGCGCGCCCTGCTCTCCCTGCCGGTGCTGCTGCTCACGGGCTTCACCTTCGGCGCCTGCGCCATGGTGGTGACGGCATTCTCGAAGAGCTACGACTTCTTTCTCTACTACTTCACCCTGGCGATCACGCCCATGCTGCTGCTCTCCGGCGTGTTCTTTCCCCTGGAGCAGTTCCCGGCACCGGTGCAGGTGGTGGCCTACCTGCTGCCGCTGGCGCACGCCGTGGAGCTGGTGCGCCCGCTGCTGACCGGCGAGACGCCGCAGCAAGTCCTGCTGCATCTGGCGGTGATCACGGCCTATGGGGTGACTGCGTTGACGATCGCCACCCGGTTCATCCGGCGGCGGCTGATTCGGTAGGCGGAAGGGATGTGAGCGTGAATCCCGGGGTCACGGGACACCGCCGCCCCGCCTCCGATCGGTACGATGGCCAGCGGCCCGGGAGATCAGGGTTTACCCGCCGGATTCGGATCCTGTGATGCCGATGCGGCCTCCAGTGAATCTTGCGCATCGCGCTCCAGGGATCGCACGAGATGCAGAAAAGTAGCCAGGTGGCACAGCGCCAACAGCACGGCAAGCCCCGCATAGAATATGGCCCAGAGCCCGAACCCCTGAAGCACCATCAGCGTCGCCGGGAACGCGATCAGGATGAGATAAAAGATCGCAAAGGCCGGCAACGCCACACGATCATGCACCCGCCGCTGCCAGTCGGGCCACGCCAGCGCCACGGCGAACACCGGCTCGGATCCCGGATAGAGCACATTGAGCCGCTGCTCGAAGCGGCGCATGCGCGCCTGATGGTAGAAGAAGATCGACTGCTTCATCAGGTTGTAGAACAAAACGAACATGACAACCAGAAGCAGCGTCGTGAATCCCACCGGCGTCACCGGCTGATCCAGGCGCGCGTTGAGCTCCAGCATCCGCGCAATCGGATCCCAGGCCAGCACGGCACCGATCCCGCCCAGCAGCTTGATGTCAGACAGGGCATCCTTGACGTAGCCGTTGCAGCACTCGGCCAGGCGAACGTACTCCGTGTATAGCAAGTCCCGCGCCTCGCCGTCCGGCACCTGCCCGGACTTTTCCTCCATCACTCAACCCTTCGCCAAAACCTGTGTGCGTCGTTCCCGCGGCCGCGGTTGCATCGAAAAACCCTGCTGCCCACCGCCTAATCCCGGGCGTGCGCCCTCCGGGTTCTTATAGCAGCGATTTCCGCCGGCGACACCGGGACGGATCGGTTTCCGTACCAAAAGAATAACGTCGTCATGTTTTCCGGGTGTCGACGATTTCAGTTTCTGCGGCATGCGGCGACAAGGACGAGGACGTGGTGGAACGCAACCTGGAGCTGGTGCGCCGCGCCGCGGGCGACCGAACAGCGGGCACCCCCGGGCAAGCGCGGCCCGGACATGGAGGTGGACGGTGGCTACAGGCCGGAGGACGTTCATGGCGAGGCGCGCCGATGGAGGAGTCAGACTCTACGCTGCCCCGGCGTCAATCCCTCCGTATCGTTGTTGCTCTGCACCAGATGTAATTGCAGTCATGACACACCTCCTGTGGGTACCTGAAAGACTAGTACGCTTTTTGGTACGTACGCCAAGAGGTACGCCTAGCTCCTTAACATTGCAGCCAGGCTGCGGCGCTTTGCGGCGTCGGCAACACGCACCTTGCCGAAAACCCGGTATTCGTCACCGACTGCCTGGTCGAGAACCCCAAGAAAGGATCGCTCGGCGGGCGAAAACAACCCCTCGATCTTCACGTACGGATAACGAGTCGCCTTGCCCCCGCCCGCGCGTAGCTTCCAGGCCACTACCGCAACCAGTATCACGACCGCCAGTAGAAGGACCCATTCCACCAGTTTCTCCTTTTGTGAGCTCTGACGTTAACGGTCAGGCGCACGCTTTTTGTGTCGGCTGGAACGTTCTGGTAGTGGTTGCTTATGGGCTTGCGTATAGGCATCCAGTAACCGGCGGATCATCTTTTGGTACTGGGTATTATGCTTTTCCGCCTCTTGCTTGAAAAACTCAACGCTTTCTTTACTCAACGCGATCGTGACCTTTACCGTCTCCTCCTTGAAAACAAGGTCTTCAGGTGCCGGCAGGAAATCCGGCACGACCTTTAATGGTCCGAGCGGTTCGTCAGTGTATTTGATTTTCGCGCTCATAAATCTGTTTACCTTTGCGCCAATAGCCGGCCCCGAATATCCGGATACGACCATGGCGGTATGTGAATCTGACAGTCAAAATGCCGCCCCCGACTTTCCCAAAGCAGTAATAAGGTTTTTCACCATGGCTATGGGACAGATCCTCCGCAATGACGCGATTCGGATCTACGAAAGCACTCTGCGCCTCAGAGAAGGCGACGCCATGCTTTGCTTGATTGACAAGATCCTTCTCCGGATCCCATTCAAAGCTCTCCGTGCTCATGACTGAATTCTAGCAGATGCCTGGCGTGATAGCCATATTTTTCTATGGCGATTTTTCTGGGCACCTGTTAGCTTGCCTGGCAACCTCTAACGACAGCCATCTCCGGTGACAACATCGCAGCGAAGCGGAGATTCTGGCATTGCGTTAGCTGTGGTAGCCTTACACGCATGCCGCCCTTATCCCTGATTCGCGGCTCTGAGCCGATCGCACCACCCGACTACCCGGTCCTCGCCGACGAGCCGGTACTGCGGCCACTCGACCCGACGGAATGGAACATGGAACGGCTCAACCGCGTGTCCAACGGGGCCGGCTGCGTCTACCAGATCGTCCGCGGTCGTGGCCCCTTGACCGAAACCCGCCTGCGCACGGCGGTCGAGGCTGTGACCCGGCGGCACCCTATGCTCAGCGCCCGCATCGTGCGTGAGCGCGACGATGACGACGCCCCGCTCCTCTACGTTCGCGGCGGCACACCGCAGGTGGCCTTCGCCGAAGTTACCGGCCTCGACGATCGCTACCTCGACATCGTCGAGGCCGACATGAACGCCGGCCCTTCACCGTGCTGGCGTACCTCTCCCTTCCGCTTTGCCTGCCTGGCAGACGCGGCGCACCCGGAGCGGTGGGTGCTGGTGCTGGCGGGCCCCCACGCACACTGCGACGGGATCAGCCTCGCTTGGCTGGCCCACGAGTTACTGGAGGCCATCGCCACGGATGAGGTCGGCGACCCCTTGCCGTTGCGATCGATCCGGATCAATCCGCTTCCCGAGCGCGAGGTCGAAACGTCTGAAGCAGCGAGCCCGCGGTTCGTTGCCCCCGAGGCCGACGTGCCCGCCGAACCGGGCCGAAGGGACCTCGTGCAGACGGGGCTCATGCAGGACCGCCTCTCGCCCGAGGCCACCCGAACCCTCGTGCGCGCGGTCAAACGCAACGGGTTGACGGTCCACGGGGCGATCGGCGCGGCTGTGCACATCGCACTCGCGGCCCGGCACGCCTCGGTCTCCGGTGAATCACCGTACGGCGTCTACCGGGCAGGCTCGCCGGTGAGCATCCGACCGCACGTCGATCCCCCTCTCGCCGACGCCGATATTCGCATGGCAGTCGACGTCGCGTTTACCGACATGGTCGTCGGCGCCGATGAGGGGTTCTGGTCGCTGGCCCGCCGCTTCGGAATGGCCGTGCGAGAGCAGATCGACAACCGGGACATTCTGCGATCGTGGAACCGTACAACGAAGAACGCCCGCGAGTTTGGCTCGACCGGCGTTCCCATCCCGCTCATCTCGAATGTGGGGCGCTCGGTTCTGCAGCCGGCCTATGGCCCTTTGGCAGTCGAAGACGTCGCGGGTGCGATGGCGACGCACGGCATGTTTCAGATCGACATGCTTTTCACGACCTTCGATGGCCAGCTCGGCGGGTGCTTCTACTTCGAAACGCCCACGGTGAGCCGAACGTCGATGACGCGATTTATGCGCCACACCATGGGCATCCTGGCCAGCCCCGAGGTGCACGAGGGCGAGCCGTCCATCGCGGCGCTTCTGGATGTAACCCAATAACCGTCCAAACAGAGGCGCCACCTGACCCTTGAACCAGATCAGGAACCCATGAGGGAGAAAATCACAAAAAGCGCTCAGGACTACATCGATGAAGCCAATGCGATTGTCCCGCGTGTCACGACCAACGAGGCGATTGAAATCCACTCAAAGGGTCGGGCGGTTTTTATTGACGTGCGCGATAGCAACAGCCTCAGAAAGACGGGAACAATCGCTGGAGCACACCACGTTCCGCGCGGGATGGTCGAACTCTCGGCCGATCCGAAGAGCGAGTACTACAAACCATTCTTCAGGAAGGACACGCAAATATGTATTGTCTGTGGCGCCGGCTTGATGGCCGCGATGGCCGGCAAGACCCTGATCGAGATGGGATATGAGAATATTATCAATGTCGGCGGGATGCGGGCATGGAAAGATGCCGGTGGCCCGGTCGACCCATTGGATTCATAGCCTGACGCAGTGCGGTCTCGTCGCTCATGCCAGCTTCCCCTCGCTTATCACCTTCACTTGAGCGAACTGGCGGTGGCCCTCGACGGAGCCGTGGTAGCCGTAGCCGCTTTCCTTCGCACCCACCCAGGGTGTACCGCTGGCGCCGAAACAACTCTTGTTGACACCGACCATGCCTGACTCAATCCGGCGCGCGACCGCGCGCGCCGCCTCGGGACTGCCGAATACCGAGCCGCCCAGCCCCAGCGGGTTGTCGTTCGCCAGCCGGACTGCTTCCTCCGCGCTCCCGACGCGCTGAATCGCCAGCACCGGCCCGAACGTCTCGTCGCGCATGATCGTCATCGATTCGTCGCATTTGCCGAGCACGGTGGGAACCACGAAGCGGGCCGGATGATCCGTGCCACCGGCGAGGACCGTGGCGCCTTGCTTGATTGCATCCTCGATCTGGCCGATCACGTGCAACCGCTGCCGCTCGTTGATCATCGGCCCCATTTCGGCGGATTCGTCGTCCCACGGGCCATAGCGGATGTTCCCGACAAGCTCCGCCACGCGCTGCTCGAATGCCTCGGCAATGGAGTCGTGGACGTACACGCGCTCGCTGGAGACGCACATCTGCCCGCCGTTCTCGTAGCCATTCTCCACCGCGCATTGCGCAGCCGCCTCGATATCCGCATCCGGCAGAACGATGAACGGATCCTTGCCGCCCAATTCGAGGATGACGCGCTTCAACTTATCCGCAGCGCTGCCGAGGATGTGCTTGCCGGCAGTGCGCGAACCCGTGAACGCGATCAGGCCCACGTCCGCCTTCACCAGCGCGCGGCCTTGCTCGTCGGCCCCGTGAACGATCTGCAGCACCTCCGCGGGCAGAAACTCATTCAGCGTGTCGACATACGCCTGCGCGATCAATGGTGTTTCCTCCGACGGTTTCAGGACCACCGCGTTGCCCGCCACCAACGCCGGCAATACCAGCCACTGCGGCATCGACATCGGGTAATTCCACGGGCTGATCGCCGCGCAGACTCCGAAGGGTTCGTAGTAGAGGGTCGAACGTGTGTTGTCGTCCTCGAGCGTGCGCGGCTGCAACGCGCCGACCATCTCGTCAAGCTTGCCCAGGATGCTCTCGCTGCAGAACCGGACCTCGCCGATGCCGTACTTCAACGGCTTGCCCATCTCGCGACTAAGCAGGTGCCCCAGTTCCTCGGCACGCTCGTCGAGCCGATCCGCCGCGCGCCCAAGCAGTTGGGCCCGATCCTCCAGGGATTGGTCACGCCAGCCGAGCGCCGCGCGGTGCGCACGAACGACGGTCTCGCCGATATCTTCCGGGCTGCTCACCGCAACCTCACCAACGACTTCCCCGTTGGCAGGGTTGAAGGACTTCAGCATTTCACTCATCAGTATTTCTCTCATCAGTGGAGTCCGAGGTCACAGGAGTTCAGGGTCCGAGTGACGTAGGGGCTTGACCAACCACTGAGTTTCTACTCTGACCCCGAATATCCTGACGTAGAAGTCACCGGCGCTGCGCGGCTTTATCGCGTAGTGTCCGTGTGGACTGCCGGGTTAGAAACCTATTTCGCACGAAGATACAGAACCTTTTGTGTTGATCCTGCTGATTGTCGTTCTTCAGTTACAAAGAGTTCTGTCTTGGCCTTGACAAGGTCGGAGAGCTTCTTGTAACCGTAAAGTCTGGAATCAAAGTCTGGCTGCAACTTGGTGAGATAGCTTCCGAAGGTGCCCAAATGCGCCCATCCAGAGTCGTCACTTGACTGTTCAAGTGCGGCGAGCACAAATTTCTTGGGAAACTTCTGTTTTGGTTCCGCGACCACAGCCGTAAATTGAGGTGAAGTGGTCTTCTGATCATTCTTGGCCTTCTTCGCGAATGCGGTGGGGTCGTCTGCTGAGTTTGGACGAAGAACCTCCGTGAACACAAACTTGTGGCAGGCGTTGCGAAACGCATCTGGTGTTTTCTTCTCGCCAAAGCCGAGAACAGTGAGCCCCTCTTCACGTAAGCGCATCGCAAGACCAGTGAAATCACTGTCGCTCGTAATCAGACAAAACCCATCGAATTGTCGCGTATAGAGCAAATCCATCGCATCAATGATCAGCGTGCTATCCGTGGCATTCTTTCCAGTTGTATATGCAAACTGCTGAACGGGTTTGATAGCGTACTGTTGAAGCACTTTCCTCCATGAAGAGCTTGTCGGGACCGTGAAGTCACCGTATATGCGCTTTACAGTTGCCTCTCCGAACCGTGCTATTTCCGCAAGTAGTCCTTCGATAACGGAAGCTTGTGCATTGTCGGCGTCGATGAGAACTGCTAACCGGCGGGTTGGTTCTTCGGCTTCATTTCTTTCGACCAATCGAGAGGATTTCAAGATGGCTCCTGTTTTCTAACTTATAAGCATTTATCCGCCGTGCGCAGCATGGTGGATAAATGTCTGTTGGACTAAGCCGCCCTTCAGACTGGCACGGAACGATCTATAGGGAAATGTATTGCGCGCAGCGGTCGCGACGTGCTGCGCTGGGCACCGGCGCGGGCGGAAATGACGTCCGGCGGGGTCTCATCAGCCATACTCTTGCTCCCTGTGGCATGTGAGTTATGGCCATTCTCGCGCCATTTTGGTGCAAGATCCAGCGTCAGGACGCACGACGCCGCATCCCCTCGCGGGGCCGTCGATGGTGACTGCCTTTTACCGTGTGCTGCAGGGTTTGCTCATGATGGTGCCTCTGGTGGCCTCCAGGGCTGGCGGCGCTGTCGGCACTTGGCGCATGGATAGCCGGCGTCGCCGTGAACAGCAACCCTGGGTGACATACGAGCATGACAGATCTATCGTTGTGCAATCCGCTCTGCTGGCAGGCACACCCACCCATGTCCACCCTCCCCCACTGGCAGCACTTCCCCCACGAGGCCGACATGGGCGTGCGCGGCCATGGCGAGACTCTCGCGGCGGCCTTCGAGCAGGCGGGGCTGGCGCTCACCGCCGTGATCACCGACCTGGACGGGGTGGAACCCCGGGAACCCGTGGAAATCCGCTGCCAGGCCCCGGACCCGGAGATTCTGCTCTATGATTTTCTGAACAGCCTCGTGTACGAGATCGCCGTCGGCGGACGCCTGTTCTCGCGGTTTGAGGTGGAGATCAACGGTGAACACCTCAGCGCCCGGACCTGGGGCGAGCCGGTGGACGTGGGCCGCCACCAGCCGGCGGTGGAGGTCAAGGGCGCGACATTTACCCAGCTCCGGGTGCAGCAGCAGCCGGACGGGCACTGGATCGCGCAATGTGTGTTGGACATCTGAGAGCCCTGTCCCCTCGCGCAGACGCCATTCCTGAATTCAGAGGCATCACCCCATGGACCCGAATCGCTTCACCCGACTCTCCGACACCGCCTGGCAGCTTGAGCCCACCGGCAGGATGCGCGTGCCGGCGATCCTGTATGCCACCGAGGCGCTGCTGAAGGAGATGGACGACAAGGTGGCCGAGCAGGCGAGCAACGTCGCTACCCTGCCCGGCATCGTGCAGGCCAGTTATGCCATGCCCGACGCCCACTGGGGCTACGGCTTTCCCATCGGCGGCGTGGCGGCGTTCGACGCCGACGAAGGGGGTGTGGTGTCCGCCGGAGGCGTGGGCTTTGACGTCTCGTGCGGCGTGCGCACCCTGCACACGGGGCTGACCCGTGAAGCCATCGAGAAGATCAAGCCCGCCCTGGCCGACGCGCTGTTCGAGACGGTCCCCGCCGGCCTGGGCAGCACCGGGCGCATCCACCTTCAGGACCACCAGATGACCGAGATGCTCGCCGGCGGCGCCGCCTGGGCGGTGGAACAGGGCTACGGGGAGGCCGCCGACCTGGAACGCATCGAGGAGCACGGCCGCATGTCGGGCGCCGATCCCTCCGCCGTTTCGGAACAGGCGCGCAAGCGCCAGAGAAACGAGATGGGGACGCTCGGCTCCGGCAACCATTATCTGGAGGTGCAGCACGTCACCGAGATCTACGATCCCGCGGTGGCCGATGCCTTCGGCCTGGCCGGCGGTCAGATCATGGTGAGCATCCACTGCGGCTCCCGCGGCCTCGGCCACCAGATCGGCACCGAGTTCCTGCGCGAGATGGCGGTGTCCGCCGCCCGCCACGGCATCGATCTGCCGGACCGGGAACTGGCCTGCGCCCCCATACGCTCGGAACTGGGGGAGCGTTACCTGGGCGCCATGCGCTCGGCCATCAACTGCGCGCTCGCCAACCGGCAGATCATCACCCACCTCACCCGCACGGTGTTCGCGCGGGTGCTGCCCGAGGCGCGTCTGGACCTGCTCTACGACGTCTCCCACAACACCTGCAAGGTGGAGACGCACCGCATCGATGGGGAGCCGCGCCAGCTCTACGTGCACCGCAAGGGCGCTACCCGCGCCTTCGGCCCCGGCCATCCGGACCTGCCCGAGGCCCTGCGCCCGGTGGGTCAGCCAGTGCTGATCGGCGGTTCCATGGGCACCGCCTCCTACATCCTGGCGGGCACCAACGAGGGCGAGGCCCTGTCCTTCAATTCCGCCTGCCACGGCGCCGGGCGCGCCATGAGCCGCCACGCGGCCACCCGTCAATGGCGCGGCCGCGCCCTGGTCGATGAACTGGCCGCCCGAGGCATCCTGATCCGAAGCCCCAGCCTGCGCGGCGTGGCCGAGGAGGCGCCGGGGGCCTACAAGGACGTGAGCGCGGTGGTGCAGGCCACCCACGACGCGGGGCTCGCCCGGATCGTGGCGCGGGTGGAGCCTGTGATCTGTATCAAAGGCTGACCGTGTGGCTTTGAAGCGCATTTCCGGCCTTTGTTAGGGTGGATGGCGGAACCAACTTTATCCGAGAGGAGGATCGCCATGCATGATCGCGAAACGAACCTCACACGCCGCCGACTGCTGCGCGCAGGTGTCGCCGGATTGGTGGCCGCGCCCGCGGTGCCGTTGATCTTCAGCCCCGCCCTGGCCGATGAACGCCTGAGCGAGGACGATGCCCAGGCCCGGGCGCTGCATTACCGCCACGACGCGGCGGATGTGGAACATGCGGATTACGAGGAAGGCCAGACCTGCGCCAACTGCCAGCTCTACACGGACGCCGACGCCGAGGACTGGGGCCCCTGCTCCGCGTTCCCGGGCCGCCTGGTATCGGCCAACGGCTGGTGCACCGCGTGGGTACCCCGCGGCTGAATCATCCCGAACATCTCACAGGCCGGTGCTGACCCGAACGTCACGCCGGCCTTTCCTGTGGTTCGTCGTCTATAACCTGCATGCGGCCCCGATGCCGCCCGGTTTACCGCGGCGTGAAGTCGTCCCCGCCCTTGCCTGTACGCGGCGGCAGGATGGACAATGCCACGGAAGGATCCCGGTACGGGCACGACCGCCCCTAGCTCCCGAGGATGACCCTGGACCGCACGCCATGTTCCTGCCGCCCTTTAATGTCAGCCATCTTCACGAAACCTTCGCCCAGGTATCGGGGGATGTGGTCGAGGCCTATGAAGACCTGGCCGATCCCGGTGCGGATGAACAGCAGACCCCGGTCATGCTGGTGGAGGCCATGGAACAACTGCTGGAGGTGCTCAGGCGCATCGAGGAGAAACAGGGGGATGTTCCCGGCGCGTCGGACGACGCCTCCCCCCTGGACGAACGTGAAATGAGCGAACTGGGGGACTTCGGCATCCAGATCCTCGACGAACTGGCGACCCATGCCGTCCGGCTGGGTCTCGAAGCGCACGCCGAAGTCCTGTCCGACCTCACCTTCCCCCTGGCCGTGTGGGTGGTGCGCGCCGGCGGTGATCTCCGCATCCTGCAACCGGTGGTGACCGCCGTCTCAGATCTGGCCAACAAGGCGCGGGACCCGGCCCTGCTCGAGGAACTGTTCCGCGTCACCGCCGAGATCGTGGAACACGTGGACGAACAGCTTAAACAGGACGAGGAGAAGACCGACCCGATGCGGCCGTGGCGGATCCTGCTGCTCAATTTCGGCATCATCGCCACGCGCAGTCATCAGCCCGCGATGATGGAACACGCCTTCGATACCCTGATTCAGTACCTCCCGGAAGAGGCCCCGGAGTTCTTCCGCCAGGGGATGGAGCAGATGGAGGCCCTGAACTATCCCCAGCACGTGCGCGAGGTGGTGGAACGCTACCACGACGAATGGGGCCGCCCGCGTACCATTCACTGATCCGGCGCGAAGCCGGCGCGGGAGGACGTGTCCGCCTCCCCTGCGCTCAATCGCGAATGCCCGCGCCCCGGGTATCCGCCACCGTCTCGCCGAAGCCGGCGGAGTCGCTGATGCGCTCCTGCTGCTGGTGCGTCCAAAGTTGCGCATAGGTGCCGCCGGCGGCCAGCAGCGCGGCATGGTCGCCCTGCTCCACGATGCGGCCCTGGTCCAGCACGATGATGCGATCCGCATCCACGATGGTGGACAGCCGGTGGGCGATGGCCAGCGTGGTGCGGCGCTCCGCCACCTCGTTCAGGGCCTCCAGGATCACCTTCTCGCCGTGGGAATCCAGTGACGACGTGGCCTCGTCCAGCACCAGGATCGGCGGATCCTTCAGCAGCACGCGGGCGATGGCGATGCGCTGCTTCTCGCCCCCCGAGACCTTCAGCCCGCGTTCCCCCACCTGGGTTTCCAGACCCCGGGGCAGCGATGCGATGAAACCGTCCAGGTGGGCCATGCGCACGGCCCGCTCGATCTCCTCGTCCGTGGCGTCCGGACGGCCGTAGGCGATGTTGTAGCGAATGGTGTCGTTGAACAGCACCGTGTCCTGGGGCACGACGCCGATGGCCCGGCGCAGGCTGTGCTGGGTGACCGAGCGGATGTCCTGCCCGTTGATGGTGATGCGCCCGTCCGTGACATCGTAGAAACGGAACAGCAGCCGGGCGATGGTGGATTTGCCTGCCCCGCTCGGCCCCACGATGGCCAGTTTCTGCCCGGCGGGTATCTCGAAGCTCAGGTCCCGGAGGATGGGACGGTCCTCCGTGTAGGCGTAATGCACGTGTTCGAAGCGGATGGTGCCGCCGTCGGGCCGCAGTTCGGGCGCGTCCGGGGCATCGACGACCCTGGCGGGCTGGTACATGAGTTTGAACAGGCGCTCGATATTGACCAGCGCCTCGCGGATCTCCCGGTACACGAACCCCAGGAAGTTGAGCGGCATGAAGAGCTGGATCATGTAGGCGTTGACCATGACCAGGTCGCCCAGCGTCATCCGGCCCGCCGCCACCTGCTGGGCCGCCATGACCATCATCACCGTGATGGAGCCGGCGATGATGAGCGCCTGACCGGAGTTCAGGCCCGCCAGGGAGAGGCGATTCTTCATGCGCGCCTCTTCCCACGCCTCCAGGTTCCGGTCGTATTCCCGGGCCTCGTAGGCCTCGTTGCCGAAGTACTTCACCGTCTCGTAGTTGAGCAGGCTGTCCACGGCCCGGGTGTTGGAGCGGTTGTCCATCAGGTTGCTTTCGCGCACGAAGCGGTTGCGCCACTCCGTGACGTAGATGGAGAACACCGCGTAGACCGCCACCGCCGCCAGCACCGTGAGCGCGAAGCTGGCATCGAAGGCCACCAGCATGATGACGGTGATCATGCCGATCTCCAGCAGCGTCGGCACGATATTGAACAGCATGAAGCGCAGCAGGAAGCTGATGCCGGTGGTGCCGCGTTCGATGTCCCGGGCGAGCCCGCCGGTCTGGCGCGCGAGGTGAAAGCCCAGGTCCAACTGGTGAAGATGCTCGAACACGCGCAGGGAGACACGGCGCATGGCCCGTTCCGCCACGCGTGCGAAGACCGCGTCGCGCAACTCGCCGAAGAACACCGCGGTGAAGCGCAGCGCCCCGTAACCGAGCAGCAGGGCCAGCGGCACCGCCACCATGGCCTCTTCCGGGGATTCGAAATGATCCACGATGAACTTGAGAGCCACCGGCACGGTGACGCCGGCCAGCTTGGCCAGCGCCAGGAAACCCAGCGCCAGGAACACCCGGCCCCGGAATTCCATGAGAAACGGAATGAGGCTCAGGATGATGCGCCAGTTGACCGGCCCGCCCCGGTATTCGCTATCCCTGCGTGTTCTCACTGCAGGTCCACCTTGCCGCGCAACTCCTTGGTCCGGCCCCGGCGGGTCTTGCTGTCCATGCGCCTGCGTTTCGCGCTCAGGCTCGGCCGGGTGGGCTTGCGGGCCTTGGGCACCGCCGCGACGCTGCGAATCAGTTCCGCCAGCCGCCGCAATGCATCCTCGCGGTTGCCCTCCTGTGTCCGGAAGCGCTGCGCCTTGATGACCACCACGCCGTCGCCGGTGATGCGCCGGTCACGCAGTTTCAGGAGTCGGGTCTTGTAGAAATCCGGCAGGGAGGAACCGGGGATGTCGAAGCGCAGGTGGATCGCGCTCGCCACCTTGTTCACGTTCTGCCCGCCCGCACCCTGGGCGCGGATCGCCGTGATCTCGATTTCGTGATCGGGGATGGACACCTTGTTGGAAATGCTGAGCATGGGCTGGCGTGCGGCTTCGGGCAGCACACAGTCTAGCAAGAAGCCTCCCCGCATGGGTCCGCTGCGCTTGACCCATCCTACAGGAGCCGTCACCCGCCACCGGTGCCAGACGGTAGGATGGGCAAAGCGAAGCGTGCCCATGCGGACACCGGAGTAAGGGAGCCCGCAGCCCCGTCCGGGGTCGGGTGGGTGGCCGCCATCGCACCGTCACCTGTCGGCGTTGTGCCTCTCCCGCATGGGTCCGCTGCGCTTGACCCATCCTACTACAGGAGTCATCGTCCACCACCGGCGCCGGAATGTAGGATGGGCAAAGCGAAGCGTGCCCATGCGGACAGCGGCGACAAGTCACGCCCGACGCTTCTCGGCCTCCTGCCATTCCTGCCTGCCGAGCTGCTGCGCCCGTGCCGTCTCGGCCACGTGGCGGCCCTGGGAACGGGCCATGGCCAGCTCGTTCTCGGAAGGCTGGCGGCTGCCGTCGCCCCCGGAAAGCGTCGTGGCGCCGTAGGGGGTTCCTCCGCTGATCTCATCCAGGCTCAGCTGTCGCTTCTCCGTGTAGGGCAGGCCCACCACGGTCATGCCCAGGTGCATGAGATTGACGATGGTGGAGACCAGCGTGGTCTCCTGTCCGCCGTGCTGGCTGGCGGTGGAAGCGAACACGCTGCCCACCTTGCCCACCAGCTTGTCGTGCAACCATAGCTGACCGGTCTGATCCAGAAAGTTGGCCATCTGCGCGGCCATCCGGCCATAACGGGTGGGCGTGCCGATGACGATCGCGTCGTAGTCCGCCAGCTCGGCGGGCTCGGCAACGGGTGCCGCCTGGTCCAGTCTGGCGCCGGCGCGTTTCGCCACTTCCTCGGGCATCAGTTCGGGGACGCGCTTGATGACCGCCTCGGCCCCCGGCACCTCGCGCACGCCGTCGGCCACGGCCTGGGCCATCTGTTCCACGTGGCCCCAGGTGGAGTAATAAAGGACGAGAATCCGGGTGTTCATGTATGCCTCCGATTGGCTGAAATGGGATCTTCGGTACAGCCTAAAGGTTGCGTTTTACAGAAATAAGGGCACAGAATCGAAATCAGTGTTCGTAAATTTGGTACGTTTATGAAACTGGAAGGGATTCGAACCTTCGTGACGATCGTGGAGGCGGGCTCCATCACCGGGGCGGCGCGCAGGCTGGGCGTGGCCAAGTCGGTGGTCAGCCACCGGCTCTCGGAACTGGAGGACGCGGTGGACGCGCGCCTGATCCAGCGTTCATCGCGCCGTTTGTCGCTCACCGACCAGGGCGCCACGTTCCACCGTTTCTGCACGCGCATGCTGGGGGAACTGGACGAGGCCGTCTCCCTCATCGCGGAAAAGGGCCACGAACTGTGCGGCCCGCTGCGGGTGGCCGCCCCCATGAGTTTTGGCCTGCTGCACCTGGGGCCTGCCCTGTTTGCCTTTCTCGCCGGGCATCCCGGCATCCAGCTGGATCTGGATCTCAACGACCGGATGGTGGATCTGGTGGGGGAAGGCTATGACATGGCCATTCGCATCGGACAGCTGCCGGACTCCAGCCTGGTGGCGCGCCGCCTGGTCTCCAGCCGTTCCCTGCTGGTGGCCAGTCCCGACTATGCCCGCGCACAGGGATTGCCGCGCCGCGTGGAGGACCTGGCCGGGCATCGCGGCATCCTCTACTCCAACGTACACCCCAATGACCAACTGCGCTTCAAGCGCGGCGGCGGATTCGTCACCGGGCATTTCGGGACATCCATGCAGGTCAACAACGGCGACATCATGCGCGATGCCGCCATCGCCGGCCTCGGCCTCGCCGTGATCCCGGATTTCATCGTCTGGCAGGCAGTCGCTGACGGACGTCTGCAGGTGGTGCCCCTGGACGGCTCCCTGCCGGAGGTGGGCATCTACGCGGTATTCCCCCAGACCCGCCACCTGCCCGCCAAGGTGCGGGCCCTGGTGGATCACCTGGCGGAGACCTTCGGGGATCCACCCTATTGGCAGGGGGAATGAGGGGGAGGCGACAGGTACATTACCCCTTACCCCTTACCCCTTACCCCTTACCCCTCACGCCTCACGCCTCACGCCTCACGCCTCACCCCTATCGCCTATCCCCTCACGCCTCACCCGAACTTGCCCCGCCCCCGAATCCGGACTACTGTAATTAAATACAGTCTCCTTCATCCGGACGCGCCCATGATCCCCCTCACCCCCCGACAGGCCGAGATCCTGCAATTCATCCGCAACGCCCTGGGCGAGAGCGGGATGCCGCCCACCCGGGAGGAGATCATGCGGGCCTTCGGCTTCAGCTCCCCCAATGCCGCCCAGGCGCACCTGCAGGCCCTGGCCCGCAAGGGGGCCATCGAACTGCGCGCCGGCACCTCACGGGGCATCCGGCTGCGTGACGGTGGGGGGCTGCCCCTGGTGGGCCGGGTGGCGGCCGGCCGGCCCATCCTGGCGGAGCAGCACATCGAGGACCATTACAGCCTGGATCCCCGCCTGTTCTCCCCGGCACCGGACTACCTGCTGCGGGTGCACGGCCAGAGCATGCGGGACGCGGGCATCCTGGACGGGGATCTGCTGGCGGTGCACCGCACGCCGGAGGCACGCAACGGCCAGATCGTGGTGGCGCGCCTCGAGGACGAGGTGACCGTGAAGCGCTTTCGCCGCCGGGGCAACCGGATCACCCTGCTGCCGGAGAACCCGGAGTTCGAGCCCATCGTGGTGGACCTGCGCCGTGAGCCGCTGGTGATCGAGGGCATCGGCGTGGGCGTGATCCGCAACCGGCCGAAATGAGCGGGCATGAAACCGCACTCCGACACCCGGGATGCCTGCGCCGCGCCCGACGACGAAACCCTGGACGCCCTGCTCCGCCGCACCGACCTCTGGCGCGGCCGCACGCCCCTGCCCGGCGGCGGCGACCTGCCCACCGGCCACCCGGCCCTGGATACCTGCCTGGGCGGCGGCTGGCCCCGGGGCGCCCTGGTGGAACTGCTCACCGATCAGGAAGGCATCGGCGCGGTTTCCCTGCTGCTGCCGCTGCTTGCGGCGCAGACCGCGGCGGGCCGTCATGTTGCCCTCGTGGCCCCGCCGCACATCCCCTATGCCCCGGCGCTCGCCGGGGCCGGTATCGCACTGGATCGGGTCCTGGTGATCGGGGCGCAGAACGACCCGGAGATACTCTGGTCTCTGGAACAGGCCCTGGGCAGCGGTGCCTGCGGCGCGGCGCTGGCCTGGCCGGACCGTGCGGACACACGCGCCCTGCGGCGCCTGCAACTGGCGGCGGAACGGGGCCGCGCCACCGGTTTTCTCTACCGGGCAACCCGCGAGGCCGGACAGGCCTCCCCCGCCGCGGTGCGCCTGCACCTTTCGCCGACGGAGGCGGGACTCGCCGTACAAGTGCTCAAGCGCCGGCGCGGCTGGGGCGGCTCCGTGGTGGTGGTGCCGCATCATGAACAGAACCCCGGTCGCGGCGGGGGCGGCTCGGCGATGGCGGTGCCGCATCATAAACAGAACCCCCGTAGGTTGGGGTGAGCCGTGCGAACCCCAACAGGACAGGATCATGCACCCGCCGTCCTGTTGGGCTTCGCTCCGCTCAGCCCAACCTACGACTGCTGTGACTGCTTTATTGCCACAGAGGTCACAGAGGGCACAGAGAAAAAAGCCAACAGGATTGTAGATACTCCGTACCCGTCCTTGGCGGTTCGCTTTAAGGCCCCTTAATTCGCGTTCATTTGCGGCCCCTTCGAAACACATGAAATCTCCCGCACAGACACGACAACACACCCTGCCGGGCCTCGACCCGGTCCCGGCCCGGATCGCCGCGTCCGCCGATCCGCTGCTGCCCCGTGCCCGGCCGGGGCCCGATACCCTGTGGCTGGCGCTGCACTTTCCCCATCTGGCCCTGGATCTGATCGCCCGGGAAGGCATGGCGCCCGTCCCGCTGGTGGTCTGCAATACCCCGCGGGGCCGCCCGGAAGTGCATGCCGCCAGCCGTGCGGCACGGCGGGCGGGCATCCGCCCGGGCATGCCCCTGGGTGCCGCCCTGGGCCTGTGCGCGGATCTGCGCGTGCGGCAGCGGGATGCGGCGGCGGAACACGCCGCCCTGGAGACCCTGGCCGCATGGGGGCTGCAGTACACGGATCACGTGGTGGTGGAAGACGGCCACGTGCTGCTGCTGGAGGTGGGCCGGAGCCTGCGGCTGTTCGGCGGCCTGGAACACCTTCGCCGGCGCATCCTCGATGATCTGGCCGCGCTGGGCCATCACGCCCGTGCCGGTCTGGCCGTCACGCCGCTGGGCGCCCGCCTGCTGGCCCGGCTCGGCATCACGGCACCGGCGCGGGACACCGATGCCCTGACGGCCCTGATCCGGGAACTGCCGGTGGAGGCCCTGGAATGGCCCGCGGCCACCGTGCAGCGGCTTCGCGGCATGGGCGTCACCCGGCTCGGTGCCCTGTGGCGCCTGCCCCGGGACGGCCTGGCCCGGCGCCTGGGTGCGTGGCTGCCTGTCCATCTGGATCGCCTGACGGGACGCCGACCGGACCCCCGGCCCCGCTTCGCGCCACCGCCCCGCTTCGAGAGCCGGCTGTGGCTGCCCGCGGAGATGGCCGACCGGTCGATGCTGCGCCTTCCCCTGCACCGGCTGCTGCGGGAACTGGCGGGCGTGCTGCGCGGGCGCGGCGCGGCGGTGCAGTCCCTGGTATTGCAGTTGCTCCATGCCCGTCACCCGGCCACGGCCCTGACCCTGGGCCTGGCGGCCCCCGGCCGCGATCCGGATCATCTGCTGGGCCTGTGCATGGAACGCCTGTCCCGGCAGGTTCCGGCGGCGGCGGTGACCGGCATGGTGCTGCGTGCCGACATCTTCCTGCCCCTGCCTCACCGGGACACCGCCCTGCTGCCGGATGCCGGGACGGACACGGATGCCTGGCAGGCCCTGCTGGACAGGCTTCGCGCACGGCTGGGCCGGGCGGCGGTGTGGAGTCTTGCCGTGTGCGACGATCATCGTCCCGAACGGGCCTGGAGACGCACGGACCCGGCCGATTCAGCACCGGGAGGTGTTTCTCCCCCCCAATATGGTCCGCGCCCCCTGTGGTTGCTTGAACATCCCCTGCCCTGCCCGCCTTCCCTTCGCCGCGTGCACGGCCCGGAACGCATCGAAACCGGCTGGTGGGACGGCGCCGGAGAACGCCGTGACTACTACATCGCCGAAGACCGCTACGGCGTACGCTGGTGGCTCTACCGCGAACACGGCACAGACTCGGTTTGCTTGTGCGGGGTGTTCGGGTGAAATTCAGAAAACAGAACCTCGACGCAGAGGCGCAAAGCTTTTGACCTTCAAAAAACAACCCGCCGCCGATTGTCCGAAGGCCACGGGTACTCCATATTGCGGGCGGCATTGAGGGCCACCTCGTCCCCGTGCTGCCGGGCCACCAGTTTCAGCGCCAGATCGATGCCCGCGGAGATGCCGGCGGAACTGATGATGCTGCCGTCCTCCACCACGTGCAGGTCCTCGTGCACACGCACGTCCGGAAAGCGCTCCTTCATGAACGCCAGCGAGCGCCAGTGGGTGGTGGCCTCGCGGCCGTCCAGCAGTCCGGCGGAGGCCAGCAGCAGGGACCCGGTGCATACCGAGGCCAGGGTCTTCACCCGTGTCGACTGTTCCCGCAGCCAATCGAGCAATTGCGCGTCCTCCAGCAGCGCCCTCACCCCCCAGCCGCCGGGCACCACCAGGATCTCCTGGGGCGGCGCATCGGCCAGCGTATGGGTAGGCAGCACCCGCATGCCGCCGGAGGTGGTGACGGGTTCCGCCGTGGCCGCCAGCAGGCTCACCCGGTAGGGGGATTCGGTCTCGCGCCGGCGCGCCTCGTCCAGGCGCGTGGTGACGAACACCTCGTAGGGACCGCAGAAGTCCAGCACCTCCACGTTCTCGAAGATCAGGATACCGACCCGGGTATTCATGAGGCCTCCGGAGGCAGAATGGAAACGACAGGATACAAGATACGGGGCGCATCCTGACGCGGCATATGCGGGGCGCGGCTTCCACCCCCGGAAACGCGCGGGCCGCGGTGTGTCAGAACCATCCCGGCATCGTGGTGAGCAATACCATCCTGCCGGTGGTGCCCCGCGTCTAACTGATCGTCAGCGGCACCGCAGAACCCACCGGGGCCTGACTGACGGGCAGCCCATCGCCCGCTCATCCCCGGCCGGGCAGCGGCACGTAGCCCGGCAGGGCCTCGATGTCCTCGAACCAGCGGCGGATGGACGGGTACGGCGAGAGATCGATATCCGCATCCGTCGCCAGCGCCGTGTAGGGATAGCAGGCGATGTCGGCGATGGTGGGATGGTCCGTGCTGGCCAGCCAGCGATGCCCGGACAGCCGGCCTTCGAGCACCGACATGGCCACCCGGGCGAACTCCCGACACTCCTCCATCCGGCCGTTCTCGGCGAAGGGCGTGGGCAGCCTGAGCGCGATGGCCCGGGCGCGGGCGGAACCGTAGCGGCCTTCGTTCTGTTCCAGGGCCAGCCATTGCATCACGCCCGCCATGGCGGCCGGCTCAAGAGGCAGCCAGTTCTCGCCGCCGTACCTGCGGGCAAGGTAGACGAGGATGGCCGTGGAATCCCAAAGTACCTGCTCGCCATCCTTGAGCACCGGCACCTGGCCGCGCGGATTGAGCTGCAGAAATGCCTCCGATTCCAGTTCGCCGCCGGCCATGTCGACGGTCCTGCGCTCGTAGCCCATCTGCAGCAGTGCCAGCAGCAGGCGGATCTTGTAGCAGTTACCGGAGCGCTCGAAATCGTAGAGAATCATGGCAACCTCCCGGGCAGTCTTTTCCGTCACTATCCCGTGTTCACCCGGCATTGGCAATCGCCTAGCGATGGAACTCGCCGGCCGCCTCGGGCTGGTAGAGGATATCGATGATGCGCACCGTCATGTCCCCGTCCCGGGGCGAGGGCCAGTCGATGCTGTCGCCCACCGAGAGGCCCAGCAGCGCGCTGCCGATGGGGGCCAGCACGGAGATTTTTTCGGGGCTGCCGTCCGCCCCCGAGGGATACACCAGCGTGCGTTCGAACATCTTGCCCTCCGGTTCCATGCGGAAGCGCACCGTGGAGTTCATAGTCACCAATCCGGCCGGCACCTTGTCGGGTTCCACCACGTTGGCGCGATTGAGTTCATCCACGAGGGCCTGTTGGGCCTGAAGCGCTTCCCTCGGCAGTTCGTCGAGCAATTCCTCGAGGCGCTGCATGTCCAGGGACGACACGGTAATTGCGGGTTTCTGCGTCATGGGTCTACCTCCGGCCCGTATACAAACGAACTGCGGCCCGCGCAAGCGCGGGCCGCAGAGACTCAAGAAAAACATGCTGGTTCACGTCCGACTTGCGGATGGCTTACCTGCCTTTATGGCACAGCCCGTGCCTGAAGGCAAAGTGCCGTCGATCCTGTCAGACCCGGTTGCCCCTGGAGGCGCCGCTACGGCCCTGCCCCTGCCGGCGGCCACCCGGGCGCGGTCCCTTGGAAGGACCGCCGCGCGGCGGCCCCTTTCGGGCACCATTGCCCGGACGGGCGCCGCTCGGGCGCGGATTGCGCGGGCTGTCGTTGGCCGGCCGGCTGGGTGCGGCGAAGCCTTCGGTCTGGATACGCTCGATGGGACGACGGATCAGGCGCTCGATCCCCGACAGCAGACGCAACTCCTCCCCGTCCACCAGCGACAGGGCGGCGCCCGAGGTGCCGGCACGGCCGGTGCGCCCGATGCGGTGCACGTAGTCCTCGGGCACGTGGGGCAGTTCGAAGTTCACCACCTGCGGCAGCTGGTCGATATCCAGACCGCGCGCGGCGATGTCAGTGGCCACCAGCACGGGAATACGACCGGACTTGAACTGGTGCAGCGCCTTGGTGCGCGCCGCCTGGGTCTTGTTGCCGTGAATGGCGGCGGCCGGAATACCGTCCTTGGAGAGCTTCTCCGCCAGCTTGTTGGCGCCGTGCTTGGTACGGGTGAACACCAGCACCTGCTGCCAGCGGTTCTCCTTGATCAGGTGACTGAGCAGGTCGCGCTTCTGGTGAGTTTCCACCAGGTGCACATGCTGCTGCACCAGCTCGGAGGCGGTGTTGCGCGCCGCCACTTCCACCCGGACGGGATCGTTCAGCATGCCGTCCGCCAGGCGGCGGATGTCATCGGAGAAGGTGGCGGAGAACAGCAGGCTCTGCCGCGTGGCGGGCAGCAGCTTCAGGATGCGCCGGATGTCGTTGATGAACCCCATGTCCAGCATCCGGTCCGCCTCGTCCAGCACCAGGATTTCGATGCAGGAGAGATCCACCGTCTTCTGGCCCACGTGATCCAGCAGGCGGCCCGGCGTGGCCACAACGATGTCGATCTGGCCGCGCAATGCCCGGAACTGGGGATTGATGTTCACACCCCCGAAGACGGACGTGGCGCGAAGGCTCAGGTGCTTGCCGTAAGTCTCCACCGATTCGTGGACCTGGGCGGCCAGTTCCCGGGTGGGGGTCAGCACCAGGCAGCGCGGTCGGCCCGAACCGGGACGGGCCGCGGCACGGGTGGACAGCAACTGCAGGATCGGCACGGTGAAACCGGCGGTCTTGCCGGTACCGGTCTGGGCGGCAGCCAGCAGGTCACGTCCCTCGAGGATCCGGGGGATGGCCTGGGTCTGAATCGGCGTGGGCGATTCATAGCCGGAGTCGGAAAGTGCACGCAAAAGGGGATCGGCCAACCCGAGGTCGGCAAAACGGGAAACTGAAGACATTCAGGAAAACTCCAACGGCGACCCGCCACTCCAAACCGGAGAGGCGCCCATCTGGGAAGACGAAATCAGGTGGAAAGGATCAGATGAACGGACGCTGACGGGCGGGACGTTCGGTGAGGCGCACTATACAGGAGAAAGGAGGGGTTGGGAAATGCGAAGTGGGAATTGGGAAGTGGGAAGTGGGAAGTGGGAAGTGGGAAGGAAATTCATTTCTCCCTGTCCCTCAGGGACCAATCCGCCGGGAGCGGCTTTGAACAGGCGACAGGTCGAGCCGAAGGGTCAAGGGCCGGGCGCCAGGAACAGAAGAACGGCGTGAGGGTGGTTATGTTCCCCCTTCCCACTTCACCTCGCACTTCCCAATTCCCATTTCGCACTTCATCCTCTCACTGCCCAATTCCCACGTCGCACTTCACTTCTCACTTCCCAATTCCAACGTCCCAGTTCAACAGGAACTGCACCACCAGCGTCGCACTCAGGACCCACAGCACACCGCGCAGCCAGCCGCGGTAGGCGTCCGCCGTCACCCGTTCGCGCACCCACATGCCGGCGCGCAGGCCGGCCAGCGCCACGATCACCACGGGGACCGAGAGCAGCAGCAGACTCGAACCGAGCATGCCGGCAACGCCGAAGGTTGCCGCCTGCGCGCTTTTGCCCAACAGGAAGGAGAGGTTCATGGACTGGACCACCACCAGCGGCGCCACACGCAGCTCCAGGAAGTAGATCATCAGCACCGGGCCGCCCACGTTCACCGTGCCGCCGAGCAGCCCGGCGGCCAGTCCCGCCGCGCTGCCGCTCGTCCCCGGGTGGCGCCGGATCACCCCGAAGTCGAGGCGCTTGATCTGATCGCTCAGCAGATAGAGCACGAGGGTGAGTGCGAGCAGCAGGCGAAAGGGGTTGGGATCCAGCCGCACCAGCAGCAGGGTGCCGAGTACCGAACCCACCAGCATCCACGCGGCCACGTACCAGTAACGTCCCAGGCTCTCGCCCCAGTTGCCTCCCCGGAGCATGCTCCAGAGGTTCACGGCGATGTTGGGCGCAAGCGTGAGCAGGATGGCGGTTTTCACGTCGGTGACCAGCGCCACCAGCGGCGTGGCGATGATCGGAAAACCGAGCCCGAATATCCCGTGGACCAGGCCCGCGATCACCGCCACGATGATCACGACAAGGATCTCGGTCAGGCTGTAGGCATCCAAGGGAGCATCCCGGATCTGTGCTGGTGGACGCCATCATAGCAGCACGGCATCCACGTCTGACCCGTGACGGGGACCGGGAATACCGGTTCATGTCAAGACGGCGGGCGACCGGGTGAAGTGCGTTGCACGGGCGCCCGCCGTCATCGGGGGCGCGACGTCAGGAACCGGTCCAACTGATTGGCGAAGGCCTGGCGATCCTTCTGGCTCAGGGTCGAAGGGCCGCCCGTGTTGATGCCGCTCGCTCGCAGGGTATCCATGAAGTCGCGCATCCCGAGCCGCTCGCGGATCGTGTCCCGCGTGTAGCGTTCGCCTCGCGGATTGAGCGCATGTCCACCCTTCTCGATTACTTCCCAGGCCAGCGGGATATCGGCGGTGATGACCAGGTCACCCGGCGAAAGCCGGCGCACGATCTCGTTGTCCGCCACGTCGATGCCGGGGGATACCTGCAGGGCGCGCACCCATTGGGACCGGGGCGTCTGCACGGGACTGTTGGCCACCAGGACCACCGGCACCCGCACCCGCTCGGCCGCCCTGAACAGGATCTCCTTGATCACCTTGGGGCAGGCGTCGGCATCTACCCAGATCTGCATCGTTGAGGTGTCCTCCCGTGAGCGCGAAGCCTGCAGGGTACGGTATTTTCCGGAATGAGGGGCGACCCGGCTTGCGGAACAGACAGTGAACTGTATATAAATACAGTATCCGCATTCAGCCCTCCGCCTGCCATGCCTCCCGACTACGCCGAACTCCACTGCCTCTCCAATTTCAGTTTCCTGCGCGGGGCCTCGCACCCGGAGGAACTGGTGGCCCGGGCCGCCGAACTGGGCTACCGGGCGCTGGCCCTCACCGACGAGTGTTCGCTCGCCGGCGTGGTGCGTGCCCACCAGGCGGCCAAGGAACACGGCCTGCACCTCATCATCGGCACCGAGGTACGCCTGTCCACCGTAGGTTGGGGTGAGCGCAGCGAACCCCAACAAATGGATGCGGATCGTGCAACGGATGTTGGGGTTCGCTGCGCTCACCCCAACCTACGGGTGCCAGGGGGATGCGCCGAGGATGCGCTGCATCTGGTGCTGCTGGCGGAAAACCTCGAGGGCTACGAAAACCTCTCCCAACTGATCACCACCGGCCGGCGCAACGCCGCCAAGGGCAGCTATCACCTGACCCGGGATGCCCTGGCCCGCCACGCCCGCGGCCTGCTGACCCTGTGGCTCCCGCCCCCCCATTCAACCTTCAACCTTCATCCTTCATCCTTCCTGCAAGGCATCTTCCCCGGCCGCGCCTGGATCGCCGTCGCCCTGCACCGGGACGGCCGGGACGCGGCGTGGCGTACCGCACTGGAAGCGTTATCGGAACGCACCGGACTGCCGCTCGCGGCCACCGGCGTGGTGCACATGCACCTGCGCGAACGCCGCGCGCTGCAGGATGTGCTCACCGCCATCCGCCACTGCGTTCCCCTGTCGGCGGCAGGCGCGCGGCTGTTCCCCAACGGCGAACGCCATCTGCGTCCCCGAGAAGACCTGGCGCGCCTGTACCGACCCGAATGGATGGCCGAGGCCGTGGCCATCGCCGGGCGCTGCCGCTTCTCCCTGGACGAACTGCGCTACACCTACCCGGTGGACGATGTGCCGCCGGGGGATACGGCCATGGACCATCTCACGCGCCTCACGCGGGAGGGCATGGCCGCGCGCTGGCCGGGAGGCGCGCCGCAAAAGGTCCGGGACCTGGTGGCCCATGAACTGGCCATCATCGGCGGGATGGACTACGCCCCCTACTTTCTCACCGTGTACGACATCGTGCGCTTTGCCCGCGGGCGGGGGATCCTCTGCCAGGGCCGCGGCTCGGCGGCCAACTCCGCCGTGTGCTACTGCCTCGGCGTCACCGCCGTGGACCCTTCCCGCTCGGAGATGCTGTTCGAGCGCTTCGTGTCGAAGGAACGCAACGAGCCGCCGGACATCGACGTGGACTTCGAGCACGAGCGGCGCGAGGAGGTGATGCAGTACATCTACGGCAAATACGGCCGTGAGCGTGCCGCACTGGCCGCGACGCTGATCACCTATCGCCGGCGCAGCGCCATCCGCGACGTGGGCAAGGCCCTGGGGCTCTCGGTGGACCAGGTCACCCGCCTGTCCGGCAACCTCGCCTGGTGGGCACCCGGGGTGGCGGCGGAGTGCATCCGCGAGGCGGGCCTGGACCCGGACAGCCCGGTGCTTCGGCGCCTGGTGGCGCTGGTTGAGCAACTGGTGGGCTTCCCCCGGCATCTGTCCCAGCACGTGGGCGGTTTCGTCATCGCCCGGGACGTGCTCTCGAAGCTGGTGCCCATCGAGAATGCCGCCATGGCCGAGCGCACCGTGATCCAGTGGGACAAGGACGACCTGGACGCACTCGGCCTGCTCAAGATCGACGTGCTGGCGCTGGGCATGCTCTCCGCCGTGCACCGCGCCTTCGACCTGATCCACGGCTACCGGGATGTACGGCTGGACATGGCGACCGTGCCCGCCGAGGACCCGGCCACCTACGAGATGATCTCCCGGGGCGACACGGTGGGCGTGTTCCAGATCGAGTCCCGGGCGCAGATGAGCATGCTGCCGCGCCTGAAACCCCGCTGCTTCTACGATCTCGTCATCGAGATCGCCATCGTGCGCCCCGGCCCCATCCAGGGTCAGATGGTGCATCCCTACCTGCGCCGCCGCCAGGGGCTCGATCCGGTGAGCTATCCGAGCGAGGCGGTGCGCGGCGTGCTGGAGCGCACACTTGGCGTACCCATCTTCCAGGAGCAGGTGATCAAGCTGGCCATGGTGGCGGCGGGCTTCTCCGCTGGCGAGGCGGACGGCCTGCGCCGGGCCATCGGCGCCTGGCGGCGCAAGGGCACCCTGCATCTGTTCCGGGAACGGCTGCTCAGGGGCATGGCCGAGCGGGGATATCCACAGGACTTCGCCGAGCAGATCTACCAGCAGATCCTGGGCTTCGGGGAATACGGCTTTCCGGAATCCCATTCCGCCAGCTTCGCGCTCATCGCCTACGTCTCCGCCTGGCTCAAGCGCCACGAACCCGCCGCCTTCACCGCCGCACTGCTCAACAGCCAGCCCATGGGCTTCTACGGCCCCTCGCAACTGGTGCAGGACGCCCGGCGCCACGGGGTGACGGTGCTGCCGGTGGATGTGTGCGAAAGCAGCCGGGACTGCACCCTGGAAGCGCCCCGGTTCAATGGCGATCAGCCGCCCCTGCGCCTTGGCCTGCGGCTCGTTCAGGGACTGGGCGAAGCTGTGGCGGAACGCATCGCGGCGGCCCGGGATGAGTGCGCGTTTGCCAACGTGAACGATCTGGCCCGACGGGCGACACTGGATACCCGGCAGCTGGACATCCTGGCGGATGCCGGGGCCCTGAAATCGCTTGCCGGCCACCGGCATCGTGCCCGCTGGGCGGCCCTGGGGGTGGAGGCGCCCCTGCCCCTGCTCACGGATGCCGCGCCCGCCGAGGCGGACCCCCTGCTGCCGGCGCCGGGCGCGGGCGAGGACTGCGTGGCCGACTACCGCGCCACGGGACTGACCCTGGGCGACCATCCCCTGGCCCTGCTGCGCGGGCGGCTGCGCCGCGCGGGCGGACTCACGGCCAGGGAGCTGGGGACGCGTCCCCATGGACGTCATGTGCGTTACATCGGTCTGGTCATCACCCGCCAGCATCCGGCCTCCGCCAATGGCACGGTCTTTCTCACCCTGGAGGACGAGACCGGCACCGTGAACGCCATCGTCTGGCCCGGTCTGGTGGATCGCTATCGCCGGGAGGTGATCATGGGGCGGCTGCTGGAGATCCGCGGGGAGCTGCAGCACGTGGAAGGGGTCATGCACCTGGTGGCCCGCCGGCTGGAGGACCGCAGTGGATGGCTGGGGCGGTTGGTGACGCCGTCCAGGGATTTCTGTTGAAATCCGTCCCGCACGGGTTTCGCCCGCGAACCCCCGGAGGGTACCGGCGGTCCATAGTATCGTCCCTGCACGATCTGACCGGGCCCGTTCCGGATGCATAAACGATCAATTAAATATTTATAAATAAATTAGTTATAAGTTATTCTTAAAGTTTAATATTGGATCCTGACCGGACCCCTGACCCATGCATGCCCTCCTGAAATGGATCGCCGGCACCCTCCTGCTCCTGTTCCTGCTGCTGACGGGGCCGGCCATCATGGCCATGTCCGAACAGGTGGCCCTGGGCGGTTCCTGGCGGACCGCCGACCGCTCCAGTACGGGCCTCGCCCCGGATCCGGCCCTCACCCCCGAGGCCGTGGTACAGGTGTACGGGGCCCGCGCGTTCAACTGGCGCGGCGCGTTCGCCGCCCACACCTGGATCGCCGTCAAGCCCGCCGGCGCGGACGGCTACACCCTGCACCAGGTGACACGCTGGCGCGGCCTGAGCACGGGCCCGGGTGTCGCCGACGCCCACTGGTTCGGCAACCGCCCCCATGTCCTGGCCGAACTGCGCGGGGCGGAGGCCGAACGGGCCATCGAACGGATCGGGACACTGCTGCCCGAATACCCCTGGCCCCACCTCTACCGCGTCTGGCCCGGACCCAACAGCAACACCTTCACCGCGTGGATCACACGCCGGGTCCCCGAGCTGCGGGCACGATTGCCCACCATCGCCGTCGGCAAGGACTACCTGGATTCACGGATGGTGGACGTGGCCCCCAGCGGGACCGGCGTTCAGTTCTCCGTGCAGGGGCTCCTGGGCATTCTGATTGCCCCCGAGGAAGGCCTCGAGGTCAATGTGCTCGGTCTCGTTATGGGCATTGACCCTCAGGCACCCGGCATCAAACTGCCGGGCATCGGACAGGTCCGTTTCGGGCGATCCGCGGAATCCCCCGGCACCGCCGCCGCTTCAGACCGGTGACGGCGGCGTTTCGCCGATCAGCTGTTCGCACCAGTGCTCGATGGCGTGGCGCGCTTCGACCGGGCGTTCCGTCAGCAGCCAGTGATCGGCATCGATGGCCACCTCCTGGCCCAGCGGGAACCGGATAATCTGAGCGGCGACCGCATCACGGTCACTCACGCTGGCCCCCGCCGAGCGCAGCACCAGCACCGGCACCCGGATCCGGCACGGGTCCGGGACAGGCCGCACCACCTCACGCAGATCCTGGAGATAATTGCGCAGCGGCAGATAGCGAAGATCCGCCCTGGGGTTCATGTAAAGCCGACCGATGTGTTCCGCTTCGTTACGGCGCAACCGCTCGCGCGTGCGTGCATCCAGGGCGGCCAGGTCCCGGTAGGGAAACCTCCGCCTTCCGATGCCCAGGCGCTGCGCGGCGGCCAGCAGGGCAATCACGAGACGATTGACGGGGGCCAGCCTGCGCACCAGACCCAGCATGCCCCGAAGCGCCCCGGGAAACACCGGATCCACCAGGATCAGTCCCCGCACGCGCGCCGGGTGGGCCACGGCGAGATCCATGATCACCTGGGCACCCAGACTGTGGCCCAGAAAGACCGCCCGCTCGTGGCCCTCGGCATCGAGAAGTGCAAGCAGATCCCTGCACCAGAGTTCCCGGCTGAGCGTTCCCCGGCGCATGGACGCGCCGTGGCCCCGCAGGTCCGGCCGAAGCAGGTCCCAGGTTCCGCGCAGGCGCATTTGGTCGCTCAGTTCGCTGAACCGCGTACTGTTGCTGGCCACCCCGTGCACCATGACCAGCGCGGGGGCATCCCGCATGCCGCAGTGATGGACGCGATACGCGAGTCTTGCGCCGTCGGCTGCCGGGTAATACCGAAGCAGGCCATGGTCGATGTCATCCATCGGTTCATGTTAGCCCAGAAGAGGGGCCGCATTGCCGGGACACAATCCCGTTCGGGCCGAAGGACCGGGACGCCGGCGATCCGCGCCGGCGCCCCGGGGAACTTCGGTATTTCCGTGTGATCCATTTATACTCATGAGAAGCCCGGTGTGATCCGGAGGTAGCGCATGAGATTTTGGCCCGCCCTGCCCGCCCTGCTCCTGACGTTCAGCGCCATGGGCGCCGAAACGATCCCCTTCAACCACTGGACGGTCATGTCCCATGCGGACCCGGACTCCGACAAGGTGTTCATCGCCGCCTGGACACGCAACCGCGACGGGCACATGCTCGCCTTCGGCCAGCAGGACAACGGCCCCATCGAGGGCGCGCTGATCCTGAACGAAAACAGCGGCTCCGAGGCCCACGCGGGTCATGCATTGCGGGTCAGCATCGCCCGCAAGGGCGAACACCGGGTGGCGGATCTGCGCATCCCGGACAGCGCCCGGAACGGGGACCGGTCCGAAGTCGCCAGCCGCGTGGAATGGCCCGTCTGGGAGAAACGCCAGGGCGGCAAGCCGCCCAGCCTTCTGAGCGAGATGCGCGAGGGCGAGCAACTGGAACTGGAATTCAGGGATGCCCAGGGGCAGGCGCAGCAGACGCACTTCTCACTCAAGGGGGCGGATCGCGCCCTGGCCTGGATCCTCCAGGAAGGCCCCATGACGGCCAGCTATCACACCGTGGACACCCTCTCCGAGGACGCCGCCCTGCAATGCCGCCGCCAGGCCGACGGCGACCCCCGCCGCCGGGACACCTGCTTCGACCGCATCGTCTCCTGCTGGGACAAGCAGGGCAACGGCTCCGTCGCCGCCTTCCGCGGCTGCCTGAGCAACGAAGGAGTGATGTAAGTAAAGGATGAAGGTTGAAGGTTGAAGGTTGAAGGATGAATTAAACCACCCCTCCCCGGCCCTCCCCTGAGGGGGGGACTGTAATTAAATCTGTGTAACTGCTTGTTTCTGTTTATGGTAGCTGAAACGGGAGACAAGCAGATGCAAGAACAAGAGAAGAAGGACTTGGCGGCGCGCCTGGCCAAGGGGATCAAGACGGAGAAGGATCTGAGCGATTTCAGCGCTGAGCTGATGAAGCTGGTGGTGGAAACCGCGCTGGGTGCGGAGATGGAGGCGCACCTGGGCTATGCCAGGCATGACCCGGGCGGGCACCACAGCGGCAACAGTCGCAACGGCTTCAGCCGCAAGACGCTCAAGGGCAGTCACGGGGAGGTCGAGATTGCCACGCCCCGGGATCGCAACGGCAGCTTCGAGCCGCGGCTGGTGGGCAAGGGCCAGACGCGGCTGACACAGTTTGATGATCAGATCCTGGCGCTCTATGCCCGGGGCATGAGCACGCGCGACATTGTCTCGGCCTTTGAGCAGATGTACGGGGCGCAAGTGTCTGCGAACCTGGTCTCGCGGGTCACCGAGGCGGTGATCGAGCAGGTTGAGGCCTGGCAGAACCGGGTGCTCGACGAGGTCTATCCCATTGTTTTTCTGGATTGTGTGGTGCTCAAGGTGCGCCAGGACCGGCGCATGGTGAATAAATCGATGTACCTGGCGCTGGGGATCAACACCGAGGGCGAGAAGGAGTTGCTGGGGCTGTGGCTGGCCGAAACCGAGGGGGCGAAGTTCTGGCTCTCGGTGCTCACCGAGCTTCAAAACCGGGGGGTCAAGGAGATCTTCATCGCCTGCGTGGACGGGCTGAGCGGCTTCCCCGATGCCATCGAGGCGGCCTTCCCCCATGCGCGGGTGCAGCTGTGCATGGTGCACATGGTGAGAAACAGCGTGCGCTACGTCTCCTGGAAGGAGCGCAAGGCGGTGTGCCGGGACCTGCGCCAGATCTACCACAGCGCGAGCGCCGAGCAGGCCGAGGCGCAGCTTGCTGCCTTTGAGGCCGTCTGGGGCGAGCGCTATCCCAGCATTGGGCCGATCTGGCGCCGGCACTGGGCACAGGTGATCCCGCTGTTTGATTATCCGCCCGAGATCCGCAAGGTGACCTACACCACCAACGCCATCGAATCGCTCAACAGCGTCATCCGCAAGGCCACCAAGAACCGGCGTGTCTTCCCCAGCGATGCCTCGGCGATGAAGGTGGTATTCTTGGCCGTGCAGAGCGCCTCAAAGCGCTGGACCCGGCCCATCCAGAACTGGAAGGCCGCCATGCATCGATTCGAAATCGAACATGGCGAGCGAATCCGGGACACTCAGGGATAGGCAGTTACACAAAAAGAATTACAGACTCCTGAGGGGAGGGAGCAGGGTCTGTTTTCATTCATCCTTCATCCTTCATCCTTCATCCTTCATCCTTCATCCTTCATCCTTCATCCTTCATCCTTCATCCTTCATCCTTCATCCTTCATCCTTCATCCTTCATCCTTCATCCTTCATCCTTCATCCTTCATCCTTCATCCTTCATCCTTCATCCTTCATCCTTCATCCTTCGGTTCTGCTGCCCATCAGGGCAGCAGAACCGAAGACCCCGTCGTCTTGCGTCCCTCCAGATCCCGGTGCGCCTGGGCCGCGTCCTTGAGGGCGTAGGTCTGGTTGATCTCGATGCGCACGGCGCCGCTGCCCACCACCTCGAACAGATCGCCGGAGGCCCAGGCCAGGTCTTCGGGCGTCGACGTGTAATGGAACAGGGTCGGGCGCGTCAGGAACAGTGATCCCTTCTTCGACAGCAGGATCGGCTCGAAGGGCGGCACGGGACCGGAGGCGTTGCCGAAGGTGACCATCATGCCCCGAGGGCGCAGGCAGTCCAGTGAGCCCATGAAGGTGTCCTTGCCCACGGAGTCGTACACGGCCGCCACCCCTTCCCCGTCGGTGATCTCCCGCACGCGCGTGACGAAATCCTCGCGGGTGTAGACGATGGGATGGTCGCATCCGTGGGCGCGGGCGATTTCGGCCTTCTCGTCACTGCCCACCGTGCCGATCACCGTGGCGCCCAGGTGGCTGGCCCACTGACAGGCGATGAGCCCCACCCCGCCCGCGGCGGCATGGATGAGAATCCTGTCCCCGGGTTCCACCCGGTGGATGCGCCTGAGCAGGTAATGCGCCGTCATGCCCCGGAGCATCATGGCGGCGGCGGTCTTGTCCTCGATGTTGTCGGGCAGCTTGACCAGCCGGGTCGCGGGCATGATGCGCGCTTCCGCATAGGCGCCCGGCGGCGGCGTGGCATAGGCCACCCGGTCGCCCTCGGAGAGCGTGGAGACGCCCTCGCCCACCGCCTCCACCACACCGGCCGCCTCCATGCCCAGCACTCCGGGCATCGACGGCAGCGGATACAGACCCGTCCGGAAATACACGTCGATGAAATTGAGCCCTACCGCGGTCTGGCGCAGACGCACCTCGCCCGGGCCGGGATCGCCCACCTCGATGGACTCCCAGCGCATCACCTCCGGACCGCCGGTTTCGTGGATTCGGATTGCGTGGGTCATGAATGGCTCCTTCAATGCAGATACATGAAAAACAGATACAAGATACAAGATAAGGGAGGATGCTGCCCGCGGATCACCGGCTCTTTGCTGTTTCGAGTGGATGGTCTTTGTCGACCACGCAAGGATCGCAGGGGGGGGGCAGAGCCAAGGGCACACGTAGGAGCCCGGTCCTCCGGGCGATAGGAGGGCACGGGGAGACGGATCGCCCGGTCCCCCGGGCTTCCACCGCCATCCCTTACAGGATCGCCGGTTCATCCATGACCGCGATCTGTTCGCGCAGTTCCAGGATGCGGTCTTCCCAGTAGCGGGGGTTGTCAAAGAACGGGAAGGCCATGGGAAATGCGGGATCGTGCCAGCGCCGCGCGATCCAGGCGGAATAATGGATGAGGCGCAGGGTGCGAAGCGCCTCGATGAGGTGCAGTTCCCGGAGGTCGAAGTCCCGGAAATCCTCGTAGCCCTCGCGGATGGCGGCCCATTGGGCGGCCATGCTCTCGGGGTCGCCCGAGAGCAGCATCCACAGATCCTGAATCGCGGGCCCCATGCGGGTATCGTCGAAATCCACGAAGTGCGGGCCGGCATCGGTCCACAACACGTTGCCTCCATGGCAATCGCCGTGCAGACGCAGGGCACGGACCTGTCCGGCACGCCGGTAGCAGTGCGCCACCCCTTCCAGCGCCTGATCCACCACGCCCCGATAGACCGGCTCCAGGTCCGCGGGAATGATCCGGTTGTCCAGCAGGAACGCCCTGGAGCGCATGCCGAAGGTCTCGGCATCCAGGGTCGGCCGGTGCCGGAAGTCTTCCATGGCACCGACCCCGTGGATACGGGCGATGAAGCGCCCGAGCCGGGTCAGCGTTTCGGGATCGTCCAGTTCCGGGGCATGTCCCCCCTGGCGGGGAAACACGGAGAAACGTTCACGGCCGGCATGAAGCAGCGTGCCCTGTCCGGGAAATTCCAGGGGCGGTACCGCGGGGATCTCGCGCTCCGCGAGCTGTCCGACGAACCGGTGCTCCTCCAGGATGGCAGCATCGCTCCAGCGGCCGGGCCGGTAGAACTTGACCACGCAGGGAGTCTCATCCTCCAGGCCCACCTGGTAGACGCGGTTCTCGTAGCTGTTGAGCGCCAGCAGGCGTCCGTCGCAGACCAGTCCGTGGGCTTCGAGCACGTCGAGGATGCGATCCGGCGTCAGGCCCCCGAACGGCGCGCTCAGGGCATCGGCCTCGATGCCGGGATCGGGCGGGCCGCCGCTCATGCGTGCACCCACCGGCCCGGCCCGGCCGGCCACGGTACGACGAGGACCGCCGCACCGTGGATCATGGCCGTCAGGACAGTTGCAGCGTCAGCAGGGCGAGCCGCTTGCGCTGCATCTTGAGCAGATACTCGAACTCCCGGATACGCGTGCGCATGACGGCATGTTCCCACTGGACTGCAAGCTGCTGCCGGGTCTGTTCGTACAGGCCGCGCTTGTGGGCCTTCCATTGCTCCAGGACGGACAGGAAGTGCTGGTACTCCTGCTCCAGCACCGTTCGCCATTTTTCCACGTTGCCGCCCCCCCGGGAGAGCTTCCTGCGCGCCTCGCGGAATTGCATGGCGATCAGGGCCTGCTGGATCTGGAAATTGCTGGCCCGTTTCAGGTTTCCGGCGAGACCCAGCCAGCTCAGGGTGGCGATCAGCCACTTGGTCGGGTCGTACTGCCACCAGCGCACGCCGTTGCGGTAATCGTACTGAAACAGGTGGTGGAAATTGTGATACCCCTCGCCATAGGTCAGCAGCGCCAGGACGCCGTTGTCCCGGGCGCTGTTCCCGTCCGTGTACGGCTGGCGGCCCCAGAAATGGGCCAGCGAGTTGATGAAGAAGGTGAAATGATGCGCGAGGACCAGGCGCAGAAAACCGGCCAGCAGGAGCATCTCGATCACATTGCCGAAAATCAGCCCGAGCACCACCGGCAGGCCGATGTTCATCGACAGTGCAATGGGCACGTAGTAGCGGTGCTGCCACATGACGACGGGGTCGCGCAGCAGGTCCGGCGCGTTGCTGAAGTCGGCCTTGCCGCTGGGGTAGTCCCTGAGCATCCAGCCGATGTGGGAGAACCAGAGACCCCGCCCGGCGGAGTAGGGATCCCGTTCATTGTCATCCACGTGACGATGGTGCGTGCGGTGGCCGGAGGCCCAGATCAGGATGCTGTTCTGCAGGGTACAGGCACCCCACAGGGCCATGAAGACGCGCACCGCGGGATGGGCCTCGTAGGCGCGATGCGCCCACAGCCGATGGTAGCCGGCCGTGATGGACATGCTGCCAAAGACCATGAACAGGCCGAAGGCGACCCAGGCGCTGGCACTGTAGCCATGGGTCAGGCCGTACCAGGGCACCACGGTCACGGCCACCAGCGCCGTCAGGCTGAACATCAGCGTGGTGGTCCAGATCAGGCGCGGACGGGTTTCGGGGGACGCGGATTCGCTCATGGGACGCAGGACTCGCAATCGGGTGACGGACTTGGTTACATTTTAGCAGGGAGCCGCTTCATACCGATACGTCAACCGGCGGCTGTCGTTCAGTCCCCCGGCACCGGGCGCCTTCGCGGTGGCGTGTCGGGCCGGTCTCGCGAACCGTGATCCGGGCCCGGCGCATACCCGGTGCCTGGCTGACCGGATGGCGGCTCCCGGCTTTGGATGCAAGTGATTGGATCATTAAAGTTTAATTAAATCAATATTAAATAGGACATATCTCTCAAGAAACATGACATCCGTCGGGCAGAATCCGGTGGGTGGTCTAAGGTTAGCAGAGAACAATAAAAGCCAATGGGAAGACACGGTCGGACCGGTTGATGCGCCATCCGACGCGATTCCCGCGCCCCGGAGAAACGCCCTGCGCGACTGACGCCGGAGCGATAACCAGAGAGAGGGAGTATTGCCGATGAAACGCTTTTTCCTGACACTCGTTTCCGCCCTTGTGATTGCCGTCCCCCTGGGGCTGTCGGAGATCCGTACCGCAGACGCCCAGGGCCAGGTGACACAGTTGCGCTGGGCCACCTCTGCGGTGGGTTCGGCGGGCCATCGCGCCAAGGTGGCCCTGATGGCCATGCTCAACCGGGAGATGCCCGACTACTCCATCACGGTACTGCCCACGCCGGGCGCGCTTGCCACGGTGCGGGGCTATGCCACCAACCAGTTCGACGGCTACTACGGCGCCGACATCGCCTTCCGCGAGCTGGCGGGCGACACCGGCCGGTTCCGCGGCTTCAGCCAGCAGATGCAGCGTGAACCCGTGCAATCCTTCTGGGCCTACACCATGGAAGTGGGCCTGGGTGTGCGGGCCGCCGACCGGGGCAACTATTCCGGCTGGGGCGATCTGGCCGGCCGGCCCGTGTTCACGGGTCCGGCGCCCTGGGACGTGCGCGCCCAGCTGGAGCGGGCCATGCAGACCCTGGAAGTGGGGCATGAGTACGTGGAACTCGACCGCGGCCTGACCGCCTCATCCCTGGCCGAGGGAAACATCGATGCCTTCATCGTCTACAGCACCGGCGAAGCCAGCCCCGCCCCCTGGGTGAACGAGGCCATGATCGCCGCCGACGTGGCCGTGCTCAACCCGAGCGAGGCCGAGATCGCGAAGCTCCGGGGGGCCGGACTTGACGTGGTGGAAGTGGATCCGGATGTATTCCGCGGCGACGTGTATGTGGACAAGGTGCTGGTGGTGCCTTTCTACTACGGGTTCCATGTAGGGCCCGAAGTGCCCGCCGTTGATGTGTTCCGCATGCTCACCATCATCGAGGCACATGCTGAGGAACTGGCGCGCTCCGACGCCGCGTTCCGTCAGATCAGCCGGGACATGGTGGATATCCAGCGCCGTGGCGTAGCCGCCTCTGTGGACTCGGTGAAGGTGCATCCGGGGCTTGCCCGTTACCTGCGTGAAAAAGGCGCCTGGGACAGCGCCTGGGACGATCGCATCGCCGGCAACTGAGGGGCCGCTGATCGCCCCGACGGCCTGATGAACGAATCCGCCGCCAGCGGTCCCGACGTGCCGGGACTTTCCCCCTTGGCACGTCGGTTGCGGCTGGCGGCGGATATCCTGTTCTACCTGGTCGGTACGATCTTCTTCCTGCACTTATCGCGCTACTACGTCACCGGGGCCGGCGGCCCCACCCAGCTCGCCGTGGTGGGGGTCCCGCTCACCATCTGCCTTGTCTACCTCAACGATCTGCGCCATGGCGAGTTGTATCCACGCCTGGGGCATCTGGCCCCGTTCATCATCGCGCTCGTGTATTGCGGCATCAGTGTCTACGCCATTTCCTATCTGATCCGCGAGTTCGACGAGATTCGCATCTATCGCCTTGGCCTGTGGAATCTCCATGACCTGGCGGTGGGCGGCGCCGTCGCGGCGCTGGTGATGGAGTACACACGGCGGCGCTACCTTGCCCTGTTCGTCCTCAACATCCTGTTGATCCTCTACACGGTCTACGGCTATCTGGTACCGGGCCTGTTCAACCATCCGGGCATGACCTGGACCCGCGTGGTCAGTGCAGTGAGCGTGGAGATCTCGACGGGAGTCTTCGAGCGTCTGCCGCAGCTTGGCCTCACGCTGATCGGTTCCTTCATCCTGGTACTGGCGGCACTTCGCGCCTTCGGCTGCATCGACTCCCTCCTGCACGGCTCCACCCGGATTGCCGTGCATTCGCCCAGATTGCTGCCCCAGGCGGCGGTGATCGGCTCCTTCGGTGTGGCGGCCGTATCGGGCTCAGGCGCGGCCAATGCCGCAACCACCGGCACCGCAACCATTCCCGTGCTCATCAAGGCGGGCTTTCCACGAGTCACGGCAGCGGCGGTGGAGACCGCCTCATCCCTGGGTGGCCAGCTCATGCCCCCGCTCATGGGGATTGCCGCGTTCCTCATGGCCGACTATCTGGGCGTCGGCTACTTCGACGTGGTGGCCAGGGGGTTCGCACCGGCCATCATCTTCTACCTGGGCGTGGCCTTCGCCGTCTGGCTTCTGGCCGGGCGCTACTACCGGCGCGCCGTCTCGCCGGCGGTGGAGCCCCTGGGCTTCATGGACTGGGCCAATATCGCAGCCTACTTCGTCGCGGTGGCGGGCCTGATCTATTTCATGGGCGTGGAGCGCAAACCCGCCATGGCCGCGGCTCAGACCGTGTTCACCTACTTGTTCATCTTCCTGGCCGCGGCCTTCGCCGTGCGCAGCGTCAAGGCGCGCCGTTTCTCGATCGAGTGGGTTACCCGCCCGCTGCTGCGAATGATCGAATCCTATGCCAGCATCACCGCCGAGTTGACCATCCTGCTGGCGACCCTGGGCATACTCACGGCCACCTTCACCATCACGGGCGTGCCGACCAAGGTGGGCATCCTGCTCATGGAGGGCGCCGGGATCAATCTTGCCGTGATGGTGCTGGTAGGCTTCGGGTTCGGCTATATCATCGGCATGGGCCTGCCGGTGGCGCCGACCTACATCATCATCGCCATCGTCATCTCGCCGTTCATGATCCGCGCCGGCGTGGATCCGTGGGTGGTGCACTTCTTCGCCTTTCTGGTGGCGGTGTTCGGTGAACTCTCGCCACCCACCTCGGTGACCGCCGCGGTCGCCTCGCGTATCGCGGAGGCGCCCTTCATCCGTACCATGATGGTGGCCATGGTGATCTGTATGCCGTTGATGCTCATGATGGGCGCCATCTTCGCCCGTCCCGACCTGGTCGTGCAGCCGGGGATGGCGCAACTGCCCGCCTTCGTCCTGGTGCTGATCGGCACCCTGGCCATCAGCTTTGCCCTGCAGGGGAGCTTCATCTACCCGCGCATGGCGGACATCACCCTGCGCATCATCCTGGCGGGTCTCGCCGGCGCGGCGGTCTTCCATCCCGACACTGCAACCGCAGCGGGCTATGCCGTGCCCAGCCTGCTGCTGATGCTGTTCGGGCTGTGGCGATACCGCCGGCTCGTACCCTTGAGATGACCATCGAACAGGTCTTGCTGCTGCTGGCGGCAGGCGCCCTGTCGGGCTTTCTCAACGTCATGTCCGCCGGGGGATCCATGATCACCCTGCCGGTGCTCATGTTCGTCGGCCTGGACAGCACCACGGCCAACGGCTCCAACCGTGTCGGCATCGTGCTGCAGAACATCACGGCCACCTGGAAGTACCGCAGCGCCGGACACCGGCACCTGCGCCTGGGCATCAAGCTCTCCGTACCCGCCGTGGCGGGCGCCGTCGTCGGGGCCTGGGCCGCCACTCTGGTGGGCGACGACCTGTTTCGCTGGATTCTCATCCTGGTGATGGTGGGCTCGTCGGTGATCATGCTGATGCCCATGCCGACGCACCGGGACACGGTATACCTGGAGGATTCGCACCTGCGATGGCCGGTGATCGCCGCCATGGGCGTCATCGGCTTCTACGGCGGCTTCATCCAGGTGGCCGTGGGCATCCTGTTCATCGTGCTGCTCTACCGGATCCTGCGCATCGATCTGGTGCAGGTGAACATCCTCAAGGTGCTGGTGGTGCTCTTCTACATGGTGCCGGCCCTGGGCATCTTCATGGCCACGGGCAACGTGCACTGGGGCTTCGGACTGGTGCTCGCCGCAGGCAGCATGGCCGGCGCCTGGCTCGGCGCCCACATGACCCTGGGCCCGCGGGGCGCGGTGTGGATCCAGCGCATCACCCTGCTCATCATCGCGGCAATCATCATCAAGCTCATCGCCGACATGTGACGGCGGCTGCCCGCCGCCCATCGCTGGATGGTCATCAATTTCATGACTTCTCGTCAGAAGTGAATCTGATAGTTCTTTCCAATCAATGCATTGGAAATCTCGCCGCCAACGGATTGTTGACACTTCCGCCAAAACCGCTAGTGTTCTACTAGCCGGCCGGAGTGAGCACGCCCCGTCACAGCGAGCGGATCGGCGGCCGCAGCAGAAGGGTGGCGAGATATGCGGGCCACCGTGCTATCTCGCCGGATCGGCCATGGCAAGGCATCCGGACACCGCGTTCCCGTCGAGGTATCCGGCCGGGCCGAAACCCGGAACACAATTTTCGAGGGTGCCCGGAATCCCCGCGGTACAGACCGCCGCACCACGCAGGCACGGCGCTGTTTCGATCAGGATTCGAAGGCATCCCCCACGGCAGTGATCGGAGAGGAGTGAGTCATGGGGTACGAAGACGTCTACGCCCGCGCGGTGCGCGATCCCGAAGGCTACTGGGCGGAAGCCGCCAAAGCCATCCACTGGGACACGCCCTGGGAAAAGGTGCTCGACGAAAGCCAGTCGCCGTCCTGCCGCTGGTTCGTGGGGGGCAGGCTGAACACCTGCTACAACGCCCTGGACCGGCACGTGGACGATGGCCGCGGCGATCAGCCCGCGGTGATCTATGACAGCCCGGTCACCGACACCCGGCAATCCATCACCTACCGCGAGATGCGCGACCGGGTGGCCCTGTTCGCAGGCGCCCTGGCCCGGCTGGGCGTGACCAAGGGCGACCGGGTCATCATCTACATGCCCATGGTGCCCGAGGCCCTGGTCAGCATGCTGGCCTGCGCGCGCCTCGGCGCCGTGCACTCGGTGGTGTTCGGCGGCTTCTCGGCCCACGAGCTTGCGACCCGTATCGACGACGCCAAACCGCGGGTGGTGGTCGCGGGATCCTGCGGCATCGAGCCCACCCGGGTGGTGCAGTACAAGCCGCTGCTGGACAAGGCCATCGACCAGGCCAGCCACAAGCCCGAGCACTGCATCATCCTGCAGCGCCCCCAGGGGCCGGGCGAGATGGTGTCCGGGCGGGATCTGGAATGGAACGAGGCCATCGAGGGCGCCGAGCCCCACGACTGCGTATCCGTGGCCGCCACCGACCCCCTCTACATCCTCTACACCTCCGGCACCACCGGCAAACCCAAGGGTGTGGTGCGCGACAACGGCGGCCACGCGGTGGCGCTCAAATGGACCATGGAGCACTTCTACGGAGTGAAGCCCGGCGAGGTGTACTGGGCCGCCTCCGACGTGGGCTGGGTGGTGGGCCACTCCTATATCGTCTACGCCCCCCTGCTGCACGGCTGCACCACCATCGTCTACGAGGGCAAGCCCGTGGGCACGCCGGACCCCGGTGCCTTCTGGCGGGTGATCTCCGAACACGAGGTAGCGGCCATGTTTACCGCGCCCACCGCCTTCCGCGCCATCAAGAAGGAGGACCCGAAGGCCGAGCATCTCAAGCGCTACGACATGAGCGCCTTTCGCACCCTGTTCCTGGCGGGAGAGCGCTGCGATCCCGACACCCTCAACTGGGCCGGCGAGATCCTCGACCGGCCGGTGATCGACCACTGGTGGCAGACCGAGACCGGCTGGGCCATCGCCGGCAATCCCATCGGCATCGAACTGCTGCCCATCAAGGCCGGCAGCGCCGGCAAGCCCGTGCCCGGGTTCAACGTGCGCATCGTCAACGATCAGGGCGAAGAGGTGCCGGACGGCACCATGGGCCGCATCATGGTCAAGCTGCCCATGCCCCCGGGCTGCCTGCCCACCCTTTGGAACAATGACCAGCGCTTCCGCGAGGCGTATCTGGATGCCGTGCCCGGCTACTACCTGACCGGGGATTCCGGCTACCTGGACGAGGACGGTTACCTGTACGTGATGGGCCGCATCGACGACACCATCAACGTGGCGGGGCACCGGCTGTCCAGCGGCGCCATCGAAGAGGTGCTGGCCGCGCATCCGTCGGTCGCCGAGTGCGCGGTGATCGCCGTGGCCGACGAGCTCAAGGGCTCCGTGCCCCTGGGCCTGGTGGTGATGAAGAGCGGCGTCACCCAGGACCGGGACACCCTGTGCAAGGAACTGGTGGCGCTGGTGCGCGAGGAGATCGGTCCGGTGGCGGTGTTCAAGAAAGTGGCCGTGGTGGATCGGCTGCCCAAGACCCGCTCCGGCAAGATCCTGCGGGCTGTCATGCGCAAGATCGCCGACAACGAGGCCTACCAGACCCCGGCCACCATCGACGACCCGGCCATCCTGGACGAGGTCCGCGAGGCGCTCCAGGGCCTCGGTTATGCGGCTGGCGACGGGGGCAATTGATCGGCCGGAGCGTCGAACAACGGCGGGACGCCCCGTAGGAGCCCGGTCCCCCGGGCGATTTGCCAGGCCCCGGCCATCGCCCGGGGGACCGGGCTCCTACAGGGAGGGCCGGCGGTGCCACACGACGGATCGACCGTCTCGATCCCGCCCGGAGACCTGCTGACAACGTGTATACAATATTCCCGTAAATACCCCTGAAGAACGGTGTAATTGGCTTGCTTTGCAGCAAGATTGTTGACAATATAGGCGCCGCTATGCATCCCGACGAACAAGGCATCACCCTCTCCGAGCGGGTATTCCGCCGCCTCCGCAAGGCCATCGTGGAGGGCGAGATTCCCAGCGGCAGCAAGATCAGCGAGCCGGAGCTGGCGGCCGCCTACGGCATCAGCCGGGGCCCGCTGCGCGACGCCATCGGCCGCCTGGAGGCCTGCCACCTGGTGGAACGGCGGCCCAACGTGGGCGCCCGGGTGGCCACCCTCACCCAGGCCGACCTGATGGAGCTGTACCTGCTGAGAGAATCCCTGGAGGGGCTGGCAGCGCGCCTGGCGGCGGAGCGCATCACCGGCGAGGAGATCAGCGAGTTGCGCGGTCTGCTGACCCAGCACGAGCAGCGGGTGGAACTGCAGGAAGGGGTCGCCTACTTCCAGAAGGAGGGGGATCTCGACTTCCACTACCGCATCGTCCAGGCCAGCGGCAATGCACGGCTCGTCCAGCTTCTCTGCAACGATCTCTACCACCTGATGCGCATGTACCGCTACCAGTTCGGCATGGCCAGCAGCCGGGCACGCAATGCATTCCGGGAGCACGGCCATATCGTCGACGCCATCGCCGACCGTGACGGGGAGATGGCCGAACTGCTCATGCGCCGCCACGTGCGCGTCTCCCGGGAGAACGTGGCCCGCCAGTTCGCGGAGCATCCGGATCAGTCTCCCAATATCCGTATCGCCGGTTAGCGGCATGTCCGCATGACCAGGAGCCACTCATGACCGAAGCATCCCCGACACCTTCCAAACCCGGCGCCCGCCTGCGCCGGGCCGTGGCCGAAGAAAGGCCGCTGCAGGTGATGGGCGCCATCAACGCCTATCACGCCACGCTGGCGGAACATGCCGGCTACCGCGCCCTCTACCTCTCCGGCGGTGGCGTGGCCGCCGGCTCCCTGGCCCTGCCGGACCTGGGCATCAGCACCCTGCACGACGTGCTGGAGGACGTGCGCCGCATCACCTACATCACGGAGCTGCCGCTGCTGGTGGATGCGGATACCGGCTTCGGACCCAGCGCCTTCAACATTGCCCGCACCGTGCGCGAACTCATCCGCGCAGGCGCCGCCGGCTGCCACATCGAGGACCAGGTGCAGTCCAAGCGCTGCGGCCACCGTCCGGGCAAGGCCATCGTCTCGAAAGGCGAGATGGTGGACCGCATCAAGGCCGCCGCCGATGCGCGCACCGACGACTTCGTCATCATGGCGCGCACCGACGCCCTGGCGGTGGAAGGCCTGGATGCGGCGGTCGACCGTGCCGCGGCCTGCGTGGAGGCCGGTGCCGACATGATCTTCCCGGAGGCGGTCACGGAACTGGATCAGTACCGGCGATTCGTGGAGGCCGCGGGCGTGCCCGTGCTGGCCAACATCACCGAGTTCGGCCAGACGCCGCTGTTCACGACGCAGGAGCTGAAAGACGCCGGCGTCGGGCTCGCGCTCTATCCGCTGTCCGCCTTCCGCGCCATGAACCAGGCGGCCCTCAAGGTCTACGAGGCAATCCGCCGCGACGGCACGCAGAAGGCGGTGCTCGACCTCATGCAGACCCGCGACGAACTCTACGAACACCTGGGCTATCACGCCTACGAACAGCAACTCGACCGCCTGTACCGCCAGGAGGGGGACAACGCAGATGACTGAAACCGATACCACCCAGACCAAACCCAGGCCCAAGAAGTCCGTGGCCCTGTCGGGCACCGTGGCCGGCAACACGGCCATCTGCACCGTGGGCCGCACGGGCAACGACCTGCACTACCGGGGCTACGACATCCTGGATTTCGCCGACAAGGCGGAGTTCGAGGAGATCGCCCACCTGCTGATTCACGGCACCCTGCCCGACCGCGCGGAGCTGGCGGCCTACAAGGAACGGCTGCGCGCACTGCGCGGCCTGCCCGCGGCGCTGCGCACCGTGCTGGAGCAGATCCCGCCTTCGGCCCACCCCATGGACGTGATGCGCACCGCAGTCTCCATGCTGGGCACCCTGGAGCCGGAGAAGGAGGACATGACCGTGGCCGGCGCGCGCCAGATCGGCGACCGGCTGCTGGCAAGCCTGGGGTCGGCCCTGCTCTACTGGTATCACTTCGCCCACAACGGCCGGCGCATAGACGTGGAGACCGACGACGACAGCCTGGGCGGGCATTTCCTGCACCTGATGCACGGGCGCGCGCCCTCCGAACCGTGGGTGCGCGCCATGCACACCTCGCTCAATCTCTACGCGGAGCACGAATTCAACGCCTCCACCTTCACGTCCCGGGTGGTGGCGGGCACCAACGCCGACCTCTACTCGGCCATCACCGGCGCCATCGGCGCCCTGCGCGGCCCCAAGCACGGCGGCGCCAACGAGGTGGCCTGCGACATCCAGTTGCGCTACGACGATCCCGACCAGGCGGAGGCGGACATCCGCGAGCGCGTGGGCCGCAAGGAGATCATCATCGGCTTCGGTCATCCCGTGTACACCACCGGGGACCCGCGCAACGAGGTGATCAAGGCGGTGGCGAAGCGCCTCTCCGAGGACCGGCACACCATGACCATGTTCGCCGTGGCGGACCGCCTGGAGAGCGTCATGTGGGATCTGAAGAAGATGTTCCCCAACCTGGACTGGTTCTCCGCGGTCTCCTACCACATGATGGGCATCCCCACCGCCCTGTTCACGCCCATCTTCGTCATCTCGCGCACCACCGGCTGGGTGGCCCACGTGATCGAACAGCGCCTGGACGGCAAGATCATCCGCCCCAGCGCGAACTATACGGGGCCGGAGAACCGCAAGTGGGTGCCGATTGATAAGAGGTGAAGCAGAAATGAAGTGCGAAGTGGGAATTGGGAAGTGGGAATGAAACCACCCTCACCCCGGCCCTCTCCCTGAGGGAGAGGGCGCGCATCGGGGCTATTCCGACTTCCCAATTCACACTTCCCACTTTCATTCGCCCTTCCCAATTCACACTTCTTACTTCCAAGAAATGCGACATCAGGAGCATTGAGATGAGCCAACACATCGCCGACGCCAACGTCCGGCCCGACCCGGACCCGGAAATCAAGGCCATCGCCGACTACGTGTGCGACTATGCCGTCGATTCCCAGGAAGCGCTGGACACCGCACGCAACTGCCTGATGGATTCCCTGGGCTGCGCCATGCTGGCGCTGCAGTATCCCGAGTGCACCAAGCACCTCGGGCCGGTGGTGCCGGGGACCGTGGTGCCCAACGGCTCGCGCATCCCCGGCACCCAGTTCCAGCTCGACCCGATCCAGGGTGCCTTCAACATCGGGGCCATGGTGCGCTGGCTGGACTTCAACGACACCTGGCTCGCCGCCGAGTGGGGTCACCCCTCCGACAATCTGGGTACCATCCTGGCCCTGGCCGATCACCTGAGCCGCAGGGCGGTCGCCGAGGGCAGGCCACCCATCAACATGGACGACGTGCTGCGCTACATGGTCAAGGCCCACGAGATCCAGGGCGTGCTGGCCCTGGAGAACAGCTTTAACCGTGTGGGTCTGGACCACGTGGTGCTGGTGAAGGTGGCCTCCGCGGCGGTGGCCGCCCACATGCTGGGCGCACACCGTGAGCAGGTCATCGACGCCGTCTCCCAGGCCTGGGTGGACGGGCAGTCGCTGCGCACCTACCGCCACGCCCCCAACACCGGCTCGCGCAAATCCTGGGCCGCGGGAGATGCCTGCGGGCGCGCGGTGCGCCTGGCGCTGATGGTCATGAAGGGAGAGATGGGCCTGCCCAGCGTGCTGTCCGCGCCCCGCTGGGGTTTCTACGACGTGCTCTTCAAGGGCGAGAAGTTCAGGTTCCAGCGCGACTACGGCAGCTACGTGATGGAGAACGTCCTGTTCAAGATCAGCTTCCCGGCCGAGTTCCATGCACAGACGGCAGTGGAATGCGCGCTGAAGCTGCACGACCAGGTGAAGGACCGCATCGACGAGATCGACCGCATCGAGCTGACCACGCAGGAATCCGCCGTGCGCATCATCAGCAAGGACGGCCCCCTGCACAACCCGGCGGACCGCGACCACTGTCTGCAGTACATGGTGGCCGTACCGCTCATCTTCGGCCAGCTCACCGCGCGCCACTACGAGGACGACGTGGCCGCCGATCCGCGCATCGACGCCCTGCGCGAGAAGATGCGCGTGGTCGAGGACCCGCGCTATTCGAAGGAATACCACGACACCGACAAGCGCTCCATTGCCAACGCCATACAGGTGTTCTTCAAGGACGGCTCCAGCACCGACAAGGTGGAGGTGGAATACCCCATCGGCCACCGCCGGCGCCGCGCCGAAGGCATCCCGGTGCTGGAGAACAAGTACCGCGACGCCCTGCGCACCCGTTTCCCCCGCGGCCAGGCGGAGCGCATCTTCGATCTGTGCAAGGACCCCGGCCGCCTGTCGGCCACCCCGGTGCACGAGTTTGTGGATCTGTTTCTGATTTGATGGGACGGCGGCTTTGAGGGAACCACCACTTTCAGAGAACCGCGGCGCAAAGACGCGAAGGGGCGCAAAGTTAACTGATCTAAAAACAGCACTTATATTCGGGTGTTCTTTTTACACATGATTCTTTGCGTTACTTTGCGTCTTCGCGTCTTCGCGTCAAAGCTCTTGATCTGTCGGTAAACCACATGACCCAAGTACATTACGAAGATCTCGACCACGGCATCACCATGATCGATGCCCAGCTGTATCGTCAGGGACAGGTGTCCACCTACCTGATGATCGAAGGGGACCGCGCCGCGTTCATCGAGACGGGAACCGCCCACTCGGTACCGGGCATGCTGTCGGTGCTGGAGCAGAAAGGCATCCCGCGGGAGAACGTGGATTTCGTGATCCCCACCCATGTGCACCTGGACCATGCCGGCGGTGCCGGCGCGCTCATGCGCCACCTGCCCAACGCGCACATGGTGATCCACCCGCGCGGTGCGCGCCACATGATCGACCCGTCCAGGCTCAACGCCGGTGCCGCGGCGGTCTATGGTGAAGCCGAGATGGAACGCATGTTCGGCACCGTCGTGCCCGTGCCCGCCGAACGAGTCACGGAGGCCGGCGACGGAGACGAACTGGATTTCAACGGCCGGGTGCTGCGCTTCCTGGACACGCCCGGCCACGCCAAACACCACTTCTGCGTGGTGGACGAGGCCGGTGACGGCATCTTCTCCGGCGACACCTTCGGACTCTCCTACCGGGAGTTCGACACCGAACACGGCCCCTTTGTGCTGCCCACCACGACACCGGTCCAGTTCGATCCCGAGGCCCTGCATCAGTCGGTGGACCGGCTCATGGCGCAGAGCCTGAGCTACATGTATCTCACCCACTACAGCCGCGTAGGCGATCTCAAACGTCTGCAGCAGGACATGCACGAACTCATCGACATCTACGTGGACCTGGCACGGGCGCGGGCCCATGACGGCGACGCCCGCCACGACGCCCTGTGCGAGGACATGATGCAGGTGCTGATTCGACGCCTGAGAGATCACGGCTGCCGGCTGCCGGAGGACGAGATGCGCACCCTCCTGGACCCGGACGTAGGCCTCAACGTCCAGGGCCTGGAGATCTGGCTGGACCGCCAGACACAAACGTAGCTTGGGGTGAACGCAGCGAACCCCAACATGGCAGAGGCCTCCCGGGCCCCGGCGCGTTGGGGTTCGTTCCTCACCCCAACCTACAACTGCTTTCTTGCCACAGAGTACACAGAGGTCACAGAGAAAAAAACAACAGAATCGTAGGTTGGGGTGAGCGCAGCGAACCCCAACACGGCAAAGGCCTCCCTGGCCCCGGCGCGTTGGGGTTCGTTCCTCACCCCAACCTACGCTCTGGCTGGACAGGCAGGCACAGGCGCGCGGCGCGGCCGCCGCTGCCACGGTAAACCGGGGTCCGGAATCGGAACCACCGGCACACACACAGCAACCGAACAGGAGTGACCCATGAGCGAGACATTCAAGGCCCTGGTACTGGAAGAAGCCGAGAAGGCCCCCGTCGCATCCGTCAAGGAACTCACGCTATCCGATCTGCCGGAAGGCGACGTGCTGGTGCGGGTGACCCACTCGGGCCTCAACTACAAGGACGGCATGATCATCAAGGGCCTCGGGCGGCTGGTGCGGAAGTACCCGCACGTACCCGGCATCGATTTCGCCGGCACGGTGGAGGAATCCGGCGACGCGCGCTACCGGCCCGGTGACGCGGTGGTGCTCACCGGCTGGCGCGTGGGCGAAGTCCACTGGGGGGGCTACGCGCAGATGGCGCGGGTCAAGGCCGACTGGCTGGTGCCCCTGCCCGACGGTCTCAGCGCGCGCCAGGCCATGGCCGTGGGCACGGCCGGATTCACCGCCATGCTGGCCGTCCAGGCGTTGGAGGATGACGGATTGTCACCCGGCAATGCCCAGGGCGAGGTGCTGGTGACCGGTGCTTCCGGCGGGGTCGGCAGCGTGGCCGTTTCACTGCTCTCGCGTCTCGGCTACCCGGTGGCGGCGGTGACCGGCCGCCCGGACAACGAGGACTACCTCAAGGGGCTGGGCGCCGCCAGCGTCGTGGCCCGTGCCGAGTTGGCGGACCCCCCCGGCAAACCGCTGCTCGGCGAACGCTGGGCAGGCTGCGTCGACGCGGTGGGCGGCGACATGCTGGCTCACGTGCTGGCGGAGATGCGCTACGGATCATCCGTGGCAGCCTGCGGGCTGGCCGGCGGCCCGGCACTGAAGACCACCGTCCTGCCCTTCCTGCTGCGCGGGGTGAGGCTGCTGGGAATCGATTCGGTCATGTGCCCCACGGAAAGGCGCACGGCCGCCTGGACGCGCATCACCGAACTCCTGCCCACGGACGTGCTGGATTCCATGACCACGGAGATCGGCCTGGACGACCTTCCGGAATACGCGGACCGCATCCTCCAGGGCCAGGTGCGCGGACGCGCGGTGGTGGTGCTGGACTGACCCGCCTTTGCGTCTGCGCGAGAGAATCGGTTTTACCGGATGGGGGCCCGCAGCCTGTAGGTTGGGGTGAGGAACGAACCCCAACAACGGGTGGTCTCCGAAGCCGCGCCGTTGGGGTTCGCTGCGCTCACCCCAACCTACGGTTCTGTTGGTTCTTCTCTGTGACCTCTGTGTACTCTGTGGCAAGAAAGCAGTTGTAGGTTGGGGTGAGGAACGAACCCCAACGCGCCGGGGCCTGGGATATTTCCGCCATGTTGGGGTTCGCTGCGCTCACCCCAACCTACCCTCTCCCAGCATTGACAGGGCGAGCCGTTCCTGTCGGCCGCTCTGTGTTCCGTAGGAGCCCACTCCCGTGGGCGATCGGGCCAGGCTCTGCCATCGCCCGGAGGACCGGGCTCCTACATCGGGCCGGTTCAATCCGATGGGGTTCATTCTCGCGCCCTCGGCGTGCTTCATGGCTGAACCGGGCACACCCACACTCACCTGGCGCCACCCCGCAACGGTCGCAACACCCGCCCCTTCCACACCCACCGCATCACCACCCGCCACCCCAGCAGCACGCCCAGGATCACCGCGTACAGCAGCGGCTCACGGTAATCCGCACGGGTCAGCCACCAGAAGTGCAGCACGCCCAGGATCGCCGCCGGATAGACCAGCCGGTGCAGGTGCGCCCAGCGCCGCCGCAGACGGCGCATCATGGCGTCCGAGGACGTGAGCGCCAGGGGCACGAGGAGCAGCCATGCGGTGAAGCCCGCGGTGATGTAAGGCCGGTTGAGGATATCGTCCCAGACAAGAGTCCAGTCGAAGAACAGGTCCATGCCGATCCACACGCCCAGATGCAGGCAGGCATAGAAGAAGGTGAACAGCCCCAGCATGCGCCGCAAGCGCATGACGGCGCTCCAGCCGGTCAGATGACGCAGCGGACTGACCGCCAGGGTGATGAGCAGGAACCGCAGGGTCCAGCTGCCCAGATCGCGCATGACGAACTCGATGGGGTTGGCGCCGAGCCCCCCGCCCATGCCCCCGAAGGCACGGGCGAACAGGATCGCCAGCGGCAGCAGGCACAGAACGAACACCGCCGCCTTGAGCGCCTTGAAGGTTCCGGGGCTCAGAAGTGCTTCCTCAGGTCCATGCCCGCATAGAGCGCCGCCACTTCATCTTCATACCCGTTGAACATCAGGCTGCGCCGCCGGCGCAGCTCACCGATACGCCGTTCCGTGCGCTGGCTCCAGCGCGGGTGATCCACATCCGGATTGACGTTGGAATAGAATCCGTACTCCCGGGGCGTGGCCATGTTCCAGCTGGTGGGCGGTTCCTCCTCCGCGAAACGGATGTGCACGATGGACTTGATGCTCTTGAAGCCGTACTTCCAGGGGACCACCAGGCGCAGCGGCGCGCCATTCTGGTTGGGCAGGGTCTCCCCGTAGAGACCCACGGCCAGGATGGTCAGCGGATGCATGGCCTCATCCATGCGCAGCCCCTCCCGGTACGGCCACTCCAGCACCCTCAGGCGCTGCCCGGGCAGATTCTCCGGATCCATCAGCGTGGTGAAGGCCACGTAGCGGGCACTGCCCAGGGGCTCCGCCTGCGCGATGATGCGGTTGAGCTCGAAACCCACCCAGGGGATGACCATGGACCAGCCTTCCACGCAGCGCAGCCGATAGACACGCTCCTCCAGTGCATGGGGTCTGAGGAAATCCTCCAGCCGGTAGCGCCCGGGATTCAGGCATAACCCGTCCACGGTCACGGTCCAGGGTTCGGTGACCAGCCGGTGGGCATTGCGCGCCGGGTCCGCCTTGCCGGTGCCCAGTTCGTAGAAGTTGTTGTAGGTGGTGATGTCCTCCCGGGGCGTCAGCGCCTCGTCGGTGCCGAACGGCCCCGGCATGTAGTCCAGGGATGCCCCGTGGGCGGGCGCGGGCTGCAACAGTGCCGATCCGCCCAGCGCCCCCATGGCCGCCAGACCCATGCCACGGAGAAACCGCCGCCGTCCCCGGTAGACCTCGGGCGGGGTGATCTCCGATGGTTTCGGCGCATGTTTAGAGGGGATGCGGATGAGCATGAGCGGGTTCCAGGCCGGGGGTGTTCCCAAAGAGGATACGACGCTTGTCGGCGTTTGGATGCCCCCACCGCCGATTGGTTTCCGGGGCCGGGCGGGCAGGGAACGGGGCATCAAACATTTTTTGGATTAGGAATAAAAAAAATCTTGTTGCGCATTTCGACAAGCACGGTATAAGGGCGTCGTAAAACGTCGCTTTTAAAGGACATTGACGCCAACCGTGGAGAAGCGCCCCTATGGCAAGGGTCCGAGACATCCCCACCATGGACGATGAACTGGACAGTCCTGAATGGACCCAGGAGACCAACGCGGCCCCCCGCACCACCGCCCGCCGTTCCCTGGAGCGGCTGCTGGAGAAGCGCGCCCTGCGCCGTCAGCTGGAAGACACGTTCGGAGACGACAGCCACGCGCTGAGCGAACTCGACTGGTAACTCAAGTTTGAAGTGTGAATTGGGAAAGGGGAACTGAAGTTTGAAATGTGAATTGGGAAGTGGGAATAAGAAAAAAGGGCGAGCCGCAGGGACTGTAATTAAATCTGTGTAACTGCTTGTTTCTGTTTATGGTAGCTGAAACGGGAGGCAAGCAGATGCAAGAACAAGAGAAGAAGGAGTTGGCGGCGCGCCTGGCCAAGGGGATCAAGACGGAGAAGGATCTCAGTGATTTCAGCGCTGAGCTGATGAAGCTGGTGGTGGAAACCGCGCTGGGCGCGGAGATGGAGGCGCACCTGGGCTATGCCAAGCACGACCCGGCTGGGCACCACAGCGGCAACAGTCGCAACGGATTCAGCCGCAAGACGCTCAAGGGCAGTCACGGGGAGGTCGAGATTGCCACGCCCCGGGATCGCAACGGCAGCTTCGAGCCGCGGCTGGTGGGCAAGGGCCAGACGCGGCTGACACAGTTTGATGATCAGATCCTGGCGCTCTATGCCCGGGGCATGAGCACGCGCGACATTGTCTCGGCCTTTGAGCAGATGTACGGGGCGCAAGTGTCTGCGAACCTGGTCTCGCGGGTCACCGAGGCGGTGATCGAGCAGGTTGAGGCCTGGCAGAACCGGGTGCTCGACGAGGTCTATCCCATTGTTTTTCTGGATTGTGTGGTGCTCAAGGTGCGCCAGGACCGGCGCATGGTGAATAAATCGATGTACCTGGCGCTGGGCATCAACACCGAGGGCGAGAAGGAGTTGCTGGGGCTGTGGCTGGCCGAAACCGAGGGGGCGAAGTTCTGGCTCTCGGTGCTCACCGAGCTTCAGAACCGGGGGGTCAAGGAGATCTTCATCGCCTGCGTGGACGGGCTGAGCGGCTTCCCCGATGCCATCGAGGCGGCCTTCCCCCATGCGCGGGTGCAGCTGTGCATGGTGCACATGGTGAGAAACAGCGTGCGCTACGTCTCCTGGAAGGAGCGCAAGGCGGTGTGCCGGGACCTGCGCCAGATCTACCACAGCGCGAGCGCCGAGCAGGCCGAGGCGCAGCTTGCTGCCTTTGAGGCCGTCTGGGGCGAGCGCTATCCCAGCATTGGGCCGATCTGGCGCCGGCACTGGGCACAGGTGATCCCGCTGTTTGATTATCCGCCCGAGATCCGCAAGGTGACCTACACCACCAACGCCATCGAATCGCTCAACAGCGTCATCCGCAAGGCCACCAAGAACCGGCGTGTCTTCCCCAGCGATGCCTCGGCGATGAAGGTGGTATTCTTGGCCGTGCAGAGCGCCTCAAAGCGCTGGACCCGGCCCATCCAGAACTGGAAGGCCGCCATGCATCGATTCGAAATCGAACATGGCGAGCGAATCCGGGCCACTCAGGGATAGGCAGTTACACAAAAAGAATTACAGACTCGAGCCGCAGGCTCGCCCTTTCCTTTTAAGTTCCCCCTTCCCAATTCCCCCTTCTCACTTGAGTTCCCCCTTCCCAATTCACACTTCCGACTTCAACAACTCCATTCCCTCGCATTGCGGAACAGCCGCAGCCACGGCCCGTCCTCGCCCCATTCGGGCGGGTGCCAGGAATGCTGCACGGTGCGCACGACGCGCTCCGGGTGAGGCATCATGATGGTGACCCGGCCGTCACGGGTGGTAAGGCCGGTGATCCCGGCGGGAGACCCGTTGGGATTCTCCGGATAGTGCTCCGTGACCTGCCCGCGGTTGTCCACGTAGCGTAGCGCCACACCCGGCGCGGACGCGGCATCTCCGCCGTCGAAGACCACCCTGCCCTCACCGTGGGCCACGGCCACGGGCAGCCTTGAACCCGCCATGCCCGCCAGCAGGATGGACGGACTCTCTGTCACCTCCACGAGGGACAGGCGCGCCTCGAACTGCTCGGAGCGGTTGCGCAGGAAGCGCGGCCACTGGTCGGCCCCCGGGATCAGATCCTTGAGCTGCGAGAACATCTGGCAGCCGTTGCACACGCCAAGGGCAAAGCTGTCCTCGCGCTCGAAGAAGGCCTGGAAGACCTCCCGGCCCCGGGGATTGAAGAGGATGGAGCGGGCCCAGCCGCCCCCCGCGCCCAGTACGTCGCCGTAGGAGAAGCCGCCGCAGGCCGCCAGCCCGCGAAAACCCGACAGCTCCAGGCGGCCCGACAGAATGTCGGTCATGTGCACGTCCACGCTCTCGAACCCCGCCTTGTGGAAGGCGGCCGCCATCTCGATCTGGCCGTTCACCCCCTGCTCGCGGAGGATCGCCACCCGCGGGCGGGCACCGGTGTTCACGTAGGGGGCGACCACGTCCTCGCCCGGATCAAAGGCAAGCACAGGCGACAGCCCCGGATCGTCAACGTCGGAGATCCGCTCGAACTCCTCACGGGCGCAGTCCGGGTTGTCGCGCAGTGCCTGCATGCGGTAACTGGTCTCTGACCAGGCGGCCTGAAGCTCCGCCCGGGGTGCCCTGAACAGGTCCTGCCTGCCGTGGCAAAACCGAAGCTCATCGGCGTCATTGAGACTGCCGATCACGTGGCTGTGATGTCCCAGCTCCGCCTCGCGCAGCACGGAAAGCACCTCCTCGGTATTCTCGTGGCGCACCTGGATGACGATCCCCAGCTCCTCGGTAAACAGCGCCGCCAGCGGGTCCGCACCCAGATCATCCAGGTGCAGCGTCACGCCGGTGTGCCCGGCAAAGGCCATCTCGCAGACCGTCGCCATGAGTCCGCCGTCAGAGCGGTCATGGAGCGCCAGCAGATACCCGCCCCTGCTCAACTCGCGCACCGCCCCGAAACAGCGCACGAGCATGTCCGGATCATCCAGGTCCGGCGGGTGGTGGCCCACCTGCTTGTACGCCTGGGCCAGCGCCGAGCCCGCCAGGCGATTGCGCCCCTTGCCCAGGTCGACGAGGATCAGGTCAGTTTCGCCCGGCTCCGTGCGCAGCATAGGCGTGAGCGTGCGGCGGATGTCCGCCACCGGCGCGAACCCCGTGACGATGAGCGACACCGGCGCGGTCATGACCTGCTCGCCCGCCCCGTCCCGCCACACGGTCTTCATGGACAACGAGTCCTTGCCCACGGGGATGGCGATACCCAGCCGCGGACACAACTCCTCGCCCACCGCCTTGACCGTGTCGAACAGCGCCGCGTCCTCACCGGCATGTCCCGCCGCGGCCATCCAGTTGGCGGACAGGCAGATGCGTCCGATGCGATCGATGTCCGCGGCCATCAGGTTGGTGACGGTCTCGCCGATGGCCATGCGCCCGGAGGCCGCCGGATTCACCAGGGCGATGGGCGCGCGTTCGCCCATGGCCATGGCCTCGCCGGTGTAGCCGGTGTGATCCGTAGCGGTGACAGCCACGTCCGACACCGGCACCTGCCACGGCCCCACCATCTGGTCGCGCGCCACCAGCCCCGTGACGGTACGGTCGCCGATGGTGATCAGAAACCCCTTGGATGCCACCGAGGGCAGACGCAGCACGCGGTGCACCGCGTCGGCCGGATCCAGCCCGGCGGTCTCGAACTCCGGCTTGTGGAAAGTCTTGTGGTGCACCTCGCGCAGCATCTTCGGCGGCTTGCCCAGCAGCACCTCCATGGGCAGGTCCACCGGCTCGTTGCGGAACAGCCCGTCCCCCACCAGCAGGTGCTGGTCGGCCGTCGCTGTGCCGATCACGGCGAAGGGTGCACGCTCCCGCTCGCACAGGGCGGTGAAGGCGTCCAGGCGTTCCGGATCGATGGCCAGCACGTAGCGCTCCTGGGCCTCGTTGCACCAGATCTCCATGGGCGACATGCCCGGCTCGTCGGAGGGCACCGTGCGCAGCTCGATGGCACCGCCCCGGCCGGCGTCGTTGAGGATCTCCGGTACCGCGTTGGACAGCCCGCCCGCACCCACGTCATGGATGGACAGGATGGGATTGGCGGCACCCATGGCGGTGCAGCGATCGATGACCTCCTGGCAGCGGCGCTCCATCTCCGGGTTGCCCCGCTGCACCGACGCGAAGTCGAGATCCTCCGCGCTCTCGCCGCTGGCCACCGAAGAGGCCGCCCCGCCGCCCAGCCCGATGAGCATGGCCGGTCCGCCCAGCACTACCACCGGCGTACCCTCGGGCAGGGCATGCTTCTCCACGTGCTCGGGGCGGATGCTGCCGAGACCGCCGGCGATCATGATGGGCTTGTGGTAACCGCGCAGTTGGCTGCCGCCTGGGCCCGGCACCCGCTCCTCGAAGGTGCGGAAATAACCGGCCAGGGCCGGGCGGCCGAACTCGTTGTTGAAGGCCGCCGCGCCGATGGGCCCGTCCAGCATGATGCGCAGCGCGCTCTCGATGCGCCCCGGCCTGCCGTGATCCGTCTCCCAGGGCTGTTCGAAGCCCGGGATGCGCAGGTTGGACACGGAAAACCCCGTGAGCCCCGCCTTGGGCTTGGAGCCCCGGCCGGTGGCACCCTCGTCGCGGATCTCGCCGCCCGCACCGGTGGCTGCCCCCGGGAAGGGCGAGATCGCTGTAGGGTGGTTATGGGTCTCCACCTTCATGACGATGGGCAGATCCATCTCCTCGGCGCGGTAGGCGGCGGTGTCCGGGTCGGGCATGAAACGCATGCCGCGCGCGCCCTCCATGACCGCGGCATTGTCCCGGTAGGCGGACAGGATGCCCCGGGGCGAACGGGCATGGGTGTTGCGGATCATGGCGAAAAGGGTTTTCTCCTGCGCCTTGCCGTCGATGATCCAGTCCGCGTTGAAGATCTTGTGGCGGCAGTGCTCGGAATTGGCCTGCGCGAACATCATCAGTTCCACGTCGGTGGGCGCCCGGCCCAACGCGCCATAGGCCTCGGCCAGGTAGTCGATCTCCTCGTCGGACAGGGCAAGACCCATCTCCGCGTTGGTCCGCCTCAGCGCCCCTGGTGCGTCGTCCCCCAGCTCGATCACCCCCACCGGGGCGGGCTCATGGTGCAAGAACATCCGCTCGGCCTCGGCGACATCGAACAGCACCGTCTCGGTCATGCGGTCGTGGAGAAAACCGGCCAGCCGGCGCCGGACCTGCGCATCCGGACCGGGGCCCTCCAGCCGGTAGAAGATGCCCCGCTCGATACGCCGCACGGCCCCGTCCAGCCCGCAGTGGTGCGCGATATCCGTGGCCTTGCTGGACCAAGGGGAGACGGTGCCCAGACGGGGCACCACCAGGAAATCGAACTCCACCGTCCCCTCACCGGAGGTCTCCAGCAGGGCATCCAGCACCAGCCGCTCGGCCGCCGTCAGCGCCCGTTCCGGATCCACAAAATAGACGAAGCGCGCGGTGAGCCCCTGCACCGACGATTCGGCGTCCCGGAGCGTGCCCAGCAGGCGTTCGAGACGGAAGTCGGACAGGGCGGGCGCCCCAGGCAGAAACAGCATTGCAGACCCCAGGAAAGGCTGTGGATTGAAGGCCGCCTATGATACTGTAAAGGCCTGTCCGCGGCACCGTCGGAAGCGATGCCGGAGGGGAACTTCCGCGGACAGGGCTGGTCTATTCGAACAGCCAATGGGGGCGACCTGGCTTCGACGTGGGTCACGAAACCCGAGGTGCATGCCGAGGAGACAGCTTCCCTCGTAAAACCAGCTGTAACGCTATAGTTGCCAACGACGACAACTACGCTCTGGCTGCGTAAAACCAGCTGGACCTTCGACTGGACTTGCTTGTGGGTCCTACTTGAAGGTCATCGCACACAAGCTCGCGGAGCGGACTCGCCCGGGTCTTAACCGTTAAACCTGATCGGGATCGCGTCTGGGTATCCTGTCCGTCGGAGACTCAGTCGTAAAATTAAACGACGGCTCTAAGCATGTAGTATCCGAGGATGTAGGTCTCGCGGACGCGGGTTCGATTAACACAATGGTCGCCTCTACCCGTAAGGGTAGAGTGAAAACGGGGCTCACATCGGTGGACCCTACGGCAGGGCAACCTGCTACGGCAACACCGAGGGGTAGGAAGAGGGCCAACCTCAGGCCTGCCCTGTAGAGACTCATAGACCGGCTGAGTTCATGGGAACGGAGCCGGCACTAGGATTCGCGGAAACATTGCACCGCGGATAACACGCCCCGCATCCTGGAAACAGGATGAAGGTATAGTCCAGCCCATATCGAAAGATATGGATCACTGTCCCGCCGCCTCCACCAACCCTGAAAACCCTGGCCGGAAACGGCCAGGGTTTTTTTGTGGCGCTATACTCGGTCCCACAGGACATGGGCCAAAGGGTTACACGGATGAACCTTGAAGACCTGGCCGCGATACACGCCGCCTACATCGCAGGACTGATCGACGGGGAAGGCACCATCACCCTCACCCGAAAGCATCGAAACGAAAACCGTCAGCTCGCGGTAACCATCAGCAGCACGGAGCGAAATCTTCTGGAATTCGTCAAGGAAACCCTCGGCGTCGGAAAGATTACCCGGATTCGAAACCGCGGTGCTCAGCATCAAGCCGATTGACGATGGGTGATCATCTGCCTGACCGCGGATAGTCGGCGGGATATGCAGCCGCTGCTGGCGGGACGGCTGTTGGGGAGGTGACCGTCCCTGACCAACCCGCACCCACCTGCCTCTGCCAAATGCCTGCGATACGCTCGGTGTGACACGCTGGTGTCGCACTTTTTACCCAAGACGTCCGACGTCAAGATATGAAGACGCGCGCATTGGCAGGCCGCGGTCTTGTAGCGCCGCGGCCGAGGCACCCTGTTTCAGGCTCCTCAACGTTCCCGGCGGATGCGATCATCACGGAGGATCCAGGGACATCCGCGCGATGACCTACACCCCATGTAGGAGCCCACTCCCGTGGGCGATCCTGCCCAGGCCAAACCCCTTTCGCCCGGGGGACCGGGCTCCTACACGCGTGTGCCTCGATCCCCCTGTAGGAGCCCACTCCCGTGGGCGATCCTGCCCAAGCGAAACTCCCTTTCGCCCGGGGGACCGGGCTCCTACGAACGCCCGTAGGCATCCTCAAAACGCACGATGTCGTCCTCGCCCAGATAGGCCCCGGACTGCACCTCGATCAGTTCCAGCGGGATGCGTCCCGGATTCTCCAGGCGGTGCTTCACGCCGATGGGAATGAAGGTGGATTCGTTCTCGCTCAGCATGAATACCTCCCCGTCCCGGGTGATGCGCGCCGTACCGCGCACCACCACCCAGTGCTCGGCGCGGTGATGGTGCAACTGCAGGGAAAGCCTTGCCCCCGGCTTGACCGTGATGCGCTTGACCCGGAAGCGTTCCGCCGAATCGATGCACTCGTACGTGCCCCAGGGGCGCGCCACGCATCGGTGATCGAGGGCCTCCTCGCGATCCGCCTCGCGCAGGCGGTCGACGATCCGCTTCACATCCTCGGTGCGCGACTTGTCCATGACCAGCAGCGCATCGCCGGTCTCCACGATGATCAGGTCCTCCACACCCACCGCCGCCACCAGCCGCCGGCCGGCGTGCACGAAGGTGTTGCGCACACCCTCGGCAAGCACATCCCCGTGGAACACGTTGCCGGCCGCGTCCTGCCCGCCCGCCTCCCGGAGGGCGCTCCAGGAACCCACGTCGCTCCAGCCCGCATCCAACGGCACCACCACGGCCCGGTCGGTCTTCTCCATGACCGCGTAATCGATGGAATCCGCGCGGCAGCGGGCAAAGGCCTCCTCATCGACGCGCAGAAAATCCCGGTCCCGCTCCTGCCCGGCGAGCGCCTCCCGGCAGGCCTCCAGGATGTCCGGTGCGTGCCGCTCCAGTGCCTCCAGGTAAGCGGAGGCCCGGAACAGGAACATGCCGCTGTTCCAGAAGTAATCGCCCGAGGCCAGATACCGCCCGGCGGTCGCCGCGTCGGGCTTCTCGACGAACCCGGCCACTGGATACGGTCCGTGGTTTGAAGGCGGTCCGTTGTCAATTGTCCGTGGTCCGTCGCTTTTCAACAACTGACCACTGACCACTGACCACTGACCGCTCTTATCAACCCGTATGTATCCGTAACCCGTATGGGCGGACGCCGGCACCACCCCGAAGGTGACCAGCATCCCCGCCCTGGCCGGTTCCAGCCCAACGGACAGGGCCTTGTGGAAGTCCTCCACGTCCCGTATCACGTGGTCGGCGGGCATCACCAGCAGCATCGCATCCGACTCCGCCTGGCTCAGCGCGGCCAGCGCCACCGCCGGTGCCGTGTTGCGGCCCACGGGCTCCAGCAGGATCGTGCCCGGATCCTCCGACACCGTGCGAAGCTGCTCCGCCACCAGGAAACGGTGCGCTTCGTTGCACACCACCAGGGGGGCACCGACACCGGGATACCCGCGGATGCGCTCCACGGTGGACTGCAGCAGCGTGCGATCCTCCCGGACCAGGGGCAGGAACTGCTTCGGATACAGTGCCCGGGACAAGGGCCATAAACGGGTACCCGACCCACCGCTGAGAATGACAGGAATCACAAAGGAGGCTCCTTAAAGGCTGTCAGTTGTCAGTTGTCCGTTGTCCGTTGTCAGTTGTTGAAAGCGACGGACCACGGACCACGGACAACGGACCGCCTTTAAACAACTGACAACTGACAACTGACAACGGACCATCAATAAACATTTCTGCCCACGAACCCCTTGAAGACCGTGAGCAGGATGATCTTCAGGTCGAACCAGATCGACCAGTTCTCGATGTAGTACAGGTCGTGCTCCACCCGTTTGCGCATCTTCTCCAGGGTGTCGGTTTCGCCCCGGTAGCCGTTGATCTGGGCCCAGCCGGTGATTCCCGGCTTTACCTTGTGGCGCTGCATGTAGTGGTCCACGTGCTCCTTGTAGAACGCGTTGTGCGCCAGCGCGTGGGGGCGCGGACCCACGATGGAGATACGGCCCTGCAGCACATTGACGAACTGCGGCAGCTCGTCCAGGCTCGTTCGCCGCAGGAAGGCGCCGAACGGTGTCACCCGGGCATCGTTCCTGCGGGCCTGGGTGACCCGGCCGTCCTCCTCCCGGTGTTCCACCATGGTGCGAAACTTGTAGATGCGCATCTCGCGGCCGTCCCAGCCGTGGCGCGTCTGCCTGAACAGGACAGGGCCGGGGGAACTCAGTTTGACCCCGACGGCGATGACCACCAGCAGCGGACTGACGAGCACGAGGATCAACAGGGCGAGGATCCTGTCCTCGAGCCCCTTGATCAGCCGGTTGAACCCCTCCATCGGCGACATGGAGAGATTCATGACCGGCAGGCCGGCCACGTCGGTGACCGAGTGATTGATCAGGCGGAGCCCGAACAGGTCCGGCACAAAGCGGATGTCCACCGTGGCATGGCGCAGCGCATACAGCAGATCGCGGACCTTCTCCTCCTCCTTGAGGGGCAGGGCGAGCCAGACCTGATCCACCGGCTCCCTCTCCACGTACGCCGGCAGATCCCCGATGGAACCGATCACGGGATAAGGGCCCACCCCTGTCTCCGGGGGCCCATCGGGATCAGAGAAGAATCCCGCGACCTGAAGTCCCGTCCACGGCGCCGCGCTGATACGCGCCGCCACCTCCCGGCCCAGTTCGTCGGCGCCGACGATGACGATCCTCCGTTGATTGAAGCCGCGCGCCCGCATCCATTTCAGCAGCCTTCGCAGCAGGATCCGGCTGGCGATGAGCCCGAACCACGCCAGGGCGGCCCATATCAGCGCCCAGCCCCGGGAATAGGTCTCCCCCATCTTGATCACGAAGGCGATGAACACCAGCGCGGCCACCACCGTCGCCCAGGACAACGTGATCAGGCGCAGCTCCTCGATCAGGGAAGCGCCGCGCCATGCCCTGTAGACGTGGAACCGCGGGAACACCAGGGCCGCGAGCAGCACCCCGACGAGAATCGCCGCCTCGTAGAAGCCGGGAAGCGACGGCCTGCCCAGGTAGATCCAGTGGGCGAGCCAGCCGGTCAGGGCGATCCACACCCAGTCGCACACGTGCAGCAGCACACTGAGTGTGCTGGAGTATTCCTTCAGTACACCCCGCAGCGATCCGGTTGCCATCAGGCAGGCCTCTTCACGGCACGGGCCTTGCGGTCCGCAACCCTACGGCTTGCCCCGCCTCCCGGGACGCCGAAGCGGAAACGGCCCCGCGCTTCGACGAGCGCTGTCATGCTGTCACCCGGCTTGCTCAAGCCTCCCTCCTCGCCAGTGTGGTGTCCGGGGCGCGTTGTGCGAACCGGCGACGGCGTCTGACGTCACTGCTCCGCGGCACCGTCACAACCAGTAGGCGTGCCGGATGATGTCCATCGGTTCAACATGAACCCCCGGAACCGTTTCCAGATGCATCATGAGCGCCGTTTCATGCAGCGCGGCCAGCGCGCCGACGCGCTTGTGAAGAGGATACCCCGTGTCCGGCGCCCCGGCGAGGAACCGCACCAGGTCCTCCCCGTATCTGCGCACCCGGTCCTCCAGCCCCTCGGGTGCGACCACGGCCGACTGCCCGATGCCCGTGCGGAGCAGGAACAGGTAGTCGAAATCCAGGCAATAGGGAACGTCCTCCAGGAAAGGATACCGGCTCAGGTCCCCGAGACATCGTTCAAGCAGGGGCTCGGCGTGCCTGTAGGGCCGACCCAGCACGTGATTGATCCAGTGGACATGCACCACGCCTCCGATATCGCCATGGGCGGGGTCATGGCGGGCACGGTAGCACAGGCGAAAAAGGGCCTGAAGCGGTTCACTGCGATAGGCCCGCAGCAATCCCGTCCCGTCCGCGATCAGGTGCCTGTCGCAGGCCGCCATGATTTCGCCGACCAGACCTTCCTCAACGGTGCCCCCGGGATCATGGCGCGCGAAGTTGAGCAGGATCGCCGGAACGCCCCCGATCCAGTGACTCACCCGCCAGGTGTGATGCGACCAGGCCCGCGGCCATCTCGGCAGCATTCGAGCCCGGTCGATGAGTCGATCCGCATCGAGATCGATCGCCCCGAGTGTCTCCCCGCGATGATCGTGGCCGGACAACGCCAGCAGATTGAGCGCGCCAAGCAGATAGGCCGACAAGTGGGGGCGCAGGGTCGCGCCGTGTCCTGACCGGCCGGCCAGCGGTGCCTCGGCCACCGCCTGCGCAAAGGCCTGCGCACCGGCGGGCGGAACATCGCCCAGCGTGCCCGTCAACGCCCGGCAATACACATAATCGGCATGCGCCAGATAGCCCGACGGCGTCGTCTCGATCCGCCCCCCGTCCTCCCAGAATGCGTTCACATCCCGCGGGGCCCAATCCTGCCAGCGACGAAGGTCCATGAACGTCATCCGGTCATCCGCGCCGCGGGCCTGCCCCTGTCTCCGGAGGCCCTACTGCGCATCACGGTCCTGCCGTCCCCGCTTCGCCTGTATCGTAAGCACGCGATCCACCCGACTCCTGCACCTCGTCCCCGGGACACGGGGTGTCGCTCATCTTACCGTACGGACCCGTGTCCGCAACGTCCCGGCCTTCCTGCCCATGACGTGTACGACAACACCCCCGCTGTGTAGGAGCCCAGTCCCCTGGGCGATCCGGCCCAGCACGGTGGATCATCCTTCGCCCGGAGGACCGGGCTCCTACGGGAAGACCCCGCAGCCGCAGGCCACCTTGCCCATGGCGTGTACGACAATGCCCCCGCAGTGCAGGAGCCCAGTCCCCTGGGCGATCCGGCCCGGCACCAGTGGATCATTCTTCGCCCGGGGGACCGGGCTCCTACGAGGAGGCCCTGCATCGCAGCAACCCTCCGGATGAACAACCTGTCGAGAGGTCACAGCTGGCGCACGCGCGATGGCGACCGGTCGCGGCAATGTGCGCCCGCCTGCGTGCGTCGCCACGACACACGAGACCTAACCACCTGACTTTCCTGCATATGCATGGCAGACTACGAACGTGCAGACCACCCCCGATCAAGTCACCCGTTACGAACAGCACGGGCATGGCGCAACGCCCTGGCTTGCGGTGCCGATCCTGCTTGTTCTAAGCGCCCTGATGGTGCTGGGCGGCACCCTTGTTTTCTATCTGACCGGCGACCACTACGAACAGCGCATGACGCGCGTGTGGGATGGCGCGGGTCTGACACCTGCCGGAAGCGTCACTCAGTACGAGCAGGGGGGCCTGGTGCTGCCCCTGCTGGACTTTCGGCAGCAAGTCAGCGTGGAACTCCCGGTCGGGACACTGTCCACGGAACACTACGACACGCTGGAATTTCACGTCTCGGGCCAGGGACGCATCCGTTTCGAACTGGCCTGGTCCGATGCCACCGCGCCGGGAAACATCCGGTCCATCTGGCTGCCCCCGATCGCCGAAGGGACGCAAACGATCGACCTGGGCAACGAACCCGTCTGGCGGGGCACCATCGGGGATCTCTTCCTGCTGATGCGGGGCCCCGTCACCGAAACGATGATCCTGCACAAGATCCGGCTGCAGCCGGTCGAGCCGTCCGCGGGCCGGCTGTTGCAGCAGATGTGGCGGGAATGGACGGCATTCGAGGGCTGGCGTACCCATTCGATCAACTTCATCGTGGGCGGCAGCCGCGCCCCGTTGATCTCCCCCGTTCCGGCGTCCGCCGCATGGGTGGCACTGAGCATGGTGCTCTACGCCCTGTGGGTGCTGTTTCGCCGACAACCTTTTCACCTGGCGCCATTGGCGGTCATCTTCCTGGCCGGCTGGCTTGCGCTGGACATTCGCTGGCAGGCGGATCTCCTGCGCCAGTTGCAGATGACCCACTCCCAGTTCGCCGGCAAGGACTATCATGAGAAACGGCTGGCATCCCCTGACCGCGACCTCTATCGCTTTGCGGAACAGGTCAAGAACCATCTGCCCCCTGATCCCGCACGCCTGTTCCTCGTTCCACCCTCGAACCGGCAGGAACACTATTACCTCCGCACCCGCCTGCACTACCTGCTCCTGCCGCACAATGTCGGCTCCGTCTGGGACAGGCCTCCCGCGCCGGAGCACACACGTGCCGGCGATCACCTGCTCGTCCTGCGCCCCCATCCGCGCGTGAGCTTCGACCATTCGACCGGGCGCCTGCACTGGGATCAAAGCCGGGAACTCGCCGTCGAGCGACTGATGGCACATCCCACCGGGGATCTGTACCGGGTGCGATAGCGCATGGAGACCCTCCGCCTGTCGATCGCATCCCTGCTTCCCCTGGTCCTCGGCATCGCCTGGCTGCGCGGGATCTGGCACGCTGACACGCCCGGGGCCTGGCCGGCCATCCTGGGCTACGGATACATCCTGGGCATGGTGGCGACCGCCCTGGTCATGCTGGCGCTTGACACGCTGGGCGCCCCTCAGCATTTCGCGCTGATCGCAGGCGTGCTGGGTGTCCTGACGGCCGCCGGACTGTGGGCCACGCGGCGCCGCCCGGGCACCGTTCCCGCATCGACGGAGGTCCTGTTCACGGACCCGACACGGGCCGTTCCCTGGCAACGCGTCGTCATGGCACTCCTGCTGGGCCTGATCGCGCTGCGCTTCGCCGGTTTTGCCCTGGAGATCGCATGGCGTCCGCTGTTTCCCTGGGATGCCTGGATGAACTGGGCGCTCAAGTCGCGGGTGTGGTTCGAGCACGGCCAACTGGTGCCCTATATCTCGCCCTCCGAGTGGATGACAGGCACCGACCGTTCCGCCTACACCGGCTCCACGCTGCACAACACCCACTACCCGCCGCTCGTTCCCCTCATTCAACTCTGGATGGCCCTGGGCGCCGGATACTGGAGCGAATCCCTGATCAATCTTCCCTGGCTGCTGTGCGGCATCGCGCTGGTGCTGGCCTTTTACGGGCAGGCCCGTGCCCTGGGGGCGTCCCCGCTCGTGGCCCTGATCTTCTGCTACCTGCTGGCGTCCATGCCGTTCATCGGTATCCATGTGGCACTGGCGGGTTATGCGGAACTCTGGCTGGCCGCATTGTATGCGCTGGCGGCCATGGCCTTTCTGCACTGGGCCGCAACCCGTCACCCCGGTCAGGGCATCCTCGCCATCGCGTGTATCGCCGCCCTGCCCTTCGTCAAGCAACCCGGCATCGCATGGGCCGTCACCTTCATTCCCGCCCTGCTGGTCGCGGCGCTGCCTTTCCGGTGGCTTGCCGTCGGCACGGTCATCGCGGGCGGCACGCTGGCCGCCTTTTATTTCACGACGGGTATCGCGCTTCGCCTGCCCCAGATCGGCAAGATCGTCCTGAGCCCGGACCGCGTCCGGCTGCCGGGCTACACCGGTGACGGCTTCACCTTCTATCCGGTATGGGATCCGTTCGTGCAGAACCTTTTCGTGCTCGCCAACTGGCATCTGCTCTGGTTCCTGGTGCCAGTCCTGCTGGCTGCGGCGCTGCCGTCTCTGGCCCGCAGCCGCGAACTTCGCGCGGGGCTCACGCTTGCACTGACCGCACTCGCGTTCCTGTTCGTCGTGTTCTTCTTCACCCGGCGTTACAGCGTCGAAGCCCTCAACTACACGACCATCAACCGCGCCATCATCCACATGGTCCCCGCGCTGCTTTTTGTCGCAATGATGTCGATCCGCCGTGTACGGATCCCGTTTCGGGAATGACAGCAGGATGACGGAGTCGACACAGGCGCACCGGGAGGAACAGCGGGAACACGGATGGGTAACCCTCCCCGCCATCCGCATCGGAGGCATGCGCATCGTGACCGCCTCACGGAGCGCGCTGGCCGGGGCAATGGTGGCGGACTGCCTGGCGGCGCGGCGCCCCGATCCCCGCCCGCGCCTGATATTCAGCGCAAACGGTCATGCCCTCTCCCTGCGGGAAACGGACAGCGCCTATCGCGCCGCCGTGGATCAGGCGGATGTCATTCACGCGGACGGCGGCTTCCTGGTGACCGCATCGAGACTGCTTGCATCCACGCCCATCGCGGAACGCAGCGCCACCACCGACATGATCCACGACTGCGCCGCGCAGGCCGCCGCCCACGGCCTGTCCTTCTATCTGCTTGGCGGGACCGAAACGGTCAACGCCGCCTGTGCCCGCATCCTGGCCGACACCTACCCGGGGCTCGCAATCGCCGGACGGCGGCACGGTTACTTCTCTCCCGAGGAGGAGGACGACATCGTTGCCGGGATCAATGCGGCGCAGCCCGACGTCCTGTGGGTCGGGCTCGGAAAACCCGGGGAGCAGCTTTTCAGCGTACGTCACCGGGACCGGCTGTGCGCCGGATGGCTGGTCACCTGCGGGGGATGCTTCAACTTCGTCACCGGAGACTACCGGCGGGCGCCCGCGTGGATGCGCAACCACAATCTGGAATGGCTGCACCGCATGCTGAGCCAACCGCGCAAACTGTTCCGGCGCTACCTGCTGACCACGCCCCACGCCCTATGGCTGGTGCTGACGCGGCGTTGACCCGGGCTGCGGGTCCGCCGGCCCCCTCGCCTATGGCTTGAAAGACAAACACCCCCCACACCGTAGGAGCCCAGTCCCCTGGGCGATCCGGTCCGGCATCGGTGGGTCATTCTTCGCCCGGAGGACCGGGCTCCTACGGGAAGAATCCTGCATCGCAGCAACCAGCCGGATGAACAACCTGTTGCCGGATATCTGACCACCCTTCAACTGCGGCCGCCGATCTGCGCGCTGTGGCGGAGCGTACTCGCTACGAACGGCGGGGAGATATCCGGGCCAGGTAGAAATCGGCGATGCGCCGGTAGGCGCCGGCCGGGAACAGGATCTGCATGGCGATGACCATCGCGAGCCGCGGCCTGTAGCACCGGTGCCCGACGGCGGACGCATAGAGCGTCAGTGCCTTCCAGAGCCTTCCCGATCGGGCATACGACTTTGCAAGGAACCATCCCCGGTGGCCATGGTACGCACGCACCGGAATCTCGCTCCTGATGCCCTCCAGCCAGCGCAGCCGGACCTCCGGCACCGATCGCGCCGAAATTCTTTCCGGGTCCGCCACGTCCCGCCAGACGACCGACGGTTCGGCAAGCAGATGAAAGTGCATCCCGTGAAGGTAGAGCCGGATGGCGAAATCCGTGTCCTGACCGTAGGGCAGTCCCTCCAGGTACCGGACTTCGCGGGCGACAGGCGTGGGCACCACCAGCGAGGACGTGGCCACGAAACCGCGTTCGCAGAGCAGGTACTCGGCCATGTGTTCCCCGGGCGCGAGCCCCCGCGGTGGTTTCAGGTTCGTCCTGCCGCCGCCTCGGTCGACCAGTACCCGTCCATGAACGACGGTTTCGGGTGACACGCGCAGGACCGCGGCGACGCTTTCCAGATGGTGCGGCATGAACCGGTCATCAGAGTCGAGAAAGGCGATGTATCGCCCATGCGCCGCGTCGATCCCCCGGTTCCGGGCGGTATTGGCACCGCTGTTATCCTGCCGGATCAGGCGAATGCGGCGGTCCCCGAGCGCTTCCAGCACGGCGTCCGGGTTGTCGTCCGAGCCGTCGTCCACGACGATGATCTCGAAATCCCGGCACGTCTGCGCCAGCACCGACCGGATGGTCTCACCCAGGAGGTGCGCACGGTTATAGACGGGTATCACAACCGTGAAAAGCGGCTCGCTCATGTCCGCCAAGAGATCCCACCCTCTCCCGGGCATCGGGCATGCAGGCCCGATGACGCCTGATGCGGCGCCATGGATGCGCCCTTCCCTGTATTCGCGTCGTCCCGCATCAACCCCCCTGAACGTGGCGGTAGTTCTCCAGCTTCCATCCCAGCAGACCGCTCAGCACCCCGAGCTGCGTGGACAGGTATTGCAGCAGATCGACCCCCACATACCTGCGCTGCCCCCGGATGAACCGCCACACCTGCTGCAACGCCCGGACGTTCTGATACCCCGCGAAGGCGAGAAGGTACACGACGGCCTGAAAACGCGGGCGCAGAATGAGATGCATCCTCGCCAGGGCATTGCCGTGACACAGCGCGCGCCTGAACACCCAGCGCCGGGTCAGCCGCTCCTCGGGAACACGCTCCGTCAGCCGCGCGGCATTGTGCCAGTGAATCGAATATCCAAGCCGATTCAACTGGATGAAGTAAAGCTCGTCTTCTCCCCCCGTGAGCGCCAGGCGGTGATCAAAGCGCAGTCCGGAACGCCGGATCACGTCAGTCCGGATCAGGACATTGCCGCTCGCCGCGCGGGGCACTGCCTCGCCGTCACGGTACGCCTTTCGCCGGAAGATGCTTGCGTGCGCCACCCATGGCGGCGCCGAATCGGGGAATGCGCGCACCACCGGCCCTGTCACCACGTCCGCCCGGTATGCGCGCTGCGCCTCGAGCAGCGCGTGCAGCCACAGGGGATCCGCCACCTCGTCATCGTCAATGAACGCCAGGAAGTCGCATGCCTCGTCCGCTGCCGCCCTGTCCAGCGCCCGGTTTCGCGCCTGGCTGATGCCTCGCTCCGGCACCGGCAGGTAGGTCAGCGGGAACGGGAAACCGGGCGCCAGGGCATCGAACACCGGGCGGGCGCAACCCTCGGCATCGTTGTCGATGAGATACACCCGCAGGGTCACCCCCGGCGTGGAGATCTCCTGTGCGGCGATGCTCTCCAGTGTGCGCCGCAGGCTGCGCGGACGCCGAAAGGTGGGGATGAACAGGCTGACCGCGATCCGGCCTTGTGGGACATCAGGTTTCATTGACGTAGAGGAAATCCCCGAACCAGTCGTCTCTCGGCACATGCGCCCGCTGTCTGAAGCCATGGCGGATCAGGTACTCATGGACCGGCTGATAGAGGGACTGACCATGATAGACCTCCCGGTGCTCGAGTTCGGCGATGATATAGCGCACGGTGGAGATGCGCTCGCCCAGACCCCGCAATGCCTGCATGCCCGCTCCCTGCACATCCATGCAGATCAGATCGATCGATCCGATGCCCTGTTCCCTGCAGTACGTGTCCAGCCTGATTGCCGGTACCCGGACCCGGGTCTGGTCATAGCGCTGAAGGTAATCATCCCGTGCGCGGAAGCACGACGATGCGCCGATGTTGGTGACCGGATTGCCCCGGCCGTCCGTGATCTCCCGGCCGTCCGCCCACCGGGAGGCCGTGACCGGATAGAACGTGATCTCGGTATCCTCGTCCCATACGGCCGCCTCCACCAACCGGATACGCCGCCGCCAGCGCAGGTTACGGCGGCACATCCGGACCGCCTCCGGATTGCATTCGAACGCCGTGACGTCGGCGTGGAAATGGTCTCTGAGCCGAACCGAGTCATGACCATCCCTGGCGCCCAGCTCGAAGATGCGCCTTACTTTCGCCGAGTCGATCCGTGCCGTAAACTCCCGTGCCAGATAGTCCGAATGGCCAACCGTTGACCGGAATCCCATGCGGGTAAGATACCAGGGCCTGGCGCTCATGAGTTTCGTGACTCTGCCGTAATGGAGAGGATGCCGGAATTCTCCCACAGCGGGATGGATGCCTCCACATGCGCGAGCTGACATTGCCGCAGCATGCGCCCGGCACCGGCGTGTGCAGATGCGCCGCGCCTTTGAATCGACAGGACCCGCCAGGCCCGCACATGGACAACCCCGTACCACTGCATATCTACGGCGGCTTCGGCGCCCCCTGCGGTTACAAGACCCATACGCTGTCGTTCGCCAGGGCATTGGCGCGCATCCGCCCGGTCCGGCTGCGTCTGCTGGGCGAACGGCTGGTGCCGTCATCGCTGCCCGACGACCTGCAAGGTCTGTTGGAACAGGATCAGGACACCCTTCCCGACATCGGCCTGTACATCGGCGGCATGCATGATTTTCCCCGGCTGCCGGGCCGGTTTCGCATCGGCTATGCCGTGTTCGAGACGACCCGGCTGCCCGAGCGGCTGCTGCGCGCCTTCGACGGACTCGATCAGATCTGGGTACCCACCACATGGTGCCGCGCGCAGTTGATCCACAACCGGATCGACCCGGCGCGCATCCGGATTGTCCCGGAAGGGGTGGATACCGGCACCTTCTCCCCCGGTATCGAACGCCGGGCCGGGGACGGGACGCCCTTTCGCTTCCTGTGCGTCGGCAAGTGGGAGACGCGCAAATGCCAGGAGGAACTGATCCGCACCTTCGTCCGGACGTTCGGCCCGGACGAGAACGTCGAGCTGATCATCCACGGGCACAATCCCTTCATGCCCGGCTTCTCCCTGGAACATGCGATCACCCGGGCCCGGGGCCGCACCCGGCATCGGATCATCGCCAGTCCCCCGCTGTCGGAAGCCGAGCTGGTGAATCTTTATCGCCGCTGCGATGCACTGGTACTGCCCACCCGCGGCGAGGCCTGGGGGCTCCCCATCACCGAGGCCATGGCCTGCGCCCTGCCGGTCATCGCCACCGCGCATGGCGGTCCGCTGGATTTCCTGCACGACGACCACGCCTACCCGCTGCCCGTCTCCAGGCTCAGGCGTGTCCGCGACCGCTCGAACTTCCGCCCCGGCCGCCACTTCGGACGCTGGGCCGAACCCGACTGGAAGGCACTGTCGTCAATCATGCGCCACGTGGTCGAGCATCCGCTTCAGGCACGTGCCGTCGGGGCCCGGGCAAGGCGGTATGCCGAGCAGCACCTCACCTGGCACCACGCGGCGGAAAAGGCGGCACGCGTCCTGAAGGATCTGCCCAGTACCGCTCCCTGAGACGCGATGCCGCCGCAGCGCACATCTCGCGGCGCGCCTGCGCGTCCGCCAGCAGGTGGAGCACCGCGTCGGCGAATCCCTGCGCCGATGCGGCGATCGCCAGATGACCGGTGTCGAAATCCAGACCTTCCATGCCCATGGGCGTGGTCACGACTGCCCTGTGATGGGCGATGGCCTCCAGAATCTTGATGCGCGTACCACCTCCGGCGCGCAACGGGCAGATGGCCACGTCCGCGGCCCGATAGATCCCGGCAAGGTCCTCCACGTACCCGTGCACGGTCACCGATGGATCCTCCGCCAGCTCACGGGCCAGCTTCCGGCGTACCCCCGCGCCCACCACGTGAAACCGGATCGGTCCGGCAAACCGCGTCTTCACCTCTGGCCAGATCTCCCGGAAGAACCAGCGCACCCCGTCCCGGTTGGGCAGATAGCCCATGGAGCCCACGAACAGGATCGCGGCCTCCCGGGACACGGCCCGCTGATCATTCTCCACGATGTCACCCACATAGCGATTGGGAAAAACCTCCACATGGTCCGAACCGAACACCTCCGACAGACCCTGGCGATCCACATCGGAGCAGACGAAGACCCGGTCCGCCGCCGGGACCCAGCGGGCCTCATCCTGGCGGTAGGCCTCGGCCATCCGGAGATAGCGCCGCTCTTGGGCGCGGCCGCCCTCCCGGCCGGCCAGCCTTGCAATCCGGCCATGGCAACGGGACTCCCAGTCATCGAGATCGAGCCACAGCGCCCGCCCGCGCGCCCGGACGGGCAGGCGCGACAGCACCGGCATCATGTAGAGCCTGAACACCAGGACGATGTCCGCACCGCTGATAAGCGCCCGCGCCTTCGCCGGCACCGTGAGGTCTTTCATCGCAGCGCGGGGGCCGCCGTCGACGGGCCACCGGGACCTCAATGCCCGCGGCAGCCGCCGGAGCACCCGTCGCAACCATGCGCCCGCGCCGCGGTCCGGGCTGAGCATGAAGTCATCGCGCACCCATGCGCGCACTTCCGGCGAGAGGGGTTCCGGATCCCCTCTCAGGAGCACGATCGCGTATTCCTCCGACAGGAGCCGGATCCACTGATATGCGCGCATCCGCCTGCCCGCCCCCGTCGGCTTCGGTGTCACGGGCGAAATGAACACCAGCGTCTTCTTCATCGGGTCAGGCGCTCCCGCAGCGACGTCAGCCGGCGGGCGAGTCCGTGGCGGACCCGGTCCGGCACTCCGGCCAGCACCCCCCAGGCATCCCTCGCGCGATAGCCCATCATGCGGATGAGGTCGGTCCCGCCATCGTCGGGCAGAAACCGGCGTGCAATCAGATTGAAGGTCGTGTCCACGTCGCGAATGCGCCGCTCCGTGATCAGTCCATGGTGAAAGCGCGAGAACTCCGTGCGGTGCCGGTCCCACCACAGGTGATTCCAAAGGTGAATACTGCACACGCCCCGGTGGTCCGTCACCACGTTCTCGAACAGATCCGCCAGACCTTCTCTCGTCCACATGTACCTGTAGAACGTGGCCTCCGGCTCCACGTGAACCCAGTCCGGGTGGGCCTCACTGATCTCATGGGGCAGGTAACAGGAATGATTGCTCCAGGTGCCGTCGAAGTATTCCGGCATCTTCACCAGCCACTCCCTGAGGAAGCGCGCATCCTTTCGGCCCATGAAAAAGGCATTGCACAGGGAAGGACGCGACACCTGTCGCACGGGACAAAACACATCCCGCTCCCGGCCGATCACGAACTCCTTGCGGTACAGATGCTCCGGAAGCGGATTGACGAACAGCGTATCCATGTCCGCGTACACACCGCCGCACTCCAGCACCTTCTCCACCCGGATGAAATCCGCATGATGCGCATAGCTGTAGCGATGGTGTCCGGACAGACGCCCGTAGTGCGACTCGAGATCCCGGTTGAGCGGCACCCTGACCAGCGTCAGATGCGGGCGCATCAGATCCCAGTAACGCCCGTAGGGCAAGTAGTGATAATAGAAATAGATCCTCTCCGGCCGATTCACCTCCAGACAGGATCTCAGGCACAGGTAGAAGACCAGATGGAACTGCTCGCGCTGCTTCCGCAGGCCGAACACAAAGTGAAAGACACGGGGGATCGTATCCCCATCGGCCGGATCAGCGGACATGGGCCGAAAGCAAGGTCATGAGTTCCTGCGTAACCACGGAAGCGTCGAAACGGCGTTCAATATGGCGCTGCAGTGCCGCGTTCGGGCCCGCGGGCATCGCCTGCATCTTCGCCACGGCATCCCCGATTTCGGCCTGCGCCCAGCACTGCTGTTCACTGTACGAGCCGCGCCCCCTGGGATCAAACACCGGCACCATCTCGTACGCCACCAGAAACGCCAGGTCGGGGGGCAGATAATTGAGCGGACCGCCATAGCCCGTGATCAGCACCTGGTTGCCGGCCCGGGCCGCATCGAAGGCGCCCATACCCCACCCCTCACCGTGGGTGAGCGAGACAAAGCAATGGGCCTGCGCATGCAGGGCCCCGATCTCCGCCGCGGACAACTCCTCATCGATCAGATGAACACGGGCCGGGTTGCGGAACTTCTTCAGGATCCTGCCAAGCGCGCGGGCGGTGGACGGTCGATACCGCCAGAAACCCCGCCTGGTCAGATCATGCCGGCCGGTCTTCACCACAAGCAGCGTGTCGTCGTCGCCGGTGAAAGCCTGAAGGTAGGCCTCGATCGTCTGCCACAACGCCTTGCGCCAGGTCCAGGCGTTGATCGTATAGAACACCATATCGGCCGGCCTCGCCGGCAACGAAAGCGCCGCACCACCGGAGGTCACCGGTTCTGAGATATGGGGCACCACCTCGATCGGCACCCTCACCCCGCACCGCCTCATCACCTCCCGGTTCCAGTGGCAGGGCACCAGCAGGAGATCCACGCCATTGAGCAGATCCGGCCAGTGGTCCGGCAACCGGTCCGTCTCCCAGGTCGTATACCCCACCAGGAACCGGTCCGGCTCAAGTTTGCGCCAGTACGGAAAATACTCCGGCACCGCATGGACGATCACCGTGTCATAATCGATATCCCGCATGCAGAGCCGATCCAGCGCCGGATTCGTACGGCTCGGCTCCTTACGAGGCCCGTACCACAACCCCGGCTCCGTCCCGCCTCCCGGAGACAGCGGCGTCCAGGTCACCGCCACCCCCGCATCCACCAGCCCCGCAACGTAACGGCTGGCCGAAATGCCGTAGCCGCTTCTCTCATTGAGCGAGATGTACCTGATGCCTTTCAACCGGTCACCGCTAATCCACCCCATGGGGGTCAAGTCTAGTTTTATCTAGTTTACTCTCCGCGGGCACCCCACGGGGGTCAAGTCTAGTTTTATCTAGTTTACTCTCCGCTACAACGCCATCTCCGGGCGCAACGCAATCAGCATCACGCTCCACTGGCAGAGACCCAATCCCCCATGATGGCGTTGATCTCCCCTCTCAATGCCTTGTCTTCCGCCATGCGCCGACGCAATGCGCGTATCGTCGATCCCGCGCTGGCATAACTGGCCAGGCCAAATGCACCCGCGATCTCCGACAAGGTCATCCCGCACGCCTCCTGCGCCGCATACATCGCCACCGCGCGCACCGGCTTGCCGGCATTCCGCCCGCGCCGGGTGATCCAGACCTGCCGTTCGTCCTCCCCAAACCGCGCACAGACAACGCGCACCACCTCCTCCAGCGTCGGCCGGGGCCGATGACGCGCCACCTCGGGCACATCCACGCTCGGCGCACGCCCATCAAGCACTCTCTGGCGAAACTCTTCGTCGCCCAGAATGGATGGCGTGCCACTTTCGTAGAATTCACTTAACCCCTCGGCAGTGTCGCCCTCCATGTACACCCGATAGCGGGCGTGCGTGCGACGTTTGCCAATGGCCCCCAGCACGTACCCGGTTTCCAGCCAATCCGGCGCCGGCTCCAGCCCCACATAGGCCCGATAACTGGACCAGCGGTAGTCCGCTAGATCGTCCACCAGACCGGCTTCCAGAGGATTGCGATGGATGTAGCGCGAGAGTTCCAGCCAGTGGGCTTGCGCATCCACCAGAACCGACTTGTAACGCCCCCGGAACAGCGGCCCGTCCCTGCCCTCACGGCGATTGAAGTACTGCGTGTACACCCCGTTCACATGGCGCATGATCCGCTGCATGTTGCCTTCCGGGGTACGCAAAAGCAGGTGGTAATGGTTGTCCATCAGACAATACGCATGCCACTCCGCGTGGAAACGCGCATGCGTATCACCCAGCAGCGACAGGAAGTACAGCCGCTCGGCGTTGGTCCTGAAGACCTTCTGCCGGCCAGCGCCCCGGTTCATCACGTGATACCAGGCCCCGGGGTATTCGATGCGAAGTGGACGTGCCATGGGCGGAGATTAGTCCGATAAACTATATTTTACTAGACTTGACCCCATCGTCTTTGACCCCATCGTCTTGCGCTGAACCCTGCGGGTGTGCATCATACACACCATGAACAGCAGGGAGCTGATCAGGGAACTCAGGGAAGCAGGCTGGCGCCAGGTACGGGTACGCGGCAGCCATCATCAGTTCTCACATCCCGATCATCCCGGAGCCATCCTCACCGTGCCCCACCCGAAGAAGGATCTTGGCAAGGGACTGGTCAAGGCGATTCGTAAACAGGCAGGACTGGAGTAGATTGATGCGGTACCTCATTCTGATCGAACCGGGCACCGAATCCTGCGCGTATGGCGTCGTGGTTCCTGACTTTCCCGGCTGTTTCTCAGCCGGTGACACCTTGGAGGAGGCCATCGAGAATGCCGAGAACGCCATTCTCATGCACCTCGAATCCCTGATTGACGCCGGTGAACCCCTCCCGGCCCCTCTGCCCGCTGAAACCTACGTGAACAACCCGGCATACAAGGGCTGGATTCATGCGATGGTGGACATCGACGTAAGCCGTATCCAGGGGCCCGCGCAACGCATCAACATCACCATTCCCAAGCGGGTATTGCGGGCCATCGATGCCGCGGCAGCGCGCGCGCATGAAACACGCTCCGGGTTTCTTGCCCGGGCCGGGCTTGAGTTAGCCAAATCGCAAGGATCCGACGGGAATACTAGCCCCGACTGATCCCTGCGGATGCCCCATCGGGGATCGCCTGACCAGCCTGCATATCCCACACCGTTCATAGCGAGAACACCCCGTCACAGCACGCAGATCGGCGGCCGCAGTAGTAGAGAGATATGCACGCCATGCTCCCCGAATCGTCCTCGACTCCCGGACGCGGGTCCCACAGGTCACTCCCTTCCGCTGGACATGAATCACCCGGACGGCGCTGAATCGGCTTGCTGACTGCCATGGTCGATAAACTATATTTTGCTAGACTTGACCCCTATAGGTAATGACATACACCAGCAATCAAGCCGCCCTCGGCCGGACCGACAATTCAACACCAAATGCCCCCAGAATCGCCCGAAGACTGGACAACCGTGGGTTCCCCTCCTTGGAGAGGGTCCTATACAGCGATTCCCGCGACAAGCCGCTGCGACGCGCCAGTTCCGACATGCCACCAATTGCGTCCGTAGCATTCCTGAGCGCCAGCAGCAGAACCCGTTCATCACCGTCCTCGAGCGCCGCATTCAGGTAATCTGCAATATCCTCAGCAGACTTCAGATAGTCAGCCGAGCGATACGGCACCGAGCGCGATTCATTGACCATGATAATCTCTCCAGAACTCTCTCGCTTTCGCAATATCACTCGACTGCGTCGACTTGTTCCCACCGCACAGAAGCAGCACGAGCGCATCGTCATCCCACGCGTAATACACCCGATATCCACCACCTTCGGGGATACGAAGCTCACGAACTCCCTCACCAACTGGCCTCCAGTCCCCTTCCAGACCAAGCGCCAGACGGTCGATCCTTACCTGAATCCGCCTCTGCGCCCTCCTGTCGCGGAGCCCGGCGAACCATTCGTCGAACGGAACCCGCGCCTGTACCGTCCTGTACTTGCGGATCTCAACCATACCCGGATTGTAGCTTATAAATTACACCGCACCAAACGACAATCCGCCGGCCCCGTTCCAGTTGCCCCCCGGGCGAATCCTGGCCTGAAAAGGACTGACCGGCCCCGGACGCGATGCATATCGGAATCTTGCACCTCGCCCACTCGGGTACTACGATATGACTACCTGTGCCCCGGAGTGAGTCATGCCCGTCGTATCTACATCCATAAAGCTCCCTGAAGAACTCAAGGCCAGGATCCAGCGGCTGGCCGAACTGAGTCACCGCTCGCCCCACAGCGTCATGGTCGAAGCGCTCGAGCGGGAAATCTCGCGCGAAGAACGGATGCATGAATTCGTTCTCGAGGCCATGCGGGCGGATAACGACATCGAGGAAGGCGGCCACGTTTATCGTGCCGACGATGTGCACACCTGGCTGAAGCGGTTGGCGCAGGGAGTCGCCACCGATAGGCCACGGCCTTGCCGAAAGTAATCTATTCCGAGAACGCGCTCGAGAATCTGGAGCGCCGGTTCAAGTTCCTGCTCGAACACGACCCGACAGCAGCGGTAACGGCAGCCGATGTCATTACCTGCGCAATAGATGCGCTCAAGGCACATCCCTTGATCGGCCGCAGTATTGAAAGCGACATCCGCGAACTGATCATCTCCTACGGCAAGTCCGGCTACGTCGCCCTCTATCGCTTCATCCCCGCACGCGACCAGATCCGCATCCTCGCCATCCGCCACCAACTGGAACTCGACTATCCACCATGAATGGACGATCGCACACAGCCCGTAGCGCCTGCGTGTCTTGTGTGCCGGTCCCCGTAGACCGTCCCACGAAGGTGTGGGTTTGACCCGGCGTTTGAGTGAAGTCGATAAACTATATTTTGCTAGACTTGACCCCCAATGGGGATATGCGAACACGACCCGACAGCAGCGGTAACGGCAGCCGATGTCATTACCTGCGCAATAGATGCGCTCAAGGCACATCCCTTGATCGGCCGCAGTATTGAAAGCGACATCCGCGAACTGATCATCTCCTACGGCAAGTCCGGCTACGTCGCCCTCTATCGCTTCATCCCCGCACGCGACCAGATCCGCATCCTCGCCATCCGCCACCAACTGGAACTCGACTATCCACCATGAATGGACGATCGCACACAGCCCGTAGCGCCTGCGTGTCTTGTTTGCCGGTCCCCGCAGACCGTCCCACGAAGGTGTGGGTTTGACCCGGCGTTTGAGTGAAGTCGATAAACTATATTTTGCTAGACTTGACCCCCAATGGGGATATGGGGATACCGCGCCGATCGCCCGCAGGAGCGGGCTCCTACAGGGGGGGAAGCGCCCCATCCAACGGGCAATGCCTTCGCCAGGGCCGGTCCCGTAGGAGCCCGGTCCCCCGGGCGATTTCCCACAGTCAACCCCTACCCTCTGCCGGATGTGCGGCAAACAATGCGAGACCTGACCTCATAGGCGGGGCTGCTACTTCACGCGCCCGTAGGTATCCTCCAGGCGCACGATGTCGTCCTCGCCCAGGTAGGCGCCGGACTGGACCTCGATCAATTCCAGCGGGATCCGGCCGGGGTTCTCAAGACGATGCTTTACGCCAATCGGGATGTAGGTGGATTCGTTCTCACTGAGGATGAACACCTCCTCACCACGGGTGATGCGGGCCGTGCCGCGCACCACCACCCAGTGCTCGGCACGGTGATGGTGCATCTGCAGCGAAAGCATTTCGCCGGGCTTCACCGTAATGCGCTTCACCTGAAAACGCTCCGCCGAATCCACGCACTCGTAGGTACCCCAGGGCCGGGCCACACAGCGGTGGGTCCGGGTCTCGCCGCGGTCTGCTTCGCGCAGCTGCTTGACGATCTCTTTCACGTCCTGGGTCCTGGCCCTGTCCATGACCAGCACCGCATCGCCGGTCTCCACGATCCCCAGGTTCTCCAGGCCTACCGCGGCGACCAGCCGCTGGCCGGCATGCACATAAGTGTTTCGGACCCCTTCGGTAAGCACATCCCCGACGAGCACGTTACCGTCTGTATCCTGCCTGCCGATCGCCCAGAGGGATTCCCAGGAACCCACGTCATTCCATCCCGCATCGAGCGGCACCACCATGGCGCGGTCGGTCTTCTCCATGACGGCGTAATCCACGGAATCCGCGCGGCAGCCGGCAAAGGCCTCCTCATCCGGACGCAGGAAATCCCGGTCGCACGCCTGCGCCTCCAATCCCGCGCGGCAAGCCTCGAGAATATCCGGGGCATGGCGCTCCAGTTCCTCCAGGTAGCTGGATGCACGGAACAGGAACATGCCGCTGTTCCAGAAGTAGTCACCCGACGCGAGATACCTCTCCGCCGTTGGCGCATCGGGTTTCTCGAAAAATTCCGCCACCAGGTACGGCCCGTTGTCAGCGCTCCCCGATCGGTCGGCTTTCACCAACTGACCATCAACAACGGACCACTGACGTTCCTTGTCGGCCCGTATATAGCCGTAGCCGGTATGCGCAGAGGTGGGCACGATACCGAACGTGACCAACGCGCCCTCCTGGGCCAGGGGCAATCCCGCGGCAACACTCTCATGAAAGGCGTCCACGTTCCGGATCACGTGATCCGCGGGCATCACCAGCAGGACCGAATCCGGATCCGCCTGGGCCAACGCAGCAAGTGCCACCGCCGGTGCCGTGTTGCGCCCCACCGGTTCCAGCACAATCGCTTCGGGCTTCACACCGGCCTGGCGCAACTGTTCGGCCACCAGAAAACGGTGCTCCTCGTTGCACACCACCACCGGCGCCCGTCCGCCGGGAAAGTCCGCGATCCGGTCCAGCGTGCACTGAAGCAACGTCCGATCGCCATCCGAGAGTGGCAGGAACTGTTTCGGATACAACTCCCGGGACATGGGCCAGAGCCGGGTGCCGGAACCGCCTGAAAGAATCACTGGAATCACGGGAGAATCACTCCTTGATCGTAACGATAATGCGTGGAATCAGTTGTCAGTTGTCAGTTGTCAGTTGTCAGTTGTCAGTTGTCAGTTGTCAGTTGTCAGTTGTCAGTTGTCAGTTGTCAGGAGCGTAATCGGCCCCGGAGGCATGTCAACGGGTTTTCACAACGGACCACTGACAACTGACAACGGACAAATCGTCCAAAGATACTTTGTCAATGTCTGCCGAGCACATCCCTATAGACCTCAAGGGTCATCGAGGCAGTGCGCTCCCAGGTGAATTCCCTCGCCCGGGACAATCCCGATGTTCGCAATCCTTCGGCAAGGCCCGGCACTTCGAGGATCTGGCGCATGGCGTCCGCGATCTCGCCCGCGTCTTCGGGATCCACCATGAAGGCCGCCCCTTCGGCCACCTCCGGCAATGCGGTCGTCCCCGAGGCCACCACGGGGATACCGGCCGCAAAGGCTTCGAGTACAGGCAGACCGAAGCCCTCGTGAAGGGACGGGAACACCAGGGCTGCCGCTCCACTCATCACGCTCTTCAGATCAGACTCCGGCACATAGCGCAGCCAGCGCAGCCCCGCATCGCCCTCGGCCTCAAGCCGGGCGATCACATCCCCACACCCCCAACCCGCCCTGCCCACCACGATCAGCGGTACATCGCGTCGCAGGGAATCAGGCAGTTGCCGGTGGGCGTCGATCAGCCGCGCCACGTTCTTGCGAGGCTGCA